>JANYDQ010000215.1 GCA_025363555.1 Bacteroidota bacterium | reverse complement strand
ACCATAACTACAAATGATTTGACGGAAACTGCCGGCAATATTAATTTTTCCACATTAGCGGCTCCTTCCACCTTAAATATTAACGGAAATTATGTATTAAATGCCAATACTTTTTGCAATCCCTCCGTTATAGATGATATTCGGATAATTGGTACCGGTATAATACTGAAGACCAAAAAATGTGGCTCCGGCCAATGAGCCTACATACCCCAATTCCAAATACCCACCTGTAACAGTAAACGGGGTCACGTTTGGCCCCCCAAAATCCACATCAGGAGAGGCACTAATGCAAGCATCCTCTATTGCTATGATCCCTCCTGTAAAAACTGTTGACCCGCCAACCACATTCTGGAGAACGAAAGTGTTTCCAACTGTAGGACCATTATCAGCTACGTGCAACAATCCGCCTGTCATATTAAAGTCTATATAATCTGTCCCTGCGTTAGGATTGAACCCTGCTCCGCAGTCAAGCGATCCCGAGGTTATATAAAGCTGTGGTGTGCCTCCGTTCACTTTATATTTAAAATCTATGGCTCCACCAATCGCCTGTCCTATTAATGCGGTCATTGCTCCTCCATTTACAAATAACTTTCCGGATAAAAGAACATTACTGGCTGTTCCAAATTTACATAAGTTTATTGTTCCTGCATCGGCTTGAATAACTACAGGAAAAGGTATGGTAAGTGCACCTACGGTACCAACATTATGACAATCTGTTAGTGTGCCGGCATTGTTCTGTTTCCAGGTGCCCTGGGTAAATGTAAAATTGAACACATTCCCGGTATTAATTCCTGTAATAAAATTCGTAGATTGAATGTCAAGGAGAGTAGTTTTAGAACCCATATTGAGGGTAATATTTTTTACTGTAAAAGTGCCGGAGCCTGTAACTGTGGAATTGACTGCGGCATTGAACACAAGAGTGGAGCCGGGGGCTGCCGTAAATGTTCCTGCATTTGCAAAATTACCTGCAATACTTAATGTGAATGCACCGGTAATACTAACTGAACCTGTTATTATAACTGTTAAACTCAGGCAAACGTCATTTGCATTCACCGTCATTGCTATCGGAACTACCACATCTTCAGTAGCTAGTGGCGCATGAAAAAGCGACCAATTAAGCCCGTTTTCCCAGGCTCCGGAGACAAGAGCGGTATTAGTAACGGCATTAGAAGCAGTGTGAAAGCAGGTAATAAATACAAAAGTAAAAATCAGGTTATAGAATTTTCTAATCGGAGTTATATTTTTTAATTTCATCGCAAATTTTATTTAGTTTCAAAGATAATTAATATATACTATGTTATACGCTGGTAATCTAAAAAGGTTTCAACAAAATAGCTTATTTATATTCAAAAAAAATATTTTGTCTTAAAAAATAATTACCGGGTTTCAAAATATTCCCCTTGTAATGTTTGGTTAATTTATACGATGAAAAGGTGAATCCAGTTTGCAAAAGTAAGGGATTTTTTTCTAAATAGCGAATTGTCACAGGTTTACCAAATTGGCAATTTAACTTTAATTAGTATTTTGCTGTAATTTAGGCTACTACAGTACCTGCATAATATTGTAAGATTTAACGGTAAGTTTCGCTATCCTGTAAACTCTCCAAATACTCCCCGCATCACATCCGCTATTTCTCCTAATGTGGCATAGTTTTCGGCTGCTTCCAGTATGGTTGGCATAAGGTTAACCTCTGCCCTGGCATTAGCATCAAGTGTTTGGAGAATGGATTTTACTTTTTTATTATCCCTTTCTGCTTTTACTTTATTTATTTTATCTATCTGGAACTGGCGAATGGAATCGTCAATTGAAAAAACATTTTCCATTGGTTTTTCTTCCACCGTAAATTTATTGACTCCTACTATTATTTTCTCTCCCGATTGAATTTCATTCTGGTATTTATAAGCAGATGCGGCTATTTCGTTTTGCAGGTAACCTTGTTCTATTGCCGATACCGAACCTCCCATGGCATCTATTTTATTAATGTATTCCCATGCTGCTGCTTCCACTTCGTTGGTCAATGCTTCCACAAAATAAGAACCTGCCAATGGGTCCACCGTATCCACTACTCCACTTTCGAAAGCAATAATTTGCTGGGTACGTAATGCAATGTGTGCGGCTTCTTCGGTGGGTAATGCAATGGCTTCATCGTACCCGTTGGTATGTAAACTTTGTGTACCGCCCAATACAGCAGATAATGCCTGTATAGTTACCCGTGGAATATTATTATGCGGCTGTTGTGCGGTAAGTGTTGAACCTCCTGTTTGTGTATGAAATCGCAGCATTTGCGCCTTCGGGTCGGTTGCTCCCAGTTCCTTTGTAATAGTAGCCCACATTCGTCTTGCTGCACGAAACTTCGCCACTTCTTCAAACAAATTATTATGTGCATTAAAGAAAAAAGACAATCGTTTTGCAAATACATTTATATCCAAACCCTTTTCAATAGCTGCTTTTAAGTATGCCTTTCCGTTTGCCAGCGTAAATGCAAGTTCCTGCACTGCTGTTGAACCTGCTTCCCGTATGTGATAACCGGAAATAGAAATAGTATTCCACTTTGGAACTTCTTTACTGCAATATTCAAATATATCAGTAATAATGCGCATACTCTGCTTTGGAGGATAGATGTAGGTTCCCCTGGCAGCGTATTCTTTTAAAATATCATTCTGAATAGTACCCGATATTTTTTTCAAATCTGCCCCTTGTTTCTTTGCCAGTGCAATATACATTGCCAGCAGGATGGACGCAGTGGAATTAATGGTCATGGAAGTGGTAATGTTTTCCAGCTTTATTCCATCAAACAAAATTTCTATGTCTTTCAATGAATCTATTGCCACACCTGCTTTCCCCACTTCTCCGTCTGCAAAATCATGGTCGGAATCGTATCCTATTTGTGTAGGCAAATCAAAGGCAACGGATAAGCCGGTAGTGCCATTGTTCAATAAATAATGATACCTTTTGTTCGATTCTTCGGCTGTAGAAAACCCTGCATACTGGCGCGTGGTCCATAGTTTACTGCGATACATGGTTTCCTGGACACCACGCGTAAACGGGAATTCGCCCGGTTGCTCATTAGTAACTTCGAGTGGGTTATAAACTCTTTTTATTTCTATTCCTGAATCTGTACAAAACTTTTCTTTGCGTTCTTGCTCCTGCATTATTATTGATATTATAAAATTAAAACATTTTAACCCGAGTAATAATTTGTAAATTCGTATTCATTCGTATTCATTCGTATTCGTAACCTAAAACTCCTTCCCTATTTCTTTCTTAATAAACTCCACAGCTGTTTTGGTGGGCAGTTCAGTGAGCTGAGAAGTAACCATAATAATGGCTTGTGCCAGTTCCATTGCATTTGCTTCCGCACTTACCCGCGTAGAAGCTACATTGATTATCTTAATGGTTTCTTCTTTTGCTTTCACTACGGCTTCCCATGCTTTGCTGCTCATGTATATCTGTTGCGACAAATTATGCTCAAACTCCTCTCGTATTGTTTTTAATAATTCTCCCTGGAAATTAGGTGCACTTCCATTTTTTCCCAGTCTCATAACCATTGCGTTCGGGTTTATTCTTTCTAAAAACAATACCACCCGCTCATACGCCTGCAAACGAATGGGCGTAATTACCGACTGGTTCGCCAGTTTCACATCCATTTCTTTATTTGTTTTTCCTTTGTCCAGAAAACTTTTTACGAGGTAATAAGTAGTCAAAAAAACTATCCCGGCAGGAAGAATAAGTTTCAGAATTTCGAATATGCTGTCCATGATTAAATTGCTGTATTGTTATATTGCTGTATTGCTATATGGCTGTATTGTTATATGGCTGTATTGTTAAATTGCTAAAATCAGAGGTTAAATATCGCAATTTTTTGGGAACTTAAAAGATTAAACACAAAAAGGATAAGGGGGAAATTGTTTTACTAAATGCTAAACTACTACAAATTTTGTTTATAAACTTAAAACCACCTGAAAGGGCGAGATATTAAAACATAGTGCAAAAAACATTTATTGTTCATTTTCGTTAAATTGATTTTAAGATGTATGCGCTAAAATTATAGTGGTTTTAGGTCTCTGCCAAATAAAAAACGAGAAAACAATTAAAAACGGTCACGAGTGCACACCTTTTTACTTTTCAGAAACACAGAAATGAAATAATTAATAAAATCAATCGTTTTGGAGCATCTGATTTTAAATGCGTCCAATTAAACGACCCTTATACTTTCATAAACGACCGTTTATTGTTTTAAAGTGGTCGTTTATTATTCTTAAACGAGCATTATTATTTCCAATATATTTATAACGTATTGATAATGTATCTTATAAAAACAAAAAAAGTGTTTACATAGTTTACGTTACAACAAAGGAAGGTACAGCAACACGGAAACTAATTGTAACCCGCTAACAGAAAGACAAACAACTCCTCATAACATAGGCCTTATGTTTGTAAAATAATTTTTCCAGTAAAAAGCTATTTGTATAATTTTTAATACAAATAATTTAATAGTTCTTATTCTCACCTTTAACCTAAATAAACAAATTCTCATCATTGCAAAACTTTTTTAATAGTCTTTCGTTGATTAAATAAATCGCATCTTTACAAACGAAAAAAATACACTATGAAAAAAATCTGTATTTTATTTTTTATACTTCATTCATTATTTATCATTCCTGCTTGTTCCCAAACCATTGCCGGAGGCTTGTTTTTTTCGCTTTCCGTTTGTCACGACAGCACTGTTAAATCGTGGGGATATAATTATTACGGTGAATTAGGTTTGGGAGATACTTTAGACAGACTTTCGCCTGTGCAGGTTTCGGGGCTTGCGGGAATTACCGCAGTAGATGCCGGACAATATCATTCCATTGCTTTAAAAAACAATGGTACGGTTTGGTCGTGGGGAAATAATTTTAATGGTCAGCTCGGGACAGGACTATTTCCAAATAGTTCAGTACCTGTGCAGGTGTTCGGACTTAGCAATGTAAGGGCAATAGCCAGCGGGCAAAATCATTGCCTGGCTTTAAAAAACGACAGCACCGTTAGTGCCTGGGGTTTTAATCAATACGGACAAATAGGAAACGGAACCACCAATACTGTTGCCTGCAATTGTCTGCCATCTCCGGTTGCGGTAATTAATTTGAATAATGTAGTGGCTATTGCAGGTGGCGGGTATCATTCGCTTGCCCTGCGAAAAGACAGTACTGTATGGGCTTGGGGGAGAAATGTAAACGGTCAGCTGGGCGACAGTACCACCACGAATAGTAGTATTCCAGTAAAGGTAAAGGGCTTATCTGGTATTATAGCCATTTCCGCAGGCGGCATTCATTCCCTTGCCCTAAAAAGCGATGGAAGCGTATATGCCTGGGGAGGTAATATTAACGGTCAATTGGGGGACAGTACCATTAATGATAAAATCTTTCCTGTACGATTGAACGGAGTAACGAATGTAAAAGCCATTTCTGCTGGTTATAATCATTCCATGATGCTAAAAACAGATTCTACCGTGTGGTCATGGGGGTATAATTATTATAGCCAGTTAGGTGACGGAACCTTGGTGGACAGTCACTATCCCGTCCAGGTAACAGCACTTTCAGGTATGGAGGCAATAGATGCAGGAGGTTCTCATTCCATAGCGTCAGAAAACAATGCTACGCTTCGGGCTTGGGGAAATAATTTTTACGGATTGGGAGATGGCACCGTAGTTCATTTTGGTTGTGAATGCAGGATGTATCCCATCATAGTGATGAACTGGTGTTCGGTTTTATCTGTTGAGGAAAAGCATAATGAACAATTATCAGTAAACATTTCACCCAACCCGTTTACTTCTCAAACAGTTATTTCTTTTAATGATGAACAAATAAATAGTGCTATAAAAATAAAGGATGTACTTGGAAAAGAAATAAAAACAATACACTTCAGAGGCAAAGAAGTAACATTGGAAAAAGAGGAAATGAACGCGGGAATTTATTTTATACAAATTACAGATATAAACAAAAACAGTATCAACAAAAAGATAGTGGTGCAATAAAAAATAGGATTCCCGGCTGCTCTTGCATTCTAAAATAAAAAAGGTAATAAAATAAAAAATTCCTCTTTCATTTCTGAAAGAGGAATCTGATTGTTAATACAGAAGAATATTTCTAATAAACACCTTTGCCTTTAATACCTAACTCCACCTTTTTTAGAGCAGTAATGTAAGCACCAATACGCATAGTGGTATGATATTGTTTTCCATTATTCCATACATGCTCAAAAGCAGCATTCATAGAAGAATCGTGTTTCATATTTACTTCTTCTTCTGTCCAGTAATATCCATATCTGTTTTGAACCCATTCGAAGTAAGAAACAGTAACACCACCACCGTTAGCCAAAATATCAGGAACCACAATAATGTTTTTCTCTTTTAAAATAGCATCGGCTTCAGGAGTAGTTGGTCCGTTAGCACCTTCCACAATTAATTTTGCTTTTATGTTATGAGCAATTTCTTCGGTAATTACATTTTGTAAAGCCGCCGGAACTAATATATCTACATCAGAAGTCAACAATTCTTCGTTTTTTATTTCCACACCACCGGTAAAGCCTTTTAATACTCCCCCGTTTTCTTTTACATAACGCAAAGCAGCATGTATCTCAATTCCTTTTTCATTCCAAAATGTGGCAGTATGGTCGCCAATAGCACATACAATAATACCCTGATCGCTTAACAAACGGGCAGTATGCGCACCAACATTTCCAAAACCTTGCACAGCGGCAGAAACATCAGCAGGGTTTAACCCCATTTTCTTTAAGGCAGCAAGTGTAGCCACCATTACTCCGCGACCTGTTGCTGCATCTCTGCCTAACGAACCACCCATACCAACCGGCTTTCCTGTAGTTACAGCAGGAAAGTCGCCACGGTGTACTTTATTATATGCATCCAGCAACCAAGCCATTTCTCTTCCGCTTGTTCCCATGTCAGGAGCAGGAATATCTCTGTCCGGTCCGAAAACATCCGCCATTGCAACAGTATATGCTTTAGTTAAACGTTCCAATTCACCAACACTCATTGCCCGGGGGTCGCATTTAATACCACCTTTGGCACCGCCAAAAGGCAGGTTAGCAACAGCACATTTAAAAGTCATCCACGCAGAAAGTGCTTTTACCTCATCATCGCACACATCCATTGCATAACGGATTCCTCCTTTAGAAGGTCCCAAAACAGTAGAGTGAACGGTACGGAAACCTTCGAATATCTGAACTTTTCCATTATCCATCATCACAGGGATACTCACTTTTACTTGTTTTTGAGGATTTCTTAATACCTCTGCCACATCTTCCGATAATCCATAAATTTTTGCAGCCTCATCCAGTCTAGCTAAAACTGCGTCAAACATACTATCCTTGTGTGGTTCTGCAGTTGTTGATTTTGTTTCTGTTGTCATAATTTTAAAGTAATTTTTCTCTTTATTTTAATTTTCCGTTTTTAGTGGTGCGAATTTATAAAAAATATTAATGTAAGGGATAAGTAATTTACTATTGTTTGTTTACATTGCTCTAATGTAGAAGCATTTTAATAAGAAATAAATAGGTAAATATAAAGGGAACTGCCATTAGTAAACTATCGAAACGGTCTAAAATGCCACCATGACCAGGTAGTAGTTTTCCTGAATCTTTTACATTCACACTTCTTTTCAGCAAAGATTCCACCAAATCGCCAAGTGTACCCATTACAATTAAAATAGTGGCAACAACTATCCAATCGGCAAAAGAAATAGAAGTGTACCAGTTTGAAATAATAAAGACAATGCCATAACAAATGATAGCACCACCAATGCTTCCTTCCCATGTTTTGCCAGGAGATATACGAGGGAATAATTTATGTTTTCCTATCAGCGACCCGACTATGTATGCTCCTGCGTCATTGCTCCAGAGCAGAAAGAAAATGCCGAATAGAACTTGATAGTTATACGCGCCATCAATGGTATTGATATATGTTAAAAAGGAGAATGGCACAGCTATGTAAACTATTCCAAGAAGTGTAAATGATATATTTCTGAACGGGTTTTCCTTTTTTCTGAATAATTCTATTATTAAAATGATAAATAACAATGGAATTATGAATACATAAAATAAAAATGGAATTATGAATGCAATATGCAAATTATGAGTATCCATCCAAATTAATGAAACGCTTGCATAAAGAATTGCACCAACTATAGTTCCTGTCACTTTTTGAGGAAAGCTACCTCCTTTTTCAGCAAGCGAATAAAATTCCCATAAACCCAAAATGGTAATAATAAAAAACAGAATACAGAAAGAAATCTGGCTGCGGTAAGTACATCCTAATAAAATTGCTACAAATGCGCCTGCTGTAAGTGTCCTAATGAAGAAATTTTTCAAGCGGTAAGAGTTTAGTCGGCTAAAGGAACATCGTCAATTAAAAAAACGAAAACTTCTTTAGGTCCGTGAGCACCTTGCACAAGAGTCTTTTCAATATCAGCAGTTTTGCTGGGTCCGGATATGGTGGAAATCATGGAAGGTAGTTGACTGCCATATTTATCCCTGATTAATTTCAAACCATCTTTGATATTATTAACCAATTGGGAAGTATATGCTATTACTATATGATTATTGGAATAAACGGGAAGTCTTCGTCCGGAGCCTTGCTTGGAGGTAATCATTATACTTCCGGTACGGGCAATTAAACATTCGCAAAAGGTGATACCAATATCTGTTTCAGCAAAATCATCTTCCTTATCATAGAATTTTATTTGCCCTTTATTAAGAATATTTTTTATGGATGATTCTAAACAAAAAATGCTTTTCCAATCATTGTCTTTTGAAAAAAAAGAAAAATTTTCAAGGAATTCCGTTTCGTTTTCACAGAAAACAAATTTACCATTGAGAGCGGAAAACTTTTGAGCAAATTGTATTTCGAGCGGTTCATCAGAAGAAACATATATTTCAGACTCCAAATCAACATCACCAATTTCCTGCGATGATTTATTGGTTAACGCTTTGCGAATCTTTTTTAATATTTTTTCTCTGGAAGTAACGTCTGTCATTGGTTAAAACAAAGTATCTTTTGGAGCTTCCGATGTATGTTCACTATTATTTCCTGGTTCGTCAGAATTTTTGTTTTCTGTTTTTTCAGTTCGTTTTTTATCTTTTTTCTCCTCCAGTTTTTCTTCTGTTTTTACCTGTTCTATTATTTCGGTTAACTCCTTTTCCTGTTCACTTTTTACTTCTGAAGTTGCGGTTCCGTTGTTAGGAGGCAACTCCTGCCTAAGAAGAGGAATTTCCTCTTTATCATAAGGGCGTCTGCCAAAAATTGTTTCTAAATCTTCTTTAAAAATAACTTCTTTTTCAAGTAATTTTTCCGCCAGCAGTTTTAATAAATGTTTGTTTTTTGTAAGAATGTCTTTAGCCCGTTTATAAGCCAATTCAATCATTTTACTTACCTCTTCATCTATAGTCTGGGCTGTACGTTCGCTGTAAGGTTTTGTAAAACCATATTCATTTGCCCCCGTAGAATCGTAATAACTAATGTTTCCAATCTTTTCATTCAATCCATAAATCGTTATCATCGCATATGCCTGCTTGGTAATTTTTTCCAAATCACTTAATGCTCCAGTTGATATTTTTCCGAAAACAATTTCTTCGGCAGCGCGTCCGCCAAGAGTCGCACACATTTCGTCCATTAATTGTTCTGTAGTAGTAATCTGGCGTTCTTCCGGCAGATACCATGCAGCCCCTAACGAACGACCACGAGGAACAATAGTTACTTTTACCAATGGACTTGCATGCTCTAACAACCAACTCACCGAAGCATGTCCAGCTTCGTGATAAGCAATCACTTTTTTTTCGTGGACAGATATTATTTTATTTTTCTTCTCCAAACCACCAATGATACGGTCAACAGCATCTAAGAAATCCTGTTTCCCAATTTCTTTTTTATCATGACGGGCAGCAATTAAAGCCGCTTCGTTACAAATGTTGGCAATATCAGCACCCGAAAAACCAGGAGTTTGTTTTGCTAAGAAATCAACATCTACCGAAGTATCTAATTTCAATGGTTTTAAGTGTACCTTGAAAATATCTTTGCGTTCGTTCAAGTCTGGCATATCAACATATATCTGCCTGTCGAAACGACCAGCACGCATCAATGCCCTGTCCAAAATATCTGCCCTGTTAGTAGCTGCTAATATAATAACACCACTATTGGTTCCGAAACCATCCATTTCAGTTAACAATTGGTTTAAGGTATTTTCTCTTTCATCATTTGCCCCTTGTGCAGGTGATTTTCCACGAGCACGCCCTATAGCATCTATCTCATCAATAAAAATAATACAAGGGGCTTTTTCTTTTGCCTGGCGGAATAAATCGCGAACACGTGAAGCACCAACGCCTACAAACATCTCCACAAAATCGGAACCGGAAAGCGAAAAGAAAGGAACTTTTGCCTCTCCTGCAACTGCTTTAGCCAATAAAGTTTTACCAGTTCCCGGAGGACCTACCAACAATGCCCCTTTTGGAATTTTAGCACCTAATACAGTATATTTCTTTGGGTTCTTAAGAAAATCAACAATCTCTTTTATTTCAATCTTAGCACCTTCCAAACCAGCAACATCATTAAATGTAATATTTACATGGGTATCTTTATCAAACAAAGTAGCCTTGGATTTTCCAATGTTAAATATTTGTCCGGCACCACCGCCACCGCCCATTCTGCGCATAATAATTACCCAGATAACAATCATTAATAAGATGGGTAATATCCATCCCAGCTGGTCGTACCAGCTGGTCCGGTTTTCATTTACACTATCCACTTTCTGGTCGTCTGAAAAACCTTTTTCTGCTTCTATTAACCTATTATTAAATGTAGTAACGTCAGAAATCTTGACTTTGTAATGCGGACCCCCGGGATGTTTTTCCAAGTCATCGCCGGAGTATTGCGGAAGTTTTAAAAATTCTTTTCCAATAGTTATTTCAGCAATGTTTTCGGACGGAACAATAACAACTTTAACAACGTGATGTTGCTTTAACATTGTCTCTATAAATTCGTTTATGCTTTTTTCCTTTAGTCCGGAAGAAAAGCTATTCATCATTTGCATAGCAATTAATGCTACAGCAATGATACCGTAAATCCAATAAAAATTAAAAGAAGTTTTGGGTAGTTTGGGTTTCTTTGGAGCATTATCCCGGGGGCTATTATTCTCCGGTTGTTCCTGATTTTCTTGTTTTTCCTGGTTGTCGCTCATATATATATATCGTTATATAAAAATTATTCAAATGCAATTTCTTTTACTTCGGCATCTGCCCAAAGTGATTCTAAATTATAATAATTACGTATTTGTGATTGGAAAATATGAACCACAACGGTTACATAATCCACCAATATCCATTCGGAATTTTCAAAACCTTCTTTTTTATATGGACGCTCACCGGTTGTTTTCTTTACCATTTCTTCCACGGAGCCAGCAATGGCATTTACCTGTGTATTGGAATCTGCCTGGCAAATAATAAAATAATCACACACTCTGTTTTGAATATTCTTCAAATTAAGAATAGAAATGTTTCGCCCTTTCACTTCCAAAATTCCTTTCACAATAGCATCTGCCAGCAATTGGGCAGCATCCATTTTTACCGGTTTTGAAGTGTCTTTTTTTGTTGCTTTTGATTTAGCAGTTTTAGTTGATTTTACGGGAGTTTTGCTCTTTTTAACCGGAGCAACTTTTTTTGTTGCAGTTTTTTTTACTGCTTTTTTCTTTGCAGTTGTATCTTTCTTTTCAGCCATTAAACAGTTTATTTCCTTTTTATTTCGTTCTTTGCAGAATTATTTTTATGAATACCGACAAAATTAATCAAAACTTTCGCATAAACGCGCTATGAGAACATTATTTATAGGGCAGAATATTATTCATTTAAAATCGGTTGACTCTACCAACAGTTATGCCAGTGAATTGTTGCGCCAAAATAGTATTCCAGAGGGGTCGCTAATTTATACCTTTGAACAAACAAACGGAAGAGGGCAAAGAGGTAATGTTTGGGAGAGCGAACCCAATAAAAATATATCATTGAGCCTTGTTTTGTATCCTACGTTTTTGAATGCCGACAAGCAATATCTTATTACTAAAATTACGGCTTTAGCTGTTGCTGACTTAATGGCAGAAATACTGGAACCGGAGGAAAAAAAAGGAAGGATAAAGATTAAATGGCCCAACGATATTTATATTAATGACAAAAAGATTGGCGGAATATTGATTGAAAATACTCTAAGAGATAACACTATTCAAAGTACTATTTTAGGAATCGGGATTAATATTAATCAAACCATTTTTAAAACAACAAAGAATTCTACTTCTGCTGCTTTGATTGCAAATAAACTATTTGATTTTATTAACATCATTGAAAAATTATGCCTGTTTATTGAAGCACGTTACCTTCAATTGAAGGCAAATAAACTTGGGAACATTGATTCTGCTTATCTGCAACGACTATACCGACTGAATACCTGGAATCGTTTTTCGGTAAACAATGAACTGTTTGAAGGAAAAATTACCGGCGTTTCTGAAGCGGGTAAACTTCAGGTACTTTTAAAGTCGGAGGAAATGAAGGAGTATGATTTGAAAGAAATTGTATTTATCTAAATCAGCACGCCTAAAATTTTAAATGGTAGTGCTTTTGCCATTAACCAACGGGGCTACTTTTGTACCTATCAGGTGGATGGAATTCATCAGGCTGGCATGAGGCAGGGCTGCATTATCCATCTGAAAAGTAAACCTGGAAATACCACCAAGAGCTTCGCTATGACGAAGAATTTTCTTTGCCACTTCTTCCGGGCTGCCCACCAGTAACGCTCCCATCTGACCATTTTGAGCATCGAATTTGCTGCGGCTTACCGGGGACCAGCCTCGCTCTTTTCCTATCCTGGTAAAGGTTTCGGCATAGCCCGGATAATAATCATCTATTGCCTCTTCTTTGCTATTTGCCACATACCCCAAAGAATGCAACCCTACTTTTAACAGTTCGGGAGGATGACCTGCTCTATTGCCAGCCTGGCGGTAAAGGTCTATTAATGGTCGAAAGCGATGCGTTTCTCCTCCAATGACAGCAACCATCAGAGGAAGACCGAGCGTTCCGGCGCGCACAAACGATTCGGGGGTGCCGCCAACACCTAACCAAATGGGAATAGGGTTTTGAACAGGACGGGGGTAGATAGCCTGATTGCGGAGAGGGGCACGAAATGTGCCAGACCAGTTGACCACTTCATTTGCCCTGATAGATAATAAGAGATTCAGTTTTTCTATAAAAATTTCATCGTAATCGTTGAGATTGTAACCAAACAACGGAAATGCTTCTGTGAAAGAACCGCGACCCACCACCATTTCTGCTCTGCCTTTGGAGATTAAATCGAGGGTGGCGAAGTTTTGAAACACCCTTACCGGGTCGGCTGCGCTTATCACCGCCACTGCACTGGTAAGCCGAATACGGGAAGTGATGGCTGCCGCTGCGGCTAATATAACGGCAGGTGAAGAGTCGAGAAATTCTTTACGATGATGCTCACCAATTCCAAAGACATCCAACCCTGATTTATCTGCATGTTCTATTCTTTCGAGCAGTTCTGCCATAGCCAGCATGTTGTCTCTGGCATTGTTACTCATTTTTGCGGCTGCAAAACTATCTATTCCTATTTCCATACATTATATAAGAAGCAATTATTTTTAATTATTTGCCGAAATTACGTTTTTATTCGACTTGAAAATAAAAAGGTTAACTAGAATGAAGACATTAATTAAGGTTAAAATTTGAAATTGGGGTACACGCAAAAGAGTGATATTGTGCCTGTTTTATACCTAAACCACCTTTGTAGTCTCATTTTTTCCAAAAATGTTTGTTTTCTTAAAAAGTGGTAGTGACGTTACATTTTTTTCATATTTTAATCCTTATATTCCAACCCAACATTTTTAATCCCAACCATTTTTGAAAAAAACAGGCGATTAGAGTTATAAATTAATTATTAGAGGCTGTTAAAAGGGATTTTATTGAAGACAATAATGGTATATTTGAAATTGGGGTAAGATGGAGACCCCAATGAAGTACAATCCTCTTGAAATGAAGTATTCGGTTAGAGTTATTAATTAATTTATAATTAGAAAAAAGGAGATTGAGAAAGTGATGGAGGAAGGGTTTACTTAATATCCTTCATTTTTTCTGCAAGCATGTTGAAGAAATTGGTGAGCGGTTTTACTGCCATCATTTTCATCATCATGTTTAATTCAGCTTCGAATAGCAACTGACCTAGACAATTATTTGCATCTTTTTCGGTAAGTAAGACATATAATTTGAATTCGAAAGGAACTTTTCCATGAGAGGTGAGGGTGATTTTTGTAAAAGGAGTTTTTTCAATAATTTTTAAGCCGATGGTTGCTAACCCGTTTACATTAAAAGAGCCTTCCTCTTTGGTGGAGGTCCATTCGGTAACTTGTGGCGGCATTAATTTTTCAAAATTATTGAAGTCGGTTAAAAAATTAAAAATGTATTCTGCCGAATGGTTTATTTCTATTTTATTACTTTCTATTTTTGTCATGCTGATATTATGAATTAATACAAATTTACAAATGACTAATCACAAATGATTAGTGAATGAATGAACTATTTCCATTGGGAAGGATTATCCCTCCATTGCTGCAATGATTGCAAATCATTTTCGGTAATATATTCGGTTTGCAATGCTTTTTTAACGAGGGTTTCGTAATTACTTAAAGTAATCAATTTGCATTTTGATTTTTTAAAATTTTCGGTAGCGGTTTTAAATCCGTACGTAAATATGGCAGCCATTCCTTTAACTTCGCAACCTGCTTCCCGAAGGGCATCCACGGCTTTCAAACTACTACCACCGGTAGATATTAAGTCTTCGATAACTACAACGGATTGTCCTTTTTCCACCACTCCTTCTATCATGTTAGTGAGTCCGTGTTTTTTTGCTTCGGAGCGGATATACACAAATGGTAATCCCATTTCCTGGGCTACCAATGCACCCTGGGCTATGCCGCCAGTGGCAACACCTGCAATGACATCGGGCTTGCCGAAAGTGTCAATTATTGCTTTTACAAATTCTTGTCTAATATAAGTTCGTACCTTTGGGTACGAAAGTGTAACACGGTTGTCGCAATAAATAGGAGATTTCCAGCCGGAAGCCCATGTAAATGGCTGATTGGGTTGTAATTTAATTGCTTTGATTTGTAAAAGAAATTCTGCTATTTTTAATGGGGATTCGTCATTCGGTTTCATTTCGCAAAGATATTAAACATAATTACGCAATAAATAGAAAGTAATTAACAAAACAACGAATAACTCATTTAAACTAATAATAAATAAAAATTAACTAAAAAACAAATAAAAAAAATGATAAAAGTATATGCTAAAGAAAAAACATTATTTTTTGTAGAAGATATGGATTTCCTTAACAGGAAATTAATGGAAAACAAAAAGATATGTGTTATAAATGATTGCAGGACAGAATCTGCTATAAAAAAATCGTATTCGAATGCAATAAATGATGCAGAGGAAAATGAGATTGTATTTTTTGATAAAAATTTGCAGCCCATGTTTAAACTTTTCCAATCTATTTTTAAAAATATTGAAGCGGGAGGAGGATTGGTAAAAAATAAAAAAGAGGAATATTTATTTATTTTCAGAAATGGTAAATGGGATTTGCCAAAAGGCAAAAGAGAGGAAGGAGAAACGATTGAAAGTTGTGCCATTAGAGAAGTGGAGGAAGAATGCGGAATTAAAGGTTTGGAAATTAGTAAACAATTACCTACAACTTATCATATTTATACCGTTGAAGGAAAAGAAATTTTGAAATCTACCGTTTGGTTTGAAATGAAATGTGATGATACTTCGGAATTAATTCCTCAAAGAGAAGAAGGAATAACCGAAGCAAAATGGTTTACAAAAGGGGATTTAAAGATTGTGAAAAATAATACATATCCTTCCATAGTGGATGTGATGTCGGAGATTGAAAAAAAATAATTAACGATTTTGCTTTAAGCCCACATTATGAAGTTTTGCTTTGGGTTTTACAATATCAAAAAAGGCACGGTCAATATCTCCATCAGGAGCTTCGGCAGGAACCTGGACAAAATCACCATCGGGATTGATTAAGTAATAAGCAGGGAGGGATTTAATTTCGTATTGTGTTTTAAGTAAGTCTTTGGTGTTATCGTATAAAAATAACCAATCGAATTTAGGATTTTTAGTGCAAAAATCTTTGAGTTCCGCATTTGATTTATCTGTAGAAATACTAACAAATGTTATTCCATCACCGTAGGTTTTTTTGAAAGCAGTAATTACTTTCATTTGTTCGAGGCAGGAAGTACACTTTGCATCGTAAAACATGAGATATACATATTTATTTTTTGTTTTTAATTCATCCATGCTATGAGTAACCCCAGTTTTATCAGGGAGTTCAAAGAAAGGAGCGGGACTTCCTTTGTGGAGTTTGGAAAAAGAATTCAAAATATTTTTTGCTATTAGCTGGTGCTCGCCTATTTTACTTTCATTTAAAATTTGTTGCAACAAAGAAGAAATACTGCTTTGTTGAAAGGAGCCATCATAATAGGATTCGTACAAGCCTTTGAGCAAAACCAGTTCGGTGATGGTATCGTTTTGTAAAAACGGGTTACGTTTTAAAATATTCATAACTCCGGATAAATTTCCTTTGTCATTGATTTGAAAACTCAATGGAAATCCGTCTTTTGAAAGAGAAAAATTTTGAATCGTTTGTTTGTAAAAGGCATTAAAAAAATTCATGTATTCGGGATTGTTATATAGAATAGGCTTTCCGCTGATGTAATTGGCAAACAGTTTTTTTCGACTCACTTTAGTTTTTTCTTCGAGAGCTGCAATGGTGTATGTTATATAAGCATCAAAATATTTATTCTGAACGGTAGAATAATAACTGTGCATGGCTTGTTTAAAGGAATCAATTTTAGGAATAGGAGCGCGGCTTACAAAGGCTTTATAGTCCTGGCTGAAAAAATCGTCAAAGCGTTTATCGTAATTAATAGTCAGAGCATTTATTTCGGTTTTGCTTTTAAGATTAATGGATAGTTTTACATTGTGTTCGATGTTGGGATTCTGATAAGTGGTTGAATCGGTAGGAAAGATAATTACTTGATAATTTGCGCCCGGTTCAACGTACATGGAGGTTATGTTTTTTTGTATCTTTAAAGTAATGTATTGAATATCTTTTGATTTAAACTCGAGCAAAAAATTGCCAAGAGAATCGATGACCGAATAGGTGAGTTGTTTTTGAGAATTGGAAATATAGTCGGAGTTTACCCACACAGCAATTTCGCTATATTCATAAGATTTAGCAGACCCTTTGATGGTAACGATTTGGGCATGGGATAAAAGAGAAATAGAGAATACAATAAATAAAAAGATTTTGTTCATCCTTTAATTTATTTTTTTAAATCAATTGCTTTTGGAATAAAGGGAGAAACATCACCTCCATTTCTTATAATATCGCGAACAATGGAGGAGTTGATGGCAGAAAGTTCGGGGATGGGAAGAATAAAAACTGTTTCTATTTCGGGAGCCATTATTTTATTGTTTTGAGCAATTGCTTTTTCAAATTCAAAATCGGCAGCAGTACGCAAACCACGAAGTATATAAGAGGCATTCATTTTTTTACAGAAGTGGATGGTAAGCCCGGTATAAGAGGCAATGGTTACTTTTGGCTGGTTTGCAAATACCTGTTTAAGCCAGATTTCGCGTTGTTGCAAGGAAAAATAGTTTTGTTTACTTTCATTTTTACCAATAGCAATTATTATTTCATCGAACAAAGGAATGGCACGGAGCAAAATATTTTCATGTCCCTTTGTAACCGGGTCGAATGAACCCGGAAATACAGCAATATGTTTCATAATTATGAATTAATTTGAAAAGACGAATTTACGGATAAATAAAAAGGGAATGGTTTTTTTCTTTCATGAATTTTAATTTATCAGTAAATAATTCTATTTTTACCAAAAATAAAATAGAACTGAACATGAACAAAACATTAAACACAAAAATTGGTATTGCATTTTGTGCAATGGCATTAAGCTGCATTTCTTTACCGGGGCAGAAAACAAGTGCGTTAACACCTGTTGGAAAAGAGCAGGCGGCAGCAACTGAAAGCGGTAAAAAATACGAATCTGTGCAGGGAGATCCTTTGGATGCCCGAGTTTATACACTTAAAAACGGTTTGAAAGTGTATATGACCGTTTATAAAAACGCCCCGAGAATACAAACCTATATTGCCACCCGGGCAGGAAGTAAGAACGACCCTACAGATGCAACGGGATTAGCACACTATTTAGAGCACATGCTTTTTAAAGGAACAGACATTTATGGCAGTAAGGATTATGGCAAGGAGAAAGTGGAGTTGGATAAAATCGAAAATTTATTTGAAGTTTATCGCCAAACAAAAGACGAGCAGAAGCGCAAAATCATTTATCATGAGATAGACAGTATTTCGGGATATGCATCTAAGTTTGCAATAGCGAATGAGTATGATAAAATGATGTCATCTATAGGTGCAAAAGGAACCAATGCTTATACCTGGCTGGAACAAACGGTGTATGTAAATGACATACCATCTAACCAGTTGGATAAATGGGCGACAGTAGAGTCGGAACGTTTCAGAAATCCGGTGATGCGGCTTTTTCATACCGAACTGGAAGCGGTGTATGAAGAGAAAAACAGGGGGCTTGATAATGACGGTGAGAAAGCTTGGGAGGCATTGTTTTCAGGGCTTTTTCCTTTTAATACCTATGGTTCTCAAACTACGATAGGTACAATTGAGCATCTTAAAAATCCTTCTTTAAAAAAGATAAAAGAATATTTCAATACTTATTATGTGCCAAATAATATGGCAATTTGTTTGTCAGGAGATTTTGACCCAGATGTTGCAATACAATTAATTGATAAAAAATTTGGTGTATGGAAAAATAAAGAAGTTCCCGTTTATCACCCATTTGTTGAAAAGCCATTAACCAGCCCGGTTATAAAAACGGTGACAGGACCAGATGCAGAAAACATTACGATAGGTTATCGATTTGGTGGAATAGGCACTGCTGATGCAGACATGATAAAAATTGTAAATAAAATTTTATATAATGGCAAAGCCGGGTTAATGGATTTGAATTTGAACCAGCAGCAAAAAGTACTGGAGTCAAACTCCTTTGATATGGAATGTAAAGATTATTCAGCACATATTTTAAGTGGCACACCAAAAGAAGGACAGAAACTGGATGAAGTGAAAGAATTATTATTGCAACAAATAGAAAGAATAAAAAAAGGAGATTTTCCAGATTGGTTATTAAGTGCAGTAATTACTGATATGAAATTCAGCCAGACAAAATCGTTTGAAAGTAATGCTTCCCGAGCTGATGCTTTTGTGGGTGCATTTATTACTGACCAGAAGTGGAACGATTATGTATCGACCATAGACAGGTTATCAAAAATAACCAAACCAGAGGTTATGGAGTTTGTAAAAAAGAATTATACAAATAACTACGTGGTGGTGTATAAACGAACCGGAGAAGATAAAACAGTTCAAAAGGTAGAGAAACCTGCTATTACGCCTGTAGAGGTGAACCGCAATGATCAAAGCGATTTTGTAAAAAAATTAATAAACACACCAACAAAAGACATTGAGCCGGTATTTATAAATTATGAACAAGACATTAAAAAATTAACTCTAAAAAACAATATTCCTTTGTATTATACTTCAAATGTTGAAAACAAAACATTTGATATGTATTATGTCCTGGATATGGGAACAAACAATAACAAAAAACTATCTGTGGCGGTTGAATATTTAAAATACCTGGGAACTACTACAATGAGTGCAGCAGAAGTGCAACAGAAATTTTACCAGTTGGGATGTTCCTTTGATGTGTATGCAGGTGAAGAACAGGTATGGGTTAGTTTGAGAGGGCTTTCTGAAAATTTTAAATTGGCAACCAATTTGTTTGAAGATTTATTAGCAAATGCAAAACCCAATGAAGAAGCACTAAAAAGCCTTATTTCTGATATTGGAAAAAAACGGACAGATGCTAAATTAAATAAAGACGAAATTTTGTATGGAGGATTGTTTTCTTATGGAAAATATGGAAAATTATCACCTTACACCAATATTTTAACCGGTGAAGAATTAAAAAAATTATTTGCTCCTGAATTAATTTCAATAATAAAAAATATTACGTCTTACGAGCATCATATATTATATTATGGAGACTTGTCACCAGACCAATTAACAGGAATGTTAAACGTATTGCATCGAACTCCTGAAAAACAAATGCCTTTGCCAGCACCAGTTCAATTTAAAACACAAGAAGCAAATAATAATGTATATGTGGTGGATTACGATATGAAACAGGCAGAAATAATAATGCTTTCTAAAGACGGGATGTTTGAAAAAGCAAATAAACCTGTTATCCGTTTGTTTGATGAATATTTTGGTGGAGGCATGTCTTCTGTGGTGTTCCAGGATATGCGCGAATCGAAGGCATTGGCTTACTCCGTTTATTCATCTTACCAGACACCGGGTAAGCTGAAAGATGAGAATTTTGTTTTTTCTTATATCGGAACACAGGCAGATAAATTGCCGGAAGCCATGAAGGGAATGATGGATTTAATAAATAAAATGCCTGAATCACAAAACAATTTTGATGCCTGCAAAGCCGCAATAATTCAGAGTATACGTTCGGAACGGATTACTAAAGCAGGGATTTTATTTAATTACGAAAGCGCCCGAAAACTTGGTTTGACATACGACATCAGGAAGGATATTTACGAGAAAGTTCCTGGAATGACCATTACAGATATTAAACTGTTTGAGGAAACCCATGTAAAAAACAGACAATATACTACTTTGATAGTTGGAAAAAAAGATGGACTTGATATTAAAACACTTGAAAAGTATGGTAAAGTAACCTATCTTTCTTTAGAGGATATTTTCGGATATTAGGTAGAGTAATAAAAGGGACACACCACGGATTTGGTTGGTTGTTATATAATTATTGTATCTTTGTAATCTAAATAAATCGGTTTGAAAAAAATAACTGTATTATTACTTGGCTTTTCCTTCCTTCTTAGCACACTTGAAATAAGTGTTGCAATTGATTATTGCCCGATGAAAAAAGGTTACACTTATTCATTGCAGGATAAAAAATCGTGTTGTTGTAAGAAAGCAAACAATTCCAATTGCTGTAAATCAAAGAAAATTATATTTACGAAGATTAACGATCATTATCTGCCTACACAATTTAGTTTTAATGCACCCTTATTAAATTTCACCTTTATTGAACATGCAACCACTTATAGTAAATTTGCACCAATAAAAAAAGAGATTGTTTTTCTTCAAAATTTACGACCCCCGAAACCCGAATCATTGAGCATATTGTATCGCTCTATTTTAATCTGATTTTATACTTTTTATACTTTTTATACTTTTTTATTTCGTTTTTATTACGAAACGGAATTGTTGCGTTCTATTTATTAAACTTTAATTTTTATTATTATGAAAAACAGAATGATGTATTTGCTGTGTGCATTTATGCTAACGGGTTTTATGGGCAAAGCCCAGGAAAAGAAAACTGAAACCTTTAAAGTTTTCGGTAATTGTGATATGTGTAAAGAAACAATAGAAGGTTCGTTGAAAAAGAAAGAAGGTATTATTTCCAAAAGATGGGATAAGAATACGAAACTGCTGGAGGTTACTTTTGATGCTTCAAAAATAACAATAGAGCAAATAGGAAAAAAAGTGGCAGGTGCGGGATATGATAACCAGTATGCAACTGCAACTGATGTACAATACAAAGGCTTGCATTCGTGTTGCCAATATAAAAGACCAGAGAAAAAATAAGAAGGATTAAATGGCGAAAAGCAAAATGCAAATAAACAGGTAAATTACCAAATGGTTCAGAAACTAATATCTTTATCTTTACGAAACAGATGGCTAGTGCTGGTTTTCAGTGTCGGGTTATTTGCGTGGGGGGCTTATTCGGTGAAACAAAATCCTATTGATGCCATCCCGGATTTATCCGAAAACCAAGTTATTGTTTTTACGGAATGGGCGGGGAGAAGTCCTCAAGTGATAGAAGACCAGGTTACCTATCCACTCGCCTCCAATTTGCAAGGCATTCCAAAAATAAAAAATATCCGCGCAACATCCATGTTCGGGATGAGTTTTGTGTATGTGGTTTTTGAAGATGATGTTGATATTTACTGGGCAAGAACGAGAGTGCTGGAAAGATTGAACTATGCACAGCGACTATTGCCCGAAGGAGTTGCCCCTTCACTGGGTCCGGATGGCACGGGTGTGGGACATGTTTTTTGGTACACATTGGATGCTCCGGGTTTTGATTTAGGTGAACAACGTGCTTTGCAGGACTGGTATATTAAGTATGGATTGCAAACAGTGAAAGGAGTTAGTGAAGTGGCTTCTTTTGGCGGGTTTCAGAAACAATACCAAATAAATATTGACCCTGACAAATTGAATTATTATAACATTGATTTGGCAAATGTTTTGAAAGCTGTGAAAGGAAATAACAATGATGTGGCGGGAAGGAAATTTGAAATGAGCGGTATGAGTTACATTGTGCGAGGGTTGGGTTATATTAAAAACCTGTCTGATGTTGAAAATATAGCAGTAGGTAAAGACGGCACCACCTCTATTTTAATTAAAGATATTGCAACTGTTCAGATGGGAGGAGATTTGCGATTGGGAATTTTTGATGAAAACGGACAAGGCGAGGCAGTAGGAGGAATTGTGGTAATGCGATACGGAGAAAATGCCGACAAGGTAATCACAGAAGTAAAGAAAAAAATGGCAGAAGTGGAGAAAGGTTTGCCAAAAGGGGTAAAACTAAAAGTAGCATATGACAGAAGTGAGTTAATAGAAAAAGCCATTTCATCAGTTAAGAAAACAATTATTGAAGAAATGATAGTAGTATCCTTAATAGTATTGCTGTTCCTCTTTCACGGACGGAGCGCATTTATTATTATTATACAAATTCCTGTTTCTATAGCGGCAAGTTTTATTTTCTTACAGGCATTTGGTATTTCGTCCAACATAATGTCTATAACCGGAATTGCATTGGCAATAGGTGTGGTGGTGGATGACGGAATAGTAATGGTGGAGAATGCATACCGGCACCTGGCAGAAGCAAAAAATTGAAATTGAATTAAAACTTTAAAGAGTAGTACAACTAAATGAATCAGGAAAATAAAATAAAGGAAGAAAAACGCCTACATATTATTGAGCAAGCTTGTCGGCAGATAGGCAAAGGAGCGTTTTATTCTACTATTATTATTGTTGCCTCCTTTCTTCCCGTTTTTCTATTAACAGGACAGGAAGGCAAATTGTTTTCTCCTCTTGCCTGGACAAAAACATTTATTTTATTGATAGATGCGTTTGTTGCTGTTACTCTTGTGCCTGTATTGATTTCTTTTTTTCTGAAAGGAAAGTTCAAAGCCGAAACAAAAAATCCTGTCAATAATTTTTTATTAAAAATATATTCGCCAATTATCCAGTGGTGTTTAAAGTGGAGAAAAACAACCATAGGAATAAATTTTATTGCTTTGTGCATTACTGTTCCGATGATAGTAAGCCTGGGTTCAGAATTTATGCCTCCCCTGGACGAAGGCAGTATTTTGTTTATGCCTGTAACAATGCCCGATGTATCCAATTCTGAAGTAAAGAGGATATTGCAGGTACAGGATAAAATAATTAAACAAGTTCCTGAAGTATTGAATGTGTTGGGAAAAGCAGGAAGAGCATCTACCGCAACCGACAATTCACCGATAAGTATGATTGAAACGATTATTCTTTTAAAACCAAAACAGGAATGGCGCAAGGGTATAAAAAAAGAAGATATAATAAATGAGTTAAATGCGAAACTACAAATTCCGGGAACCGTTAATGGCTGGACACAGCCCATTATAAACCGAATTAATATGCTTTCAACAGGCATTCGGACAGACGTAGGTGTAAAAATACTGGGAGATAACCAGGATACTCTAAATGAAATAGCACAAAAAATAAAACAGGAACTGACCGGAATGAATGGCGTGAAGGACCTGTACGCTGAACCTATCACCGGTGGAAAATACCTTGATATTAAAATAAACAAAACTGAAATCGGGCGGTACGGATTAAATGAAGATGACGTTAATTTAGTAATTGAGGCGTTGATTGGGGGAATGAACCTGACCACTACCATTGAGGGAAGAAAACGTTTCAGCTTAAATGCACGACTGGCGCAGGATTACCGAAATTCTATCGAAGACATAAAACGCACCATTATTCATACAAGAGATTTCGGCCCCATACCACTTTCTGCTGTAGCCGATGTAAATCTTTCCTTGGGACCAACAATGATTCAATCGGAAAATTCCTTATTAAGAGGAACTGTTTTATTTAATGTTAGGGGACGAGACCTGGGAAGCACGGTTCAGGATGCACAGAAAAAAATAAATGAAACTATTAAAAAACTTCCAAAGGGATATTTTATAGACTGGAGCGGACAATACGAAAACCAGATTAGAGCGGCAAATACACTAAAATTAATTATTCCTGTTGTATTTGTAATTATTTTCCTGGTGCTCTATATGGTTTACAAGTCCGTGCGGGAAGCATTCTTCAGTATTGTTACCGTTCCGTTTGCGCTTATAGGTGGTGTATTTATGATTTATTTTTATCATGTTAATTTATCCGTTGCTGTTGCTGTTGGTTTTATTGCCTTATTTGGCATCGCGGTGCAAACAGGGATATTTATGGTTATTTATCTCCACGAATCCATGAATAAACTGGTGGAATTAAAAGGTAATTCGAGGGAAACCATTACAGATGAGGAATTGAGAGAATATGTGTACAAAGGCGCTGCACAGCGGTTGCGCCCCAAAATAATGACGGTGTGTGTTGCTTTATTTGGTTTAGTACCTGTGTTGTGGTCGCAGGGAGTGGGCAGCGATGTGATGATACCCATAGTGCTCCCCATGATTGGAGGGGTGTTCACTTCATCCATTCACGTTTTGCTCACCACACCTGTAGTTTTTGAAATGACAAAAAGATATGAGTTGAATAAATATGGGAAAATGGATATGGTGGAATCAGCCATAAAACATTAAGATTTGTGATTAAGAAATGAAAACACAAAGAAGAATGATTTATAATTTAATTTATGTTTTTGCCTTTGGCAGTATAAAAAATGATTAGTAAGGAAATGAAAAACTTGTTGTTAGTGATTTACTGTTGGTTGTTAGTGACTTGTGCTCATGCACAAGCACTTTCGCTTGACGCTGTGCTTTCCGGAATAGAGAAAAATAATCCTTTGTTGCAGTCTTATGAAAACAAAATAAAAGGAGATAAAGCATTGGTGGAAGGTGCGGGCGCATGGATGCCTCCAAAGGTTGGAGTAGAGTTTGACCAGAATCCTTATTCGTTTGATAACTTTTATGCCGGTACAGTAAGAACTTCGGTGGTGCAGGATTTTCCAAACAGGAAAATGATTGGGGCGAAAACAAATTATTTGGAATCTCTGTCCTCTTTTGACATGAATGAATCTATGTTTGAACGAAACAAATTGTTTTCACAGGCAAAAGAAGCTTATTACGGCATTTACATCTCACAGAAAAAAATAAAACTGATCAAAGAAAACATTTCGCTGCTTAATTCAATGATAGATTTATCACAAAAACAAATGGAAAACGGTAAAGGCGATTTGGCAACTATCTTTAAAGTGAAAGCAAGACTGGCGGATAAGGAAACACAATTGATACACGATGAAAATATGATAAAATCGTATATGGCTACCATCAATTATCTGATGAATACTGATGTGAATCAAACTTTTTTGATTGATACCACTAACATAATTAAAAATTATAAAAACCTAATTTATGTTTATAATAAAGACACGATTGAAAATAAGCGCAGTGATATTATGCAGGTAAATAGTTTAATCAATGCTATGAAATTAAATCAAAATATAACGTTATTAAACTCCAAACCTTTATTCGGTTTTAAATTTGAACATTATGCTTACCAATCGAGACCGCATTTATTTTCCATAATGGGAACCGTATCTATACCAATTGTTCCGTGGAGTGCCCGGGGTTATAAAAGCGAAGCCAAATCAATGGGGTTTAAAATTTCGGCAATGGAACAGGAAAAACAAAATATGCTGAACAGGACTTCGCAAAGTATAAAATTGCTGGTGATAGAAATGAATTCGGAATATCTTGAAATTGATAATTATTCGAAAAAGGTGTTGCCGGCTTATAAAAAAAGTTTTGATTCCTATATGATTACTTACGGTCAAAACACCGGTGATGCTTTCCCGGTATTGATGGCATACGATGATTTGCAGATGGCACAAATGAAATACATAGAGCACTTAGAAAGATTATTGAAAGTAGAGGTTGATTATGAAAAGGAATTACAAATTCGGTAATTGTTTGTTGGTTATTGGTTGTTGGTTATTGGTATGCTGCAATAATACAACGGGACAACAAAGTGAAATACCTAAAGAGGAAAAGGAAATTTATTATTGTCCGATGCACCCCGATGTACAACAAGACCATCCAGGCAAATGCCCCAAACCGGAGTGTCATGGAATGCCTCTCGTTTTGAAAGAAAAGGGTGGATACCTGCAAAGTGCTTTGAAACCGGTATCTTACAACGTGCTTTCCAACACCAACCTTATTCAACCGGTATTTAAAAAATATGCAATAATGGTGGACGCTGATGGTTTTATAGATTATGATAACAATTCCAAATTTGATATTTCATCGCCCTATAGCGGAAGGATAGACAAACTATATATAAAATATAATTATCAATCTGTAAATACTGGTGATGTGGTATTTGAGTTATATAATGCAGAGTTAGTAACAGCACAGGAAAATTTTATTTACCTCTTAAAATCTTCGCGGGATGAAAAGCAACTTATTTATTCAGCAAAACAAAAACTGAAACTTCTTGAATTGGGTGATGAACAGATTGCGGAAATTGAGCGAACAAAAAAAGCACTGATGGATATTCCTGTTTACAGCAAGTATGAAGGACATGTACACGAAATGAATGATTCAAAAAATGCTTCTTCTGAAATGAGTGATTACCGTAAAACTCCGCTCTTGTCGGTAAAAGAAGGAATGTATGTGGAGAAAGGAGAAAAATTATTTAATATAATCAACCACGACAATGTGGTACTGATGTTAAAAATAAAAGCACCCGATATTGGTAAAATTAAATTGGGGCAAAAAGTAGAATTGTTTGTTAACAATGATACCACAGCCTTTAAAGGCAGTATTGATTTTATTGAACCTGTATTTGATAACAAGGCAAAAACACTGATGGTGAGAGTGAGTATGAATAACTCAGAACACAAACAAAAAATAGGGAGCCTGGTTACTGCAAAAATAACGGCTGACAGCCTGGAAGCTCTTTGGGTTCCGGGTTCTGCGGTGGTTGATTTAGGGAAAAGCAAAATAGTTTGGGTTTGGAAAGAGGGAAGCTTACAGGCAAAAAAAGTGGAAACCGGCATAACAACCATGGGAATGATTGAAATAGCTGATGGTTTAACTGAAGCAAGCATGATAGCTAAAGAAGCACATTACTTAATGGATAGCGAAGGATTTATTAAAGCGAAAGAAGATGAGAAATAGTATTTTAGTTAGCCGCAAAGCCACCAATGCTGAAAGTTTCGCAAAGAGTTCTGTGTCGCTTCGTGCTTTTTTGTGCATTTGCCTGTTTGCCTTTTTTCTTTCTGGCTGCATTTCTAAAACCAAAGAACATATTGCAGAGAATGAATTTTATGTTTGTTCCATGGACCCGCAGGTAATGGAAAAGGAACCGGGGTTGTGTCCTATCTGCAAAATGGTGCTGACAAAAAAAGTGATTGACAAAACAGATCAAAACTTAATAAAGCTAAATAAGGAACAAATACGGCTTGGCAATATACAAACAGATACGGTGAGGACAGATAGTATAAGCAGTTCTAAAACATTTACCGGTATTTTTGCCATCAATCAAAATTCGCAGCAGCAAATAGCTGCCCGTTACAACGGTAGAATTGAAAAGTTATATTTTAAAGTTCCGGGACAGGAAATAAAATGGGGCGATTTGCTTTATAAAGTATATAGCCGCGACCTGATGCTGGCGCAGGAAGAATATTTGTTTGCTCTTGAAAAAGCAAAATTATTATCCGGAGGAGCAACTAATTTAATTGAATCGGCAAAAAATAAATTGCTGCTTTGGGGCTTCACCGAATTCCAGGTGCAAACATTGGAGAAAGATAAAGAACCGAAAATAGTGGTGGAAATAAGAAGTAAAGTTTCGGGCGTAATTACTGAAATACCTTTTAAAGAAGGCGATTACATTAACGAAGGTGCTACCTTGTATAAACTCACGGATTTGAATTCGCTTTGGGTGGAAGCGCAGGTATATGCCAATGAGCTTGATTTTATTAGTGAAGGCGAAAAGGTGGAAGTTATTCCCCAGGCTTTTCCGGATGAAACACTGCAAGGGGAAATAGATTTTTCTAATCCGGAAATGCAGCCGGAAACAAAAATTAATCTTATCAGGATAAAAGTACCCAATGAGCATAAAAAGTTTGTTCCGGGTATGATGGTGAGCGTGATAATTAATAAAAAAACAACCGAAAAGATTACTGTTTCCACAGATGCAGTGGTACAAAACGGAACAAAATCTCATGTGTGGATACGCAACAAAGACGGGGATTTTGAACCGAGACAAGTTGTTTTGGGTAAACAAACAAAAAGCAATATCGAAATTGTTTCCGGTTTAACGGTAGGCGAAACAATTGTGGTTTCGGGTGCTTACCTGTTATACAGTGATTATGTTTTTAAAACCGGGCACTATCCCTTGAGCACAGATACTGCCCATACCGATACTAAAAACAATATGCCGGGCATGAAGATGTAAGGCTTTAAGTACAAGTTTTACAAATAAACCATATTAACGTAATATTTGGATAATACAGGGAGGTTACTTTTGTGTCGTAAACAAACAAAGGTTATGTGTTTATAAAAAAGAAACTGATAGTTAAAAATCCATTTCTTAAAGGAAAATAAGGGAATCGGTTACTTTTAAAATTACAGCCTTTGTTACTAACCACAACACCATGAAAACAACTTTACTTCGAATAAAGGTATTTATTCACAAGCTTTTTCACAAGGGCAAACTTCCGTATAAAACTATTAAAAAATTTTATAATGATGAAAATTTATTTATTTAGGTGGGCTGTAAGCACAGCTGAAAAATCTTACTTCGCGCTTACGGGGCTTAAAGGGAATTTATTT
Organism: Bacteroidota bacterium; assembly: GCA_025363555.1. Lineage (GTDB taxonomy): Bacteria > Bacteroidota > Bacteroidia > 2-12-FULL-35-15 > 2-12-FULL-35-15 > 2-12-FULL-35-15. Next base: position 242 of record JANYDQ010000215.1, on the reverse strand, counting down.
ACAATATTTGGCAATTAAATCATCTGCTATATTTTGGTCGTTAGATTTTATTTTATGCCAGTCCTGGCATGCTTCATACATTTTCCAAGTTTCTGATACATTTCGGGTCAACGACATTTTAAAGGGAGTAAAAAGGAAAAAGCCTTATTTTTGCCACAAAAATGGCAATGGATAAAGAAGCGTTAGGATTGTTTTTTCCTCAAGAGTTGTTAGAACATTTTGAAATCGTTTTGGTACACGAG
>JANYDQ010000205.1 GCA_025363555.1 Bacteroidota bacterium | reverse complement strand
GTAATAGAACGAACCAATGCTTGGCTGGACGCCTTTAAAGCTCTTTTGGTGCGTTTTGAAACAAATAAAATTCACTGGAAAGCACTACATTTATTAGCCTTTACCGTTATTTTATTACGTCAACTTTAAACAACTTCAATTTGTAAAAATCATTCTGTCATCTGCAATAAGAATAGTATGTGTTTTTTATTCATGAAAAAAATTAACACTAATGAACTAAACCCTTCCATTGGATTTTGCCACCAAATTAGCAATGCGGTATAACAATCTTGCACCCACATTTGCATCCCACTCATCACCTCCGGGTGCCACTTCATTAATATCAAAAGCAATAATTCGTTTACCTGAATCCACTATTTTTTCTATCAGCATCAATATTTGTTCGAACTCAAAGCCTCCGGCAACAGGAGTTCCTGTGCTCGGGCAAAGTTTAGGGTCCAATCCGTCAATATCAAAACTTAAATAAATTTTATTCGGCAGTTGAGAAATGATGTCGTTGCAAATGCTTGTCCAGGTGGCTCCATCCAGTTGTTTGTGTTTTATATCGCGATCAAAAAAGGTAACAATTCGTCCGTTGGAGTTTTGAATTAAATTGAATTCAGCTTCGCAAAAATCGCGAATACCAACCTGCACTAATTTAGAGATTTGAGGAATTTTTAATGCGTTGAACATAATGGAGGCATGAGAAAATTCAAATCCTTCGTAAGCATCCCGCAAATCGGCATGTGCATCAATTTGTAAAACGGCAAAAGAATCATTTTTTTCAGCCAAAGCCTGCATTAAGCCAAGGGGTGTGCTATGGTCACCTCCAAGCAAGGCAATTATTTTATTTTTCTCCATAAAAGAAAGACAGGTCGCTTTTACTTGGTTATTCATAATTACACATTCTGAATTTATCAGTTTAAGTGTTTTAGCCATCTCATCGTTGGTTTCCGTGGTCTCACCTTCTTCCAGCAAACCTATATAAGTTTCGGCTTTTCTTCTTAGACTTTCGCTTTTACTCTCTATGTCGTTAGAAGCAGGTTCCATGGCAATACCAATTTTCCAGGCATCTTTTATTTTCGGGTCGAATAAGTCCACCTGGAAAGATGCATTGTAAATTGCCTGCGGTCCCAGCGCTGTTCCGGCACTGTAAGAAACAGTCACTTCCCAAGGCACAGGAATAATAACTATTTCTGCTTCATCAGCGGTAAATGGCAATCCGTAAATGTTATTGTTTTCATCTCCCAAACCATTCGGGTCGAAGTTGTTTATCTTTTCCAGTTTAGACATATAATATAGTTTATAATTATTAGTTTTTGTTTATTTTGATTTATAACCTTTGCAAGGTTAGTTTTATAATTAAAGTTGCAAAGATAATATCTTACGTTTATACGATGAAGTATATAAAAATAAAAAAGTCCTGCATTGCTGCAGGACTTTTTTATTTTAAAAAATGTTAACTACTACTTGTTAACGATTTTAGCTAAATCAGCTCCAGCTTTAAATTTTGCAACTTTTTTAGCTGCAATTTTAATAGCTTTACCTGTTTGCGGGTTACGGCCTGTTCTCGCAGCTCTTTTAGAGATAGAGAAAGAACCAAAACCAACTAACGCAACTCTATCACCTTTTTTAAGTGATTTAGTAGTAGCGTTTACGAATGCTTCTAATGCTCTTGTAGCATCAGCTTTTGTTAACTTCGCTTCTGCAGCGATAGCGTCAACTAATTCAGATTTGTTCATTTTGTTTTTTGTTTTTTTTGTTAATATTAAATTATCTGTGGTGTAAATGTAAAAACAATACTGATATGGCAGTATGTTCGGAGCTAAAAAAGTTTGAAATTGTTGATAAGTAGCCCTTTTGTTAATAACTTGTCCTGTAAAGGCACCTAGGGTGCTGTTTTGACACTATTGTTTTTGGAATCATTACTTAAAGTATGTGTGTAGCTTCAAACAAGCTGTACACTTATATATAATGCAATTGCAGGAATGTTATTTAGATTAATTTTAAATAGAAACCTTCCATTTAGTATTTATGGGGAAGCCACGAAGGAAATCGGAAACAGGCATTCTTTTTTTTCCTGCAAGTTGTAAGTCAATGATGGATAGGTATCCATCGCTACATGCAATTTTTAAAAAGCTTTTCGAGTCTGTGCTGATACTGCCAATAGGTTCTGAATGTTGTTTTTTTTCTTTTTCGCATTTAAACACCTTTAATAAAATGTTAACATTGGCAGGAGAGCATAAGGTGGTAAAAGCAGTAGGGTAGGGGCTCAACCCTCTGATGAAGTTATATATATCATCCACTTTTTTATTCCAATTGATTAAACTGTCCTCTTTAAATATTTTAGGTGCGGTATTTATTTTTTCATTTTCTCCAATTAATATAGCTTGTTCCATTTGCGGATAATTGTTAATCTCTATAGCCTGAACAGTCTTTAATATAAGGTGTGCACCCATATTCATCAGCTTGTCATGAATAGTTTCCGCATCATCATTTTCGTCAATGGAAGTTTTTTCCTGGAATATAATTTTTCCGGTATCAATTTCGTGTTGCAGAAAAAAAGTAGAAACACCTGTTTCTTTTTCTCCGTTTATTATTGCCCAATTAATAGGAGCAGCACCCCTGTATTGGGGTAACAAAGAACCATGAAGATTGATGGTTCCCATTGGAGGCATGTTCCAAACTACATCAGGAAGCATTCTGAAGGCTACCACAATTTGCAAATCGGCTTTCAGTTCTCGTAATTGATTTAAGAAAGTCTCGTCTTTTAGTTTTTCGGGCTGAAGAATAGTAATTCCTTTTTCAACTGCGTATTTTTTAACTGCCGATTGCTGTATTTGCTGTCCGCGCCCCGCAGGTTTATCAGGCGAAGTAATAACACCTACAATATTATAATTATTTTTTAGTAGTATGTCTAAGGATTGCACCGCGAATTCGGGTGTTCCCATAAATATTATTTTCATAATTGAGTTTAATGTTAAAGAGTAAAGTGTAAATCTAAAAATAAATTCAAAGTAGAGAATATAATTTTATTGACAAATCTTTTTTTAGTATTTTAATAACTAAATAGAGTTGCTGGTTTTGGTATTAAAAAAAAAATTACTTTTATGGCAACAATAAATTAATACAAAATTTAAGTCTTTAACTAATTAAAAAATAAACATGAAAAAAACCATACTATTATCAAGTGCAATCGTATTAATTATTTCAAATTCGATAGCACAGGAAAAAGCATTTATAAAAGGTAAAATAATAATAAGCCCAAGTGCATCATTTGGTGTATATGGCACCAATGTTCATAGTGAATGGGATTATCACGATTCTTTTCAAGATATTCATAAAACAGATGAACAAAATGGAGGAGCTGCTTCTGCCGTTTATGCTTTAAATTTAGAATATGCTATAAACAATTGGTTGGGAATAGGGGGAAGGTTTGGCTACTCAAAATATTTTACACAAGCCGACTCTACTAATAATCATATCAAACCTTCAGTTAATGGTTGGGATGGTGGTTTAACCCTAGGCTTTCATTTTGTTAAAACAGTTCATTTTGATATGCCTATCCTATTAACTTGCGGTTATTCGCATATAAAATACCAGGCATTGAATTCTACTGATGGCACAGCACAGGGGGGGGGGCTTAATTATGGTATTGCGCTGGTTCCACGTATTTATTTTGGTAATCATATTGGAATGTTTTTTAATGTTGGTTATGTTGGATATAACTATCCAAATTTAACCTTGTCTGATAACACAACCAATTTTAATAATATTAATTATACCTTTAAACTAAAAGCAAGTGGTGCAAATGTAGGTTTGGGCTTAGTTTTCAAATTTCACTAAATTTAGTTTTATAAATTAGAGAATACTGTTTTGAGTTCTTCCTTTATTAATTCGTGCTCTATTTTCCTATCACCTTAAACTCCGTTCTTCTGTTTGCTGCGCGGTTTTCATCTGTATCGTTTTTTACTTTCGGGTGGGTATCGCCATATCCTTTATAGTTAAGGCGGTTGGCATCTATTCCAGCCGTTACCAAATAATTATATACCGATTTTGCACGATTTAATGAAAGGGTAAGGTTCATTTTTTTATCGCCTACATTGTCCGTATGTCCGCTTAATTCGATGCGTATGGTTTTATTCAGATTTAAAAACGAAACCAGTTTATCCAGTTCCACTTTCGATTCGGGTTTTAAATCGAACTTCGCTGTTTCGAAAAATATATTTTTCAGTTCCACCACATTGCCTGTATCTATAAGTTGAAGTGGTACATCCATTTTAAAAGGTTGGGTAACATCAGTCAATTCTTTCAGAGAAAAATTTTCCGAATAAAATAAATAACCCGCCATGGAAACATTCAGCGCATAATTTTTATTTACCGGCAGCGTAACCAGGAACTCACCATTACCGCTGTTTGCATCTGATGTAATTATTGTTTTGGAAGATTGCAAATCAATCAACTCAAAGCGAGCGCCAAGAGGAGCCTTGGTTTTTGCATCATACACTTTTCCTTTAAGGTAAGTAATTTTTCCAGGGCGAATATCGTCATACAGTTCAAACTGATACATATCTAATCCTCCATACCCGCCCGCACGACTTGATGCAAAGTAAGCCAGGTTGCCTGCACCGTTTACTAATAAACTATTGTCATCCGCATATGTATTGATGGGATATCCAAGGTTTCGGGGTGTTCCCCATTCTCCGTTATCATCTTTCCGCACCACGTAAATATCCAAACCACCCATGCCTACATGCCCGCTGGAACTAAAATAAAGTGTTTTGCCATCCGGATGAATAAAAACAGATTCTTCTTTTTCAGGGGTATTTATTTTATTCCCAATATTTACAGGCAGTTCCCAGGCTCCGTTGGCATTCAAGGTTGAATACCAGATGTCCGACTTACCTTGTCCGCCCTTGCGGTTGCTGATGAAATACAATGTTTTTCCATCGGAAGAAAAAGAAGGTTGAGTTTCCCAATCTTTCGAATTAATGGTAGGTCCGATGTTATAAGCCTTTGTCCATTTATCGCCCACCTTTTGAGAATAAAAAATATCGCAGGAGCCATACCCTTTGCGGGAGGGTCCGTAACTACCATCCATTTCCTGGCAGGCTGCAAAAAACAACAATTCACCATCTGCTGAAAATGAAGGTGCGCCTTCATTGCCGGGAGTATTAATTCCTGTTACTGGTGTAGATTTCCCCCAAACACCATTCACTTTTTTGCTGACATAAAAATCTTCCTGCAAATCAGTTTTGTCGTTCCTGTTATTTCGGGTATAAAGAAAAAGTTGGTCATCAGCAGTAATAGCCGGAAAATATTCTTCCAGTTCCGAATTGATGGCTTCCCCCATATTTTTAGGGTCAAACGGTACCGGATGCTTTATGGCTTCTATCGCGAAATTACAATTGTCTAATTGACGGTCCACAATATCTTTTATATCGGGATTGATATGAGGTTTTTTAAAAAATCTTTCATAATCTTTCTTTGCATCATCGTACTTTCCAATCTTTATTTCCAGTTCGGCAAGCAGATAGAAATTACTCATGTTAAAATTGGGATTAATAGAAATGGCTTTTACATATTCATCAATCGCTTCCTTCACTTTGTTTTTACTGTCATACAGTTCGGCAATCAATAAATGAGGTTCGATAAAATTGGCATCCTTCTCAATTGCTTTTAATGCTTCTTCCTTCGCTTTATCATCATTCCGTTCCTGGTAATATTTCACTGCCTCCTCAAAGAGAGAAATTGCTTTTTTGTTGGAGGAAGAATATTGTCCTGGCGGAAGTTGTGCATAAGAAACTGCACTTATAAACGGGATGACACAGAAAAAAAGTTTTTTCATTTCTAAGATGTTTTCAATTATTAAGCCAAACACAATTTTTTTTAGTAGAGATTCTTCACTTCGTTCAGAATGACAATTTCAGGAAGTGGGTAGGTAG
>JANYDQ010000172.1 GCA_025363555.1 Bacteroidota bacterium | reverse complement strand
TTTAAAACGGCTTTTTGTAATTGCCCGTAAGGCTCTACAGAGCGGTCTTCGCAGAAACGAAGAAAAATCAAACGGTCAATGGTTTGCTGAACAGCAAAGTTGAGTTCTTCATCAGTTATTTTCCTGTTGTTTTGCGCAATGCTTGTAGCAAGGTAGTTGCGCCACTTATCAAGGCTTTGTACAAATTCTTTGTCTAAAGTCTGACTTCCTTTTTTATGTGTATCGCTTTGTACAAACTTATCAAACCTACCTTTGGTAACTGCTTCGTGAGAAAATGTATCGTAAATAAAATCAAATTCCTTTATATACTCTTCATAAGAAATATGCTTTAATCGCGCAACAGATGCGCTGTCATTCAGATTAGGAACTTTAGAGCAATCGTAAACAATAAAATCTTCAAAATTGGTAAGGATGGAAACCAGCGCCTGTGCGCTGCTACCATAGCGCCTCAACTGATAAGCCGATTCTTTATGAACTTTAATAGGAACTGAAGGTTTTTTAGCTTCAATATAAAACAACCTTTTCTTTCCGCTACCTGCAAGGCGAAAGCCATAATCAGGTGCTTTTGCTTTTCCACGCACCACCACTTTGTCCTCGTAGATTACTTCGCGATAGGCTTCAGAAGCTTCTTCCTTATTATCCAAATCCCATCCCAATGCCCTGATAAATGGATTTATAAAATCCTGTCGCAGCTTTTGCTCATTGTAGTCGGGTAAATGATATTCCGCCTTGTGTTCGCGAAAACGCTCAACAAGAGATTGAATAATTGCTTTGGCTTTGTCTTTAGACATTTTTAATTGAATTGCCAAATGTAGTATTTTTGGAAGGAGTGGGAGCAAATGTTTATTTCTTTATTATTAACAAACTCCCCTCTTTATCATAATTTCCTCACTTTTATAACGGTTTCAGCAAATTTAAAGTCTGTTTTATAAGAATTCGAATAGGAATTAATGGAATTGGTTCAGGACTCTTGAGAACAGATGAAGAACTCTTGAGAATGGATACAGAACTTATGATCATGGATTTAAGGGTATAGCTTGTTGTAATACATAACTATGGCTTGTTTCAAAGGGTGGGTCAAAGAATAAAAAAAACTAAAAAAGTGACTTTTTATGGGTTTTGGGTTATTAGTCGGATGCTTTAGGCAAAAGGACAAGAATACATTACTTTGCGGATGCCTGTCTCCCACGCATGTAATATCAAAGAAAGTGGTAAAAACGGGATAAAAAAAACACCCCAAAAGACACCAGTCTTCATGGGGTACTCATTCCTGGTGAAATAATATCAAATTCTTTGATTTAGCCCTGAAGTAAATAAATTCCAATTTTCCTCCCAAAACCCCCTAGAGTGTAGGGAATTAACTATGATGTGTCAGGAATACACTATTCTGTTACATCAATACATATTCATGTAACACTAAGTCACCAGAAGTAACAGATGAATACTATGTTGTTACGTTAATACACTTTCCTGTGACATTAAGTGACATTCCTTACACATGAATGTCACTTAATGTTGCATCTGGTGCATATCTGTTGCAACTTGAGACAATAATTACACAGGAATATGTATTAAAGTGACATCAATTGATATTAATGCAACTGAAACATATATTGATGCAACATATAAGTTAATTCCCTGCACCATAAGTGTTTTTAAGGCAAAATGGGGGCTAAATTTACGTGTTTCACTTAGTACCTGAACGTCAACAGAATGGTTTTAGTATTGTGGTTATTGGGTTTCCAAGGGTATTGCTTAGTTATCCATACCCACCACCTGGTACGTTAATTCGTTTTTTTTGTTATCCCTAACTACCCGCTTTTAATGAAAAAAGTCCTGTTCTGAAATTCAGAACAGGACTTTTAATATGTTAAAATCTGTGGCGAACTTTTCAATTCGCAATCACAAATCCGAAATCCGAAATCTTTTTTACCAGCTCGACTTGGTAATTCCCGGAATCATACCATCCAAAGCCATTTCGCGGAACGTATTACGAGAAAGACCAAACTGACGCATATAACCTCTTGAACGACCTGTTAATTTACAACGGTTACGCTGACGGGTTGGAGAAGATGCTCTTGGAAGTTTTTGCAAACCTACCGAGTCACCTGCTGCTTTTAATGCTTTTCTTCTTTCAGCATAAAGGTCACCCAATCTCTTGCGTTTAACTTCTCTTGCTTTCATTGATTCTTTTGCCATTCTTTTATTTTTTAGATTTTTAGTATTTAGATATTAGAATTTAGATTTTCTAATTATTGTTTTTTAGCTTGATTTTTAAAAGGCATTCCAAACTCTGCCAACAGTGCCAATGCTTCTTCGTCATTGGGAGTACTTGTTACAAAGGTAATGTCCATACCCATTATTTTGTTTACTTTATCAATATCAATTTCAGGGAAAATGATTTGTTCAGTTACACCTAAAGTATAGTTTCCGTTTCCGTCAAAACCCTTATCATTAATACCTCTGAAATCGCGAATACGAGGTAACGCCACAGAAATCAACCTGTCAAGGAATTCATACATGGTATCTCCTCTCAACGTTACTCTTACTCCAATAGGAACTCCTTTACGAAGTTTAAAGTTAGAAATATCTTTTTTGGAAATAGTTGCAACTGCTTTCTGTCCACAGATAGTGGTCATTTCCTTAATAGCACCTTCAATTAATTTCTTATCAGAAACTGCATCACCAACTCCCTGGTTAAGGCAAATTTTCGTAATCTTTGGTACCTGCATTGAACTGCTGTAACCAAATTTTTTCTGTAAAGCAGGTACTACATCTGCTTTATACTTATCTTTTAAACGTGGTGAATAACTCATTTTATTTCGGATTTCGGATTTTTTATTTCGGATTAATGAAAATTGAAAATCCTTTATTTAATTTACTTATTTTTAATTACTTTTGCTTTGCGCAATTTCCAGGTTTCGTTTTAATCCGAAATTAAAAATCCGCAATCCGCAATTATTTTATTAACTCTCCTGATTTTTTTGAATAACGTGACAATTTATTTGTCTTTTCATCCAACTTACGACCAACACGGGTAGGTTTACCTGTTCCCGGCTCAATCACCATCAGGTTAGAAAGATGAACGGAAGCTTCCTGCTTCACAATGCCACCATTTGCATTTTGCGCTGTTGGCTTGGTATGTTTAGATACCATATTAACACCTTCCACAAATGCCCTGTTTTTTGTTTTGTCCACCGAAAGCACTTTACCTTCTGAACCTTTAGAATCACCGGCAAGAACTTTTACCGAATCTCCTTTTTTGATATGTAATTTTGTTGACATTTTAATTCTTAATTTATAATTCCTAATTCCTAATTCTTACAACACCTCCGGTGCTAAAGAGATTATCTTCATAAAATTTTTATCTCTCTATTCGCGGGCAACTGGTCCGAAAATACGTGTTCCTCTTAACTCGTCAGTAGCATTTAATAATACTACCGCATTATCGTCAAACCGAATGTATGAACCATCAGCCCGACTGATTTCTTTTCTTGTTCTTACCACTACTGCTTTCGACACAGCACCTTTTTTAATATTTCCTGAAGGCAAAGCATGTTTAACTGTAACTACCACTTTATCGCCTATAGAAGCATATCTTTTTTTAGTACCTCCAAGCACACGAATAACAAGCACTTCTTTTGCACCACTGTTATCAGCTACTAATGACCTTGATTCTTGTTGTAACATCTTTTTTTGATTTCGGATTTCGGATTTTTGATTTCGGATTGACGAAACTCAAAAAAACTAAACCACATTAATTTACTTTTTTATTTATCTTATTTTTAAAATCCCGGAATAGCAAATTCGCAATCCGAATTTTTATTTTTTGTTTTCTTTTGCTGTTTTTCCAGAAGATGTGAAAATTGCAGTTAATTCGCCTGCTTCTTTCATTATCTCCGCTAGTTTTTCTTCCTTCATTAATTTACTTTCACAAATTAATTCTAACCAATAACCCGATTCATCCGCCTCTTCTTCAACAATTGTTATTTTAGAAATAAAATCTGCTTGCGATCTTGCCCTACATGCTGCCCTATAATTTGCTCCTACTGATGTTCCGCTCCTTAATAATTGTTTTCCTATAACTTCACTAACTCTATCTTTTGGTAAACTTTGAACTAATTTTATTATTCTTAATGCAAATTTTTTTGTCCTTAATTTCAGTTCTGAATTCGTCATCTCATTTCGCAATCAAAAATCCGAAATCCGAAATTACTCTATTTCACTTTCTCCAGAACTTCCACCAATCTCCAGCATTTGTTTTTGCTGATAGGACGGGTTTCCATAATTTTCACTGTATCGCCAATATTACAAGCGTTAGCATCATCGTGAGCAATAAACTTCGTAGTTTTTTTTACGAATTTACCATACTTAGGGTGTTTCACTTTACGTTCCACCGATACTACAATTGATTTGTCCATTTTGTTGCTGGTAACCAAACCAATTTTTTCTTTTCTTAAATTTCTGTCTTCCATTTCGTAATTATTTTTTCGCTTCTGCTATTTCTCTTACACGAAGTTCTGTTTGTAATCTTGCTACTGTTTTTCTGCTGTATGTAATCTTTGCAGGATTTTCAATAGGAGATACTGCATGGTTCAACTTTAGTTTCGCCAAAGCACCTTTTTCCTCTTTTATTCTTTCAATCAAATCTTTTGTTGAAAGTTGTTTTATATCTGTTTGTACCATTATCTTTTTGTCTTAATACTTTGTACTTAATACTCAATACTTTTTTAAACCGTTTCTGCCGAATAATCTCTTCTAACTACAAACTTAGTTGTTACCGGTAATTTAGCAGCAGCCAAACGCAATGCTTCTTTTGCTACTTCCATCGGCACACCTTCTGCTTCAAACATTATTCTTCCAGGTTTAACCACCGCCACCCAATATTCAGGGCTACCTTTACCTTTACCCATACGAACCTCTGCAGGCTTTTTGGTAATTGGTTTATCAGGGAAAACACAAATCCATATCTGACCTTCACGTTTCATGTAACGGGTAACTGCAACCCTTGCAGCTTCTATCTGGCGAGCTGTCACCCAGCATCCTTCAGTAGCTTTTAGTCCAAATGAACCGAAAGAAAGTTGATCGCCACGCTTAGCGTTTCCTTTCATCTTCATTTTGTGCATCTTTCTAAACTTCGTTCTTTTCGGCTGTAACATATTTTTTTAATTTCGGATTTCGGATTTTCGATTTCGGATTTACCGAACCACTTTCCAAAACCTGGTTATTTATTTTTATTATTTCTATTTTTTTATTCCGCAATTGCAAATCCGCAATCCGCAATTTCTTTTATTTCCTTGGCTCTCTTCTCTCTCCGCCTCTTCCACCGGCACCACCTCTTGGTCCGCCCGGTCCGCGTTTATCAAATTTTCTATCTCCTCTTTCCCCGCCTTTTCCTCCTGGTCCGCCTTTGCCATCTTTAGGTCCTGCTGTTGAACTTCCAATGTTAGGAGACAAATCACGTTTACCATAAACTTCTCCTTTACAAATCCAAACCTTTACACCTATACGGCCATAAGTAGTATGAGCTTCTGCCAATGCGTAATCAATATCAGCACGTAATGTGTGCAATGGAGTACGTCCTTCTTTATATCCTTCCACACGTGCCATCTCTGCTCCTGCCAAACGACCTGAACATTTTACTTTAATACCTTCAGCTCCCATTCTCATGGTGGATGCAACAGTCATTTTCATTGCTCTACGGAAAGAAATACGTCCTTCAATCTGGCGGGCAATGCTGTCTGCCACTAAACGAGCATCCAACTCCGGTCTTTTTATTTCAAAAATATTAATCTGGATATCTTTTTTTGTAATCTTTTTTAACTCTTCTTTAATTTTATCTACCTCTGAACCGCCTTTTCCAATAATTATTCCGGGACGGGAAGTATTAATGGTTACAGTAATAATTTTAACTGTTCTTTCAATAACAATTTTTGAAATGCTAGCTTTCGCCAAACGTGCTTTCAAATAAGTTCTGATTTTGAAGTCTTCTACTATTTTGTCAGAAAAATCTTTTCCTCCGTACCAGTTAGAATCCCATCCTTTTATGATTCCTAAACGTAAGCCTATTGGATTTGCTTTTTGTCCCATTAATTGTTTGTATTATTAGTTGTTTCTTCTTGTTTATTATTTTTAACAGTTACTGCTTTGCTATCTACCACTATTGTAACGTGATTAGAACGTTTTCTGATTCTGTTAGCACGACCTTGCGGTGCAGTTCTCAAACGTTTCATTTGAAGAGCGCTGTCCACAAATATTTCTTTCACTACCAGATTACTGTCTTCAGGACGGTTTCCTGTTTTTGCTTCAAAGTTGGAAATAGCTGATGTCAGCAGTTTCTCTAACCTTATCGAAGCTTCTTTAGGATTGAATTTCAAAATATTCAAAGCCATAAAAACTTCTTTACCTCTTATTAAGTCAGCAAGCAATCTCATCTTACGGGGAGATGTAGGGCAATTTCTCAACTCAGCAAAATATCTGCTTTTGTTTGCCTCTTTGCGTGCGTCCGCTGCGTTTTTTTTTCTAACACCCATTTTTTGATTTCGGATTTCGGATTTTTGATTTCGGATTAACCATTCTCAAATCTCCTTAGTTATTTATTTACTTTTTATGTTTATATTATTTTTGTTTTTTGGTTGTGGTATTCGGCTGCTCAAATCCGCAATCCTAAATCCACAATCCGCAATTTTCTATGCTGCTTTATCTCTGTTACCTGAATGTCCTCTGAACGTTCTGGTTGGAGCAAACTCACCGAATTTATGTCCTACCATATTTTCTGTAACATACACAGGTATAAATTTATTACCATTATGAACTGCAACTGTCAAACCTACGAAATCAGGTGAAATCATTGATCTGCGAGACCATGTTTTGATAACTGTTTTTTTACCTGATGCCTGAACAGCCATCAACTTCTTCTCTAATTTCCAATCTATAAAAGGACCTTTTTTTAACGAACGTGCCATTTCTTATTTTTTTGTGTTGTGAAACTCTTCCTTTCAGTTGAGCCAGTAAACTTATTTATTATTCTAAATTTCTAATTATGTTTCTATTTTGTACTTAATACTAAATACTCCGTACTTTCTTATTTCTTTCTTCTTTCTATAATGTATTTATTCGAAGCTTTTTTCGGGTAACGTGTTTTGTAACCTTTAGATGGTAAACCTTTGCGTGAGCGCGGGTGACCTCCTGAAGCTCTACCTTCTCCTCCACCCATCGGATGGTCAACAGGGTTCATCGCTACCGGACGAGTTCTTGGTCTGCGACCTGCCCAACGAGTACGACCTGCTTTACCACTGATTTCCAAATTATGGTCAGCATTAGATACAGAACCTATTGTTGCCATACAAGTAACTAAAATCATCCGGGTTTCTCCCGAAGGCATTTTAACTACTGCATATTTTCCATCTCTTGCACTTAACTGCGCAGATGAACCAGCACTGCGAGCCATAATAGCTCCCTGTCCCGGACGTAATTCTATATTGTGAATGGTAGTTCCTAATGGAATATCTGATAAGTACATTGCATTCCCTACTTCAGGAGTTGCATCTTTACCCGACATCAATTTTGCACCAACCTGTAAACCGGCAGGGGCAACAATATAACGCTTCTCTCCGTCAGCATAATGTAAAAGTGCAATACGAGCAGTACGATTTGGGTCATACTCTATCGTTTTAACAGTAGCAGGAACTCCTGCTTTGTCTCTTTTAAAATCAATAATCCGGTATTGCTGTTTATGACCACCGCCTATGTAGCGCATTGTCATTTTACCTGTGTTGTCGCGTCCTCCAGATTTTTTAACAGGAACCAACAAACTTTTTTCGGGTGTGTCGGAAGTAATGTCAGCGTTATCGCTAACCAATTTAAATCGTTGACCGGGTGTTAAAGGTCTTAATTTCTTTAATGCCATTTTAGTTTTTTTATTATCACAGGTTACTAACCTGTATAGTTACTTAATATTAAATACTTGCGTAAAAATCAATTGTCTCGCCTGCTTTCAGGGTAACGATTGCCTTTTTATTTTGTTTTACTCTTCCTATTGCTACACCTTGTGTAGTGTTGCGGGTTTTCATTTTACCTACGTAATTTTGTGTATTTACGGATAAAACAGAAACACCATACAATTTTTCAACAGCCGATTTTATCTGAACCTTGTTAGCAGTTTTATCTACCACAAATCCATAGCGACTCATCTTGTCGCCTTGCACTGTCATTTTTTCGGTTATTACCGGTTTT
>JANYDQ010000145.1 GCA_025363555.1 Bacteroidota bacterium | reverse complement strand
GTAAAAATTCATTTAGAGGCATATAAAAAAGAACTAACTCCTAAGCCAAAAACATATAAAGGTACTGAATGGGCTGGTAGAAAACCTGGAGCATATAAATGGTATGAGATACAGGATGCTGTGGATTATTATTTAGAATTTGAAAAACCAAAAATCATTTATCCTAACATTTTAAAAAGACCTGAATTTACATTTGATACTCAAGGGTGGTACACTAATCAAAAATGTTTTATCATACCAATTGATGATAAATATTTGTTAGGTTTTTTGAATAGCAAATTAAATCATTTTTTATTTGAAAAATATCTTCCAAAATTAAGAGGTGGATTTTATGAGCCTAGTTATGTTTTTTTCAAAAATTTTCCCATAAAACAAATTGATGTTAAGAATAAAAAAGAAAAATCAACTCACGATGAAATCATCAAACACGTTGACCTTCTATTAAAACTAAATGAAGAAATAAAAGAAGAAAAACTACCAACAAAAATAGAACAACTAAAACAACGAATAGAACACAGCGAAGAAAAAATAAATCAATTGGTTTATCAATTGTATGAATTGACGGATGAGGAAATAAAAATAGTGGAGGGGATATGAAGAAAAGTTATTTTGAAAAAACAATGCAAAGTCTTTCATCTCGCAAGGAGGAACATATTCAAAAATTAAGTACACTTTCATTTGATAAATTGAATGAATTGGGATGTTATTTTTTTCGACTTTATTATATTTGTAAAAATGATGGGTATGATGAAGCTTCTGAAGTGCATTATTTTAAATACTTAATAATTGATGAAGCAATAGAGGTAAAAGTATGGAATGAAATAAAAATAGTGGAGGGTCATAAGTCAAGGCTAAAGCCATTGCAAAGCGTATTTTCTGACCCCCAGCCTGAAGGCTGGAGTTAGAATTAGACCCTGTATAACCACAACTGCGGCTGGAGTTAGAATCAGACCTTGAAAATAACTCCAGCCTTCAGGCTGGGGACAAAAAAGAAATATAACTGACAAGGGCTTTAGCCCTGATTAAATAAAAAATGGCATTTGTAAGAATTTGGATACATTCGGTATGGGGAACAAAAAACAGGTATCCTTATTTAGTAAATGATATAAAACAAAAAGTAATAAATCATATTAAGGATAATGCAAAGCAAAAAGAAATTTTTATTGATTCCATTAATGGATATCACGAACACCTTCACTGTTTATTCAGTTTAAATGCAGAAATGAGTGTTTCAAAAGCAATGCAGTTAATTAAAGGCGAATCAGCATTCTGGATAAATAAAGAAAAAATGACAAAAGAAAAATTTGAATGGGCAGATGAATATTTTGCAATATCAGTTAGCGAATCACAATTAGATAAAGTAAGAATCTACATCAACAACCAGGAAGAGCATCATAAAAAAATTACATTTACTGATGAGTATGAAAAATTCATTAAAACATACAAATTCAATAGTCAGGGCTAAAGCCCAATTAGTGGTTAATTATTACAACCCCAGCCTGAAGGCTGGAGTTAAAATTAAATCTTGAAATAACTCCAGCCTTTAGGCTGGGGGCAATAAAGAAATATAACTAAAGCGGGCTTTAGCCCTGAATATAAAATATAGAAATGCAAACAGGAAAAATTAAACTTACAGACAATTGGGTAAATTACTTGGTAAATATGCCTGAATCAGGAATGGGTTATCAGCTTGTTCGTATTTTTCTTAAAGGCGGAAAAGTATTAAAAAAGCATAAGGTACTTAATTCATCTATTTTAGTATTGGAAGATGATGAAAAAATTGAACTTGGTGATATTGAAAAGATAGAACTTGAAAAATAAATGAGCAACGCTATCCGCATAAAAGACTGCATTGACAACCATGAGCAATACGTTGCCCTTATGGCAACATTGCCTGATAAAGAACTGGCAAAAAAACTTGATTTGGTTCATATTCAAATGCAAATAGCCGAACGAACAAATAATATCGGGTCATTAGAATTACTCGAAATATGGCGTACACAGATAATAGATGCACGCATACATAAAGCAGAAAACAATATACCTGATGCAATAAATGAAATGGAAATAACCGTTGCAGATATTGAAACAATAGTTAGCAAAGCAGAAGAAAGACAGGAAATACTAAACAATCACAATTCTTCTCCCGAAAAACAAGCACCACCAAAAGAACAAGCCAATCAGGATAACGGAATTCAACTTAATTTATTTGAATGATTTGTTTTTCAATTGAATTTTCCCCGAAATCACATCTCCCTGTTGAAGAAAATACCTTTTATACAAATTGGCCTCAAAAAATATTTTTAACCACCTGTTGTTTATATTAAATAGTTTTTTACCTTTGCCGTCCCTAAAAAAAATAACATTGTGAAAAATGTTATGATTCAGGGACAGTATTAACGTATAATTATTCTGCGTGCGGGATAAAATATAAACCAACTAAAATGACAGATACCATTGCGGATTATCTTACCAGGGTAAGAAATGCCATCAAAGCCAACCACAGAATTGTAGAAATTCCTGCATCAAATCTTAAAAAAGAAATCACGAAGATTCTTTTAGAAAAAGGGTACATCCTAAGTTATAAATTTGAAGATTCGACCACTCAAGGCAACATCAAAATTGCGTTGAAGTATCATCCTATCAGCAAACAGTCGGCTATTAAAAGCTTGCAAAGAATCAGTTCGCCGGGTTTACGTCAGTATGCCGGGTCAACAGAATTGCCAAGAGTTTTAAACGGTTTGGGTATTGCTATCATCTCCACATCTAAGGGTGTAATGACTGATAAAGAAGCAAAAACTCAAAAAGTAGGTGGCGAAGTTTTGTGTTATGTATATTAAAGAGTACTAAGTATTAAGTACAAAGTATTAAGATTTAAAAATAAAGAAATGTCAAGAATAGGTAAATTACCAATCACACTTCCAAAGGGAGTAGAAGTAAGTGTTTCGGATAAAAACTTAGTAACTGTAAAAGGTACTAAAGGAACATTAACTCAACAAATGGATTCTGCTATTACGTTGAAAAACGAGGATGGTATTATTACAGTTTCCCGTGCTACTGAACAAAAACGCCACAAGGCAATGCACGGTTTATATCGTGCTTTAGTTGCAGCAATGATAAAAGGAGTTAGCGATGGATATAAAACAGAGCAGGAATTAGTAGGTGTGGGTTACCGCGCTGCAAACAAAGGACAATTGTTAGAGTTAACATTAGGTTATTCTCACAACGTTTCTTTTGATTTACCAAAAGAAATTAAGGTAACTACTGTTACTGAAAAAGGTAAGAACCCAACTATTATATTAGAAAGTGCAGATAAGCAACTGATAGGAATGGTAGCTGCAAAAATACGTTCGTTGCGTAAACCTGAACCTTACAAAGGAAAAGGTATTAAGTTTACAGGCGAAATTTTAAGAAGAAAAGCAGGTAAATCAGCAGGAAAATAGTTTTAAGAGTATTAAGTAGTAAGTACAAAGTATTAAGACAAAAATAAAATAGTAAGTACAAAGTTTTAAGAAAAAAATAAAATGCCGGTAACAAAAGAATTTAGAAGAAACAGAATTAAGCAACGTATCCGCAAAGTGGTTACGGGAGATGCTCAAAGTCCAAGACTTACTGTTTTTAGAAGCAACAAAGGAATTTATGTTCAGTTGATAGATGATGTAACAGGAAAAACTCTTGTGGCAGCAGGTTCGGCTGATAAAGGAATTGCTGATGCAAAAGTGAACAAAATGGATCAGGCTAAAATGGTGGGTAAAGCTATTGCTGAAAAAGCATCAACAGCTGGTATATCTTCTGTACGTTTTGACAGGAATGGTTATTTATACCATGGTCGTGTTAAATCATTGGCAGAAGGGGCAAGAGAAGCTGGTCTGAAGTTTTAAGTAAAAAGTAGAAAGTAAAAAGTCAAAAAAAAAGATAATGTCAAACGCAAACATAAAAAGAGTAAAATCGAGCGATATCGAATTAAAAGATAAGCTGGTAAGCATTCAACGTGTAACCAAGGTTACCAAAGGAGGTAGAAACTTTACCTTTTCGGCTATCGTGGTAGTTGGTAACGAAAAAGGAATTGTTGGGTACGGTTTAGGAAAAGCAAAAGAGGTTACTGATGCTATTACTAAAGGTATTGACGATGCTAAAAAGAACTTAATTAAAGTGGCTATTGTAAAAGGTACTGTTCCTCACGAACAATACGGAAAATACAGTGGTTCTCTGGTTTTCTTAAAACCTGCTGCTCATGGTACTGGTGTTATTGCGGGTGGTGCAATGCGTGCAGTGTTGGAAAGCGTTGGTGTAACAGATGTTTTGGCAAAATCAAAAGGGTCTTCAAATCCTCACAACGTGGTGAAAGCTACTATGGATGCGTTGATTAAAATGCGCGATGCAGCTACTGTGGCTCAGCAAAGAGGTATTTCAATGGAAAAAGTATTTAACGGATAAATTTAATTAGCTAATTAGCATATTTCGCTAATTGCAAAATCAGAATAAGATGGCAACAATTAAAATAAAACAAACAAAAAGTGGTATCAATCGCCCGGAGCGCCAGAAGCGTACTT
>JANYDQ010000143.1 GCA_025363555.1 Bacteroidota bacterium | reverse complement strand
GGCATGTTTACAATCTTCCAAATGCTGTGCAAAAACGGTTGCTCCTGCAAGTACAGTAATAATCAATAAAAAGGTAATTTTTTTCATTTCATTTTAGTTTAAGTTAATTTATAATTATTATTAGTTAGTGTTCTTTTCTTTATGCTTTGCCATCATTCACTAACCAATAAAAAGGGGTGTGAACTCCAGCTAGTCTTCTTCACCTGATAAGCACCGCAAAGAGCTTTTAGAAAGTTGAAAACAGCTAAAAGAACACACCCTTTCGGGTGCACCTTCCAACTGTTTCTATTTCTATATAAATTTTGCGGTTCTATCAGATTAGAAACATTTGTATGCGCTATATTTTAATTAACTTTTATCTTATCATTATATATATGCTTGTTTTATGAACGGTAAATGTATATTTCTTTTTAATCCCACAATAAAAAAGCCTCCCCGTTCCAGGAGAGGCTAATAAAAAACCTTAATCCCTATTGCACCGCACTGATGCTTGCGCTCACTTTGCCGCTTCCATTGCGGTTAAAGCCGGTGGCGCGGTAATGGTATCGCATTCCTTTTATTACGTCATCATCAATATAAGTAAGTTTTTTAATGCTTTTAAGGTGTTTAAATTCTCCGGGCACGGTTATATCGGCTGTGGTTACGGAGCGTTCAATATCAAAATCAGTGGCGTTTGCTAAAGGCTGGATAGTAATTACAAAACCAATACCGTCTGTATCGTCCTTCACACTTGAAACCACTGCCATGCCCGGCACAGGGGTAGTGGAACTAATGGCTCTTTCCTTTATATTATAATTAACTAATTTTTCGGTCTCCATGGCATGAATCCCCCTTGCAAGATTGGTGACCTGGTCGGATGATTTTATTTTTAATTTCACATCGTCTCGTGCAGCATTTCGGGCAAGGCTCACCTTTTCAAGTGCATCTTCAATGTCCGTTTTTCGCTTTCCCAATTGGGTAATCATTAAATCCACATCGGCTTTTGTAACGGGTTGTCCTGCCCATTGTGCGGAGTTGGTTCCCATACCTTTACTCAGGTCGGTCAAAATCTGGATTTCGTTGTCAAGATAAGCTATTTCCATTTTTTTAGTTGTTAGTTGTTCGTTATTAGTTGTTAGTTAATTTTTAGTTAAAATGAGTTGTTTTTATTAAAAAAAGGTGTTTTTTTGTATTAAAAAGTGCATTAAACGGGCTTTTATTTTTATTAAAATAGTGATTATTTGAACCGAAATAGTCAACGTAAATATTTTTTACGTGGACGTAAATATTATTTACACGCGTATAAAAAATATTCTTGAACGCATTTATATTATAAATAGGACTGTGAAGAATATAAATATGCTCGTGGATAATACCCACAGGGCTATCAGCATTATTGATACGCGTATTTATATTATCAATACGGCTGTGAAGATTATAAATATGCTCGCGGATAATATCCACAGGGCTATCAGCATTATTGATATGCGTATTTATATTATGAATAGCAGCATAAATATTATCCGCAAGGCTATTAGTATTATTATTAATCGAAAACTCACCAGGTAGTGGAAAGGGCAATTGATGTAAAACTAATTTCATTGAAAAGTTTTTAATGAATATTCAGGGGGCGAATGTATTAAATATTTTTAACAAAAAAATTTATTTTGTTAAATCTTTTATTTAGATGGTTAAAGATAAAAAACTTGTAAGTATATTCTTACAAATTTAGATGAGAAAAAATAAGCAAATAGTTTTACTTTTTTGCTAGGCTTGAAAATATTAATTACTTTTGTGCCAATAAAATTATCATGCGCATCCTAAAAAAAATACTCAAATGGTTATTAATAATAATTATTATAACCAATATTATTTTCCTTGTTACCGGCAATACTCATATCTACAAAACACTTGCTAATACAGTGTTTAAAGGGCGAATGGGTCCTTCTATAGATGAATATAAAATATTTCCTTATTATACCATAAAGGCTGGAACCCCTATAGAATGGCCAAATGCAAGCAATTATAACACCGCAAAAATAAATGATTCTACTCGAAATGCTTCCGCAGAATTGGGCACAGTTGCTTATATGGTCATCAAAAATGATTCTGTTTTGTATGAAGAATATTGGGATGGAAAAGGAGCTGCAAGTGTTACTAATTCATTTAGTATGGCAAAAACATTTGTGAGTATATTAACTGGTATTGCTATTTCGGAAGGAAAAATAAAGAATGTGGAGGAACCAGTTAGTGATTTTTTACCCGAATTTAAAGAAGGAATGGGCGCAAAACTAACGGTTAAACATTTGCTTACTATGAGCACTGGTATTAACTTTGATGAAGGTTATATTAATCCGTTTGCTTATCCTGCAAAAGCGTATTATGGTAAAGATATTTCTAAGTTATCATTGTCCTATAAAGTTACAGAAGAACCAGGTAAAGTGTTTAAATACCTAAGTGGAAATACCGAACTTTTAGGGATGGTTGTAGAAAAAGCAACAGGTAAAACATTGGCAGAATATGCTTCCGAAAAATTGTGGAAACCAATAGGTGCAAGGCATGATGCGTACTGGAGTATTGACCATGAAAATGGGATGGAAAAAGCCTATTGTTGTTTTAATTCTAATGCAAGAGATTTTGCAAAATTAGGCGATTTGTATATGCATAAAGGTGAACTAAATGGGGTACAAATTGTAC
>JANYDQ010000125.1 GCA_025363555.1 Bacteroidota bacterium | reverse complement strand
CAAAAGATTTGCCTTTTAATACAAAACACAAGGAATTTGAAATAAATAAAATAAATAATTTCACTACTAACCGAGAAAAATAAATAAAATAAATAATTTCACTACTAACCGAGAAAAATAAAAAAGGCAAGTGGGGAAACTTACTTGCCTTTTTTATTTTTCTCGGTTAGT
Organism: Bacteroidota bacterium; assembly: GCA_025363555.1. Taxonomy (GTDB): domain Bacteria; phylum Bacteroidota; class Bacteroidia; order 2-12-FULL-35-15; family 2-12-FULL-35-15; genus 2-12-FULL-35-15. The sequence continues at coordinate 9,680 of JANYDQ010000125.1, read as the reverse complement.
AGTGAAATTATTTATTTTATTTATTTCAAATTCCTTGTGTTTTGTATTAAAAGGCAAATCTTTTGTTTTATTTACCATAACTTTTAATTCAAAACTTTTTTCTTTTCAATTATATCCGCTTTCATTTTTAATAGTTTCCCGAACTTATGTACCTAACGCCTGAATGTTTGTTTTATAACCTATTTCTTTAAAATCAAAACCTTAATGTTTTATTTCAAAACTTCCGAATTTTTATTGGTTTTTCGGAAATTCAAACCAAAACATCCGGGTTATGAATCAAAACATCCGAGTAATGAATCAAAACATCCGGGTTTTGGTGAAATTTTCGGAAATTTTTGAAAATTTTCGGAATTTTGAAACAAAAACTCCAAGGTATTGAATCGAAACATCCGGGTTTTACTTTTTACCTTTTCCCTTCCCGTCCAAACCTCTTTCTTCTGCTTATTAATAAGAACGTTCTAAAAATTATGCTGCAAAAATATTCAAATCAGTACCGAAAAAAAAGAGAGAACTTGTGAACTGAATAAAAAACTTGTGAATTAATCAATTTCAGAATCCATCTCTTTCAAAAAATGGTTTTTATATGTTCCTCCAATATTTATTTTCGCATCATCTGTCATATAAATATACTTCCCCCGAACTTTACTATGGCTCTTTATAAACAATCTGTTTATAAGATAACATCTGTGTATTCTAATAAATAGTTTTGAATTTAAAAATGCCTCGGTCTCTTTCATTGTATTGGATAATGTAAAAAAAATTCTATCCGTTAAATGTACATCACAATAAATGTTGTCTGATTTAATATATTTAATATCCTGTGCTTTCACTTGCTTCTGCTCTTTGGCATTCTTTAATAAAAAATTTCTCTCTTTTAATAATTTCATTGCCGGACTATCCATCATGTTAATAATGTTTACCTCCACAATCAATTTTTCTTCTCCATTCTTTAATCGTTCCACCCGTAGCATCATCCAGCTTTTTCCGGCTTATTAAAAATAAATCCTTTTCTTTTTCGTAAACAATGTGTTCACAATTTGTTCCGTTTGGAATTTTGTTAAGAGTAAATTCTACAGGATGTTTAATATTAATTTTTTTCATTTTATTTTTAGTTTTAATTGATGAATAATTAAACTAAAATCTGAAAAATATTTTATTTGAAGAAATAAAAATAATGCAAAAAAAACACCCGTGCCAGAGTTTTAAACCCAAGGTGTGCGAACAATTAATATGTAGTCCCTACGGGACTTGGAGAGTGGTGCAGAGAATTATTACTACCAATATTTTGTCCCTATGGGACATTTTAAGAGCTATTGTATGCTCCGTTAGGAGCAATATATCGGCAGAAAAGAAAATGACAACAATTTGAAAGTCCCGTAGGGACGAAATATATAGCAAAGGTTTACAAGGTTTCGTACACAAGGGTATTAAACCCGGAAGGAAAAAAATAGGAAGATTTGTATTTAGAATTTAGTTCCGCATGTGCGGGATAGAATTTCGCTTTCTAATATTTTTGATTGTATAACCTAATGGCTTCGCTGTTATATCCTTTTCGTTTGTGCGACAGCACACCTGAAGTAACCGGGCAGATAATGGTTCCAATTAAGCATATTCCTGCAATATTTTTATATTTATTTAATTCCGAATTTGTATAATCACTTCTGGTATTTTTAATATTATTATTCTCCGAATATTTTTTAAAGTAAAGAGCAGCCACGGTAGCACCTATTGCAAAAGGAATTGTTGCGTAACCAATTTTTTCTCTTCGTTTTGCCTGTTGCGATTTTTGAACCATCGCTATTATCTCGCTGTCCCTGGTATGTACCAGTATGGTTTGCATTTGAAATTCGTTTATCATTTCGTTTTTATACGAAAAAGAAACTTGAAAATCATCTATTTTGGGCGAAAGTAAAGTAGAACCTTCTCTTATTTCGTTCGGAGATTTTATAAGCTGAATAACTGGGGGTTCATTGTTTTTGCCTTCCGAAACAGTTTCTTTAATTCCTTTGCCATACTTAATTATTTTTACTTCCGCTCTTGCCGCCACATACAAAGGTCCGTCCAAAAAATCAAACAACTTATATTTAATTTCTGTTTCGTTTACTTCCATCACTTTGGCAATTACCTTGTCTCCGTTTATTTTAATAATAGTATCCTGTGCATTTGCCTTTTGAAAAACAAAAAATAAAAGCACGAGGAAAGAGAAATAGATTTTCATTAAAAAAAATCAGGGTATGACTTAGAAATCAGGATTTAGATGTAGGATTTAAAATCTAAACTAATATTTTTGATTGTACAGTTGAATAGCCGATTGGTTATACTCTCTTCTTTTTTTTGCGGCAATGCCCGAAGCAACAGGGCAGGCAATAGTTCCAACCAAACTGATAGCGCCAAGCAGCGCATATTTATTGCGCTCCGACACCGTATATTGGTCGCCAAGATTATTGTTATAACCAAACGCATAAATAAGATAATAAGGAATGGTAATGGTAGAAGCGATTGCAAAGGGTATGGTTCCAAAAGCAATATTTTGAACTCCTTTTTGATGCTTTGAAAGTTTCACAAGGTTCATTATTTTCCTGTCTTTTGTCTGCATTAATATACTATGCAATTCTTCCTCTTCTATATACCTGTTTTTAAACGAATAGTTTTTATAATACCCTTCTATTTTAGTAGAAACCACTTCTGGTTCGGTTGTATAATCAGGATTGCTTTTGTTTGGCACACCCATCTCTACTCTTTTTTCAGAACCACCAATCATATCTTTGGTTCCGTTAAAATATTTAATCATGTAAATATCGCTTTTGCTTTCCACAAAAGTAGGTCCGTCCAGGAAACCTGTTTTTTTATACTTAATATCAGCAGAACCAATTTCTAAAACCTTTGCCATTATTTTTTCACCATTGAATCTAACAATGGTATCCTGGGCTAAGAAGTTTTGATAAAGGAAAGAAGCGATGGAAAGGAGGATTATCTTTTTCATAAAATTTTTGTTTTAGCAAAAGTAATAAAAAAGAATACAGATAACCACTGATTTGGAATTTACGAAATTCATATATAATTGAAATTCGTAAAATTTGTATTAATTGGTTACCTGTATAAAAATAGCAAGGGGCGGGGAACAGGAAATGCTACAAACCTGTTCCCCTTTACTTTCTTTGCACGAATGTTTAAACCCCTCTGAAAATAGTTAATTCCGTTTTTATAAATGTAAATCTATAAATTCGTTATCCGTATTATTAAGACGATTGGCATTAGTTAAAAGTTACAGCGCTTTAAAAATTATTTTTTGCTGAAAGTTTCCAGTCCTTTGCAGTCAATACATTTTAATTCACTTTCAGTCATTATCCATCTGCGATTTACCATGTCATAATCAAGCGCATCGTTCTCATTATGTATATCAAAAATTATTTTTTCCATTCGTTTGCTCAAGTAAATAACCTTGTTCAAAGGTATTTTCACAATTATTTTTACATCCTGCGCTCGCAGTTTATCGGCATTGTTAATGTCGAAATAACTATTAAAAACAAGAGAAGAATCTTTTTGGGAAATGCTGTATTCAATGTTTTTGGCACGATAAGCGGCTTCCTTTTTATCATATCCACTGGCAGTTTTTATTACAATTACCTGCACACTGTCTGTTTCGCTTCTCACAATATCCATAACAGGGTATCCAATACTGAATTTATTATCATCTTTCGAAATCATTGTCCAGTCGCCCAGTTTCACTTTATGACGTTTGTGATGTTCGTAAGTGGCATCCAGGTCATCATCGGGCAGTTGTTTTAAATCCAGGGTAAGCACCTGTCCCTTTGGCTGAAACAGTTCCATTTTTTGTTTGGAAGAAGCCTGTTCCGAAAAATCATTTCCAATTTCAAAGCCAATATAAATTACCAATCCAAGACCAATTAACCACAAAGAATTAGCAACATATTTTACAATCCTGTTTTTCTGTTTTATCCCAAACAGGTGCCTGATACCTGCATAAATAAGCGAAAGCAAAGGAACACCAAAGAAAAGAATAAACGCAATAACAATTAAAACAACAGGCAAATCGGCCGGCAACACAGCCGAACTGAATTCATACAATGAAAAATGAATGTTGTTGGTAGGCGAATTAAAAACCGAAATAGTTCCTTTCCCGAAAATGGTGGCAAGTAACCCAACCATTAATGCAATACCTATAAATACTAAAAAGAAAGCAATAATTTTTCCAAATACATGAATCATGTTATGAAACACATCGCCAAAAAAGTCAGTTGCCTTTTGTGCCGTAGTTCTTATCCTTTCTTTTGTTTCAGGCGATTTGGCTTTATCACCAAATTCATTCATTCTCCTTTTAAAACCTTCAAACTCATCGTTCACTGCTTTACCTATATTATTTACATCCACTTTTTCTCCGTGCATTTCCAGCTTTTCAGCAGTGGTTCTTGCCTTAGGAATTATTATCCATAAAATAATATACAATAAAAACCCCGAACCAAAAGCAAAAAAACTGATTGCAAACGCAGCCCTCATCCAAATAGGATCGAAATTAAAATAGTTAGCAACACCAGCACAAACTCCACCTACTATTTTATTATCTACGTCTCTGAACACACGTCTTCTTTTATTATTAGGATAAGAAGATTTATTTTCTTCTGAAGAAGATTCCGTATTAGTTCTGTTTTCAGACTGTGTACCTTCTCCTGCAAAATCTTCCGGCTTGCCCATTACAGCAATAACAGATTCTACATCACTTAACAACACCGCTTGTTTAGTATTATTTACTTTTTCCTGGAGCATCTCTCCAATTCTCGATTCAATGTCGGTCATTATTTCATCTCTGCCTTCCGAATCTTTAAAATATCCTTTGATAGTACTCAAATATCTGTTGAGTATGTCATACGCATCTTCTTCAATATGAAAAATAATGCCGCCTAAGTTCATTGTTATTGTACGGTTCATGTTGTTTCGATTTTGTTTTAATTATTTATATTTATATTATTTAGTCTGGCTTATACTTAATAGGTAATACTATTTTACTTTTACTTTTTCTCTATTGTTTTATTTACTGCATTCACTAATTCTGTCCAGGTAGTTTTTAATTCTTTTAAATATTGTTTACCTACCGGGGTTAGTTTATAATATTTTCTCGGTGGTCCCGATAACGATTCTTCCCATCTGTAACTAAGTAAGCCATCATTTTTTAATCTCATTAGTAAAGGGTAAAGTGTTCCTTCCACTACTATTAGTTTTGCTTCTTTCATCTTTTCAATTATTTCAGATGGATACTGATCCCCGCTTGAAAGCACTGATAAAATACAAAACTCAAGTACCCCTTTTTTCATTTGAGCTTTTGTGTTTTCTATATTCATAGTTTCTGTTTTATTTTTTTAATTTTATTTCTTTTAAAAATAAGTTGTCGGTAAATGACGATGCAAAGATATATATAAAATGTAGTACCTTGTATCACATGGTACTAAAATAATTATTAAAGTATTGAAATTCAACGGGAAAAAATTTAGAGAAATTGGATAAAATCTCTGTATTTTTGTAAAAATTAATTTATTTATGCATTTAGCCCAGGATTTTACCCAACTTTTTTCAATCGGTTCATTAATAAGTTTGCTTACTTTATCTGTTCTGGAAATAGTACTGGGAATTGATAACATCATTTTTATCTCCATTGTTTCCGGAAAGCTTCCGAAAGCAACCCAGGGACGGGCAAGAACTATTGGTTTGTTGCTGGCTTTAATAATGCGAATTTTATTATTATTCTGCATTAGCTTGATTGCAAATTTACAAGATGCCTTGTTTACTATTTCCGGTTTTGGTGTTACCGGTCGCGATTTAATTTTATTTGCAGGAGGTATTTTTTTACTTTACAAAACTACAATTGAACTGCACAATAAAATAGAAGGATATGATGACGAAGGAATAAAAACAAAGAAAATAAGTTTTAATGCCATTGTTTTACAAATTGTATTAATAGATATTGTTTTTTCTTTCGATTCAATACTTACGGCAATTGGACTGGTAAGTAATTTATTAATAATGATATCAGCCGTTATTATTGCAATGATAATAATGATTTTATTTTCCGGAAAAGTGAGTGACTTTATAAACGATAATCCTACAATAAAAGTACTGGCATTATCTTTTTTATTAATGATAGGAGTAATGCTTGTTTTGGAGTCTTTTCACCAGGAAGTGGATAAAAGATTTGTTTATATTTCTATTGCTTTTTCTTTTTTTGTAGAGATGCTGAATGTAAGAATGCGGAGGAAGCAGGAAAAACGAAAACGTGATACAAACAACGACAGGCGGGATATTATTTAGTTGAACTTAATCTTTTTCTGAATGTTTCGTTGTGCTTTTTTGCATGATGAATACTTGCATTCAAATCAAATCCAAGAAGTAAAATCAATGAGTTGATGTAAATAATCATCATAACCACAATCAACGAACCTATAGAACCATATAGTTTGTTATACTTTCCAAAAGTATTTACATAATAAGAAAACGCAACTGTAGCAACAATTGTAAGTATAGTTGCAAACATGGAGCCGGCAGAAAAGAAAGTCCAGCCTTTTTTCTTCTTAGGTCCTACAAAATAATTAAAGGAAACAATCGAGTAGCAGAGTCCGAATAAAATAATCCATTTAAGTGAATGAAGAAAATAATACAACACTTTGTGTGTTTTAGCTAAATGATGGATACCATATTCTGTGCCTATGTAAAGCCCAATGGATACAGAAATTAAAAGCAACGAAACAATAAGCATAAACAAAGACACCAGGCGTTGTTGCCAAAAATCCCTGGCTTCAATTTCATGATAGGTTTCGCTAAATGCATTTATCATTGCATTAAATCCATTGGTTGAAAAATACAAAGCAGAAAAAAAACCGATGGATAATAGTCCGCCTCGTCTTTTTTGAATAATATCTACTATCGTGTCTTTAGTGGCTTCAAAGGCTGCTTTTGGCATTATGTTCTGCATCAGGCTAAAGAGATTTTCTTTGAAATGAGCAATAGGAATATAAGGAATGAGGGTAAACAAAAATATTATGGTAGGAAAGAGAGCTAAGAAAAAACTAAATGATAAAGAAGAAGCACGTATATTTAATGTGCCTTTTTGTATTCCGCTGAAAAAAAACTTTGAAACCAGGTAAAGCGTTAACCCTTCAAACCCGGGCAACATAATTTTTTTACTTACCTTTATTAAACCATACACAGGTCGAAACTGTATATATCTTTTAATATATTTATGCCTCATCTTTTAAATTGCTTTTAAACTTAAATCAAGACTTTTTATATTATGTGTAAGTGCTCCAACCGAAATAAAATCAACACCGCATTTTGCATAACTGTTTATGGTAAGCTCTGTAATACCTCCAGAGGATTCCGTTTGGTACTTTCCGTTAATTAATTTTACTGCTTTCTTTGTATCAGCAATCGAAAAGTTATCTAACATAATTCGATGCACATTTCCAATAGAAAGTATTTGTTTTACTTCGTCCAGACTACGTGCTTCTATTTCTATTTTTAGTTTTTTCTTTTTTGATTTCAAATAGTTATTTGCCGATTCAATTGCTTGTTTTATTCCACCTGCATAATCAACATGATTATCTTTTATTAAAATCATATCGTATAAACCAATACGATGATTTGCTCCACCACCAATTAATACGGCCCATTTTTCCAAGCCGCGGATGGTAGGGGTTGTTTTTCGGGTATCTATTACTTTTGCTTTTGTGCCTTTGCAAAGTTGAACCATTTGATTTGTTTTTGTTGCAATGCCACTCATTCGCTGCATACAATTTAAAACTAAACGTTCTGCCAATAAAATAGATTGTGATTTTCCGTCCACTGTTAGTACTATATCCCCGGTTTTTATTTTGCTGCCATCTTTGATAAATACTTTTACTTTCAAAGTTTTATCAACGATTTTAAAAATCTCCAAAGCCAGTTCCACACCAGCCAGCACACCATTTTCTTTTACAAGCAAACGTGCTTTCCCTTTTGCCTTTGACGCAACACAGGCAAGGGAAGTATGGTCCCCATCGCCTTTATCTTCGGCTAATGCTGTAGTAATAAATTGTTGGATATTGAAATGGTAGAGACGCTCGGGTAATAACTTTTTACTCATTTTCAATTCTGAATTGCTGCACCAGCGTTTTATCTCCCGAAGTTTTTATTAAGAAATAAGTTCTGAATTTGCCGTTGGAAGTTTCCAGCGTTCCTATAACATATTGCGAACCACTTTTAGCTTCGCTTTTGTGAGCCACAGTATAAGACTTCACAATATGCTTGTCAAAAAAATCTTTCAAAATCATTTCCGCCTGTTGCTTGCTGTACACATCTTCCTTATCAATCATTTTCATATCGATGTGTTCTATAAAGTATTTGGAAATGTTCTTAGGGTTGCCGGAGCGAATAGAGGAAGCTATGTCATCGATAATATCTAACCGGAAAGACATAAGAGAAAAAGATATAATAAATAATAATAGCAGCGATTTGGTTTTCATTGTTAATTTTGTTTCCTTAATTCATGCAATTATTAAGCCATACTTGAAACTAATAAGTTAACTCAATTGCTAATCGGAAGCAAAATTAGATTTTTTTTGTATTGAAATAATAAATAAACATGAAAATAACATTAATCCTTAACGGAAAAACAGAAGACGATTACATAATAAAAGGTTTTTCGGTATATGAACAGCGGCTGAAACATTACATATCGTTTGAAACCATTGTTATTCCTGCTTTGAAAAATACAAAAGCCCTTAGCATAGAACAACAAAAGCAAAAGGAAGGGGAATTGATTCTGAAAAATATTCAGTTATCTGATAAATTAATTTTGCTGGATGAGAGTGGAAAAGAATATTCTTCTGTAGGATTTTCGCAGTTCATTCAAAAGGAAATGAATTCAGGAATTAAGAATGTAGTATTTGCAGTAGGCGGTCCGTATGGTTTTTCGGAAGAGATATATAAAAGAGCTAACGGAAAAATTTCTTTATCTAAAATGACATTCTCACATCAGATGGTTCGGTTATTCTTTGTGGAGCAGCTTTACAGGGCAATGACTATTTTAAAGAACGAACCTTATCATCACTTATGAGAAGCCCTGGCTTTGTAACCGTCTTCAATTAATTGTTTTAAAACATCAATGTTTACATCACTTAGTTTATTAATGTATAAACAGCCCCCACCTACTTTATGTTTCCCAAGCTGTTTCATCAGCTCCGGTTTTTTGTGATAATCACCTCCAATATACAATGTAATATTTGCTTTGCGAGGAGAAAATCCAATGTGGAACCAATCCAGCTCCCTGCCACTTTCATATTTCAGATGAACATCACAAAGACCAATGATGCTTGGACCCCACATCTTGGCTTTTTCTTTTGTGATTTTTTCCATCATCTTTAGTATCACAAAACAATCTTTTCTTTTCTGTTCATCAGCAATGAAATTGATGAAATCTTCTACTTTTACTTTTGTTTTTTTTGTTTTGAGTTCTGTCATTTGAAAATAAATTTATTGTTAAAGAAATAATCTCAATGAAGTTGTTTAAAGTTGACGTAATAAAATAACGGTAAAGGCTAATAAATGTAGTGCTTTCCAGTGAATTTTATTTGTTTCAAAACGCACCAAAAGAGCTTTAAAGGCGTCCAGCCAAGCATTGGTTCGTTCTATTA
>JANYDQ010000108.1 GCA_025363555.1 Bacteroidota bacterium | reverse complement strand
TGCTCACGCTGAATCTTACAACGCAAAACTAAAATTGTTTAGGGCTAATTTAAGAGGGGGGAAGGATGTGAAATTTTTTCTCTTTAGGTTAGAAAAGCTCTTCGCTTAATTTTTTTACTCCCTACAAAATTACGTTGACCCAAACAAACCCAATTAATATAGTTTTGTTTTTACAAATAGTTGAAACAAAATCCTATCTTTGGCTACTTTAAAAGATGAATATTCAATTATAATATTATTAATGCTTAACCAAAATCCTGAACAAATAGCTAGAGATACTATCGACAAAATGTTGATGGCAAGCGGCTGGATATTATCGAGAATCTCAAAGCAGGCTTGGAAAGTTTTAGGGAGATAATGGTGAAGTTAAGTGGGAAAGAATAAATGTAAACTTACATTAATCATCTTCCCGAAACGAATGATACTATTGAATAAAAGAGAAGAGCGAAATAGTGTTATTTTAATTTTCCACTTTCAGTGATCCCATTTGGATTCGAACCAAAGGCCTACGGTTTAGAAAACCGTTGCTCTATCCAGCTGAGCTATGGGATCAAAATAAAAAAAGCCAATTAACCAATCTGAAAACTTGTTCTCCGAAAAGAAAAAATTACGAATTAACTAATTAGCCAATTTATGTCGGGGCGGCAAGATTCGAACTTGCGACCTCCTGGTCCCAAACCAGGCGCGATGACCGGACTACGCTACGCCCCGAACTGTAATACTTATGTAAAGAACTTTTGAAAACGGTTGCAAATGTACTATTATTTTCAACCTGCAAACAGAAACTAGTATAATAAATTATTTCTTCAAACAAAGCGGAGAGAGAGGGATTCGAACCCTCGGTACCGGTTTCCCAGTACGACAGTTTAGCAAACTGTTCCTTTCGGCCACTCAGGCATCTCTCCAAACCCCTTATTTTTGGGGAGTGCAAATGTAGAAAAAGATTTTAGAATGCCGGGGGTTATAGTGGGAATTATTTTATTTCGGGTACAAATGTTTTTTGATAGTCTTCATATTTAGTGTCTTTGTAACTGCCGCTTCCGAAATATTTCATAATCGGTTCAAACTTGTCGGCTGTTAAATATCCCTGCATTACCTGTATACGTTGTATTTTCTCATTTAAAAACACAATGGAAGGATACATTAATTTGGAATCTAAAATAGAAATAGCAAAATCGTGAACGGGGCGTTTGGTTCCTTCCGGGTTTTTGTTTTTAAAAACTACACCGTTAAATGCCACACTATCGCGGGTTTCGGCATTAAACTTAACAGGGTAAAAATTCTCGTTTAAATATTTTGCTATCGTTTCGTTTCCAAAAGTGTTAGCCGACATCATTTTGCACGGACCGCACCAGCTGGTGTAAACATCAACCATTATTGGTTTAAAAGATTTTTTTGCATTTCCACCACATCGTGAAAAGTGTACCAGTGAACAGGTCCTTTTAATTCGTCAGCAGGAGCCTGAATGAAATGAATGAAACTTTCCGTTATCACTGCACCGAATACAATACATACAAACACAACAACCTTTTTTATCATCTTATAAAAGTAACAATAGTTTGTAAAATAAAAAACAGGACAAACAATAAAGTTATTTGTCCTTTTTATTAATTATGGAGAATAAAGTAAATTATTTTACACCGTGCATCATTCGTTTCAACACAGGTTTTAACGAAAATAAAATAACTGAAGCTATTCCTGTAAGAATAACAAACACCATAAAAAATTCATATAAGTTGTGGATTTCAAATCCGGCAAATACTGGGTTAGAAGCGGTAATATGATTTTCAGATAATAATTTAAGTTGGTCGGGAGTTGCAACCACAGTTTTGTTTAATACGGCTTGCAAATCAATTCCTAATTCTTTCGCTTTGATAAATTTATCTCCGGTAGATGGCAATATAGAACCTAATGTGCCGGCTAAAGCATACCCCGAAGCATTGGATAAAAAGAAAACTCCATATAACAGAGAAGCGAATCTTTTTGGAGAAAGTTTTCCTACCAATGATAAGCCTATGGGTGATAAACATAGTTCGGCACAGGTTTGAATAAGGTATAATAAGATTAACCATTTAATTCCTAAAAGTCCGCTATTACCTAAATCTTTTACATTATTTGCAATAATAAAATAACTCAATGCAATTAATAATAACCCCATTGCCTGTTTCATAGGCGAAATAGGTTCTCTGCCTTTGGCTCTCAACTTATCCCACAACATACTGAATGGTACCGCGAAAATAACAACAAACAATCCATTGAAAATCTGAACCATTGATGGAGGCATTAACCAGCCAAAGAAATTTCTGTCGGTTTGATTATCTGCTATAAAGGTTAATGATGAACCTGCCTGCTCGAATGCTGCCCAGAAAAAGATGACAAAAAAGGCTACAATATAAATTACAATAATTCTGTCTCTTTCTATTTTAGTTAAAGAAGTATCTGAAATAATTAATCCGGCTAAGGTAAGCCCGCTTGCATATATAATAGGGTAAATAATAGTTTTAACAACATTGGTTCCTGAAATGCAATATTTGATGGCAAAAAATAAGATGATAAATGAAATGACAGCCACAATTAAAGAGGTGGTGCTGAATATTGCTTTTTCTGATTCCCCTTCTTCAAAATCTGATGAATCTCTTTTGGATGGCAAACCGCCTAATGGTTTGCCTTCGGGAGTAACTACATATTTGTTTTTTAGAAATGCAAAGATTAATGTTCCTAATACCATGGCTATGGATGCTGCTAAAAAGCCCCATTTGAAAGCATGGATATCTCTTATTCCTCCACTATCTTTTACATCTCCTATTATCGGGCAAATCAACTGCCCCAGAAAAGCACCTAAATTGATTCCCATATAGAAAATGGTGAACGCTGTATCCAGTTTCGATTTTTCATGTTTAGGATATAAACTTCCTACCATGCTGGAAATATTTGGCTTAAAAAAACCGTTTCCGAAAATAATAATTGCCAATGCTGTCCACATTAAAGAAGTGGCTAATCCAAGATTGCTGGAAAATATAGTAGCGCTTGCAAATAAAAACAATTGCCCCACAGCCATCATCAAACCTCCCAGCATAATGCAATTTCTGTTTCCAAAAAAACGGTCGGAAATAAAACCGCCCAGCATGGGTGTTAAATAACAAAGCCCCAGGAAACCACCATAAATGAGAGATGCATCTTCTTCTTTCATTAATAAAGAATTTACTAAAAACAATACTAATATAGCTCTCATACCATAAAAGTTGAATCGTTCCCACATTTCCGTTCCAAATAAAACCCATAGTCCTTTGGGGTGTGCTGTTTTTGCTGTTTCTGTTGTCATATAGTTTTTTATATTTTAGGTTAAATTAATATTTCAATGGGCGAATATAAATAAAATATCTTTCTTTTATAAATAAAAGAAAATTGAAAAAAAAATAAATGAAATGGTTTTTGTACGTATAGAATTATTATTTTTGTAGTATAATTTTTAAAATACAAACTCATGGACGCAAAAATAACTCTTTCTTTTGATGAAAAAATAATAGCCAGAGCCAAGAAATACGCAGAAAAAAACAATATCAGTTTATCCCGACTTATGGAGTTTGTGTTAGATAATATTACACATCATCAATATCAGTCGCTCGAAGAAATGCCGATTGCGGAATGGGTAAATAAACTGGCAGAAGGAAACGCAGAATATTTAAGCAAACCCAAAAACTATACAAAGCAAAAGCAGGAATTCAGAAACAGAAAAAAATGAAGATTTTTTTAGATGCCAATATTCTTATTTCGGTAATTAATAAAGAATTTCCATTGTTTACCTATAGTTCCCGCGTGGTTAGCCTTACCGGCAATCCCCGGTTTTTAGTTTATACTTCTCCTTTATCTTTGGCTATAGCGTATTATTTTGCAGAAAAAAAACACGGGAACACTATTGCCAGGAACAAAATAAGTTTGCTGATACATCATTTTAATATTACTTCCATCGCAGAAAAAACAATAATCGCTGTTGATAAAAACAAAAAGATTCACGACTTCGAAGACGGGCTTCAGTATTATTCTGCACTTGAAGTGGGATGTACCTGCATCATTACAGAAGATAAAAATGGTTTTTATTATTCTGAAATAGAAGTGCTCTCTGCCCGAAAGTTTATGGAAAAGTATATCCTATAAATTACCCAAAATAAAATCCGTCATTTTGGTATATAAGTGAAATCGGGTGTTGCCCCCGCTTATCCCGTGATTTCTGTCGGGATATACAAATAAATCAAATTGCTTATTGGCTTTTACTAGCGCATTCACCATCTCCATTGTGTTTTGATAATGCACATTGTCATCCCCGCTGCCATGTATCAGCAAATATTTTCCTTTTAATTTATCCACATAATTAATTGGCGAATTATCATCATACCCACTTGCGTTTTCCTGTGGCAACTGCATAAACCGCTCGGTATATATGTTGTCGTAATACCTCCAGTTAGTAACCGGTGCCACAGCAATCGCGGTTTTAAAATAATCGGCTCCTTTGGTAATACACAACGAACTTAAATACCCACCATAGCTCCAGCCAAAAGTGCCTATTCGCGATTTATCAACATAAGAAAGTGTTGCAAGGTACTTAGCTGTTTCTATCTGGTCGGCTACTTCCAGTTTGCCAAGCTGCTTGTAGGTACATTTTTTAAAAGCAGTTCCTTTATACATGGTTCCCCGGTTATCCACACACATTATCACATATCCTTTTTCGGCAAGCAGCTGATACCAAAAATAATTTCTCCCGTCAAACGTATTCACCACCATATTGTTTCCCGGTCCGCCATAAAACACCAGCAATACCGGGTACTTCTTACCCGCATCAAAATGAACCGGCTTTATCATCCAGGCATTCAGTTCAATATTTTCGGAAGTTTTAAAAGTGAAAAATTCTTTTTTGCTTACAGCATATTCCTCTATCTTTTTTACCAAACCGGCATTATCTTCCAGCACGCGTAGTTGTTTCCCTTCCGAATTATTAATAGTAATAAATTCGGGCGCATTGGCGTTGGAGTAATGATTGATGTAATATTTCATCCCGGTGCTGAATTCCGGATTGTTCACCCCTTTGCCTGTTGATATTTTTTTTGTTCCCGTCCCGTCCATCTTCACCGAATAAATATCTTTTTCCGTAGCCGTGGTTTCCGAAGCAATGTAAAACAGCGTTTTATTTTTTTCATCCATCCCTTCATAACTCATCACATCCCACTTGCCTTTGGTTACCTGGCTAACCAGCTTACCCGTCATATCATACATATACAAATGGTTATACCCATCCTTTTCGGACTGAATAATAAAATTTTTATTGTCCGAAGTAAAATACACATAATCGCCTTCCCCTTCGTGTATGTCCAGGTAAGTATCCGATGTTTCCGTATAAATAACCTTCGACACTCCCGTACCCGCATTGGCAAACAGCAGTTCCAGTTTGTTTTGATGCCGGTTCATTCTTAACATGGATAACGTATTGGCATCTTTCGTCCATTTAATCCGCGGAATGTATTGATTCGTTTCCTTCCCAATGTCCATCAGTTGGTCGGCTGCCGTTGCTACATCGTACACATGGATAGTTACCACAGAATTATCCTCTCCCGCTTTTGGATATTTGAATTTATATTCCGAAGGGTACAACTGCTCGTTATATTCAGTAAACGAAAATTCTTTCACCTTACTTTCATCAAACTTATAATACGCTATCTTTTTATTGTCCGGACTCCAGCAGTACCCCACCGAAAACGAAAACTCCTCCTCATGCACCCAGTCTGTAGCCCCGTTGATGATGTTGTTTTGCAAACCATCCGTAGTTACCTTGGTTTCCTTTCCCGAAACCAAATCCCTAATAAAAATATTATTTGCCCTCACAAAAGCCACCTTGTTCCCATCGCCCGAAAACCGCGCATACTGCTGTTTCTCGCCCGCAGAAAGCGCAGTAAGTTGCCCGGTTTTCCTATCCCACACATAATAATTTTCGCGCGTAGAGTGCCGGTAAATGTGCTCCGTATTCGCCCAAATCAACACTTTATTCTCATCCTCGCTAAACGCATACCCATCTATACTTATTATTTTCCCATCCGCCATCAAATTGTTTTTCCCGATAATCACCTCCGGTTTCGACACTCTGGCGTACTCGTAAGCAAAAATGGTATCATTTTTCAGCGTGGTATAATGCACCCCGTCTTTCATCGAACTCAACCCATAAATGCCCTTCGACACAAAAATTCCGTTTTTCCAGATATCCTCCAGCGTAATGTTTTTGGTTTGCGCCATCAGCCCGTTTAGAGCAAGGGCGGCAAAAGCTATGGTAAAAAGTTTTTTCATCCTTATTGTTTTTTGTGAAGGTGCGAAAGTATAAAAAAAGCAGGCACCCCCGTATTAAAATAGTAGGTTGGGCAAAAAAGCAGTATTACCGTAAGTATAATTAAAAGGATGGATTTTCAACTTTTCCAACGTTTCAAACTTTAGAAAAATGAATACAAAGTATCAATTCATAAAAATAAGTTCAATCTTTTTTGTCCCCCGCTTACTTACAACTCCAAAAAAAAGCCAACGCAACAATCCCGCACGTGCGGGATTGTTGCGTTGGCTTTTTTTTGGAGTTGTAAGTAAGCGGGGGACAAAAAAGATTGAACTTATTTTTATGAATTGATACTTTGTATTCATTTTTCTAAAGTTTGAAACGTTGGAAAAGTTGAAAATCCATCCTTTTAATTATACTTACGGTAATACTGCTTTTTTGCCCAACCTACTATTTTAATACGGGGGTGCCTGCTTTTTTTATACTTTCGCACCTTCACAAAAAACAATAAGGATGAAAAAACTTTTTACCATAGCTTTTGCCGCCCTTGCTCTAAACGGGCTGATGGCGCAAACCAAAAACATTACGCTGGAGGATATCTGGAAAAACGGAATTTTTGTGTCGAAGGGCATTTATGGGTTGAGTTCGATGAAAGACGGGGTGCATTATACCACGCTGAAAAATGATACCATTTTTGCTTACGAGTACGCCAGAGTGTCGAAACCGGAGGTGATTATCGGGAAAAACAATTTGATGGCGGATGGGAAAATAATAAGTATAGATGGGTATGCGTTTAGCGAGGATGAGAATAAAGTGTTGATTTGGGCGAATACGGAGCACATTTACCGGCACTCTACGCGCGAAAATTATTATGTGTGGGATAGGAAAACCGGGCAACTTACTGCGCTTTCTGCGGGCGAGAAACAGCAGTATGCGCGGTTTTCGGGCGATGGGAACAAGGTGGCTTTTGTGAGGGCAAATAATATTTTTATTAGGGATTTGGTTTCGGGAAAGGAAACCAAGGTAACTACGGATGGTTTGCAAAACAACATCATCAACGGGGCTACAGACTGGGTGCATGAGGAGGAGTTTTCGTTTTCGGTGGGGTACTGCTGGAGTCCGGACAATAAAAAGATAGCGTATTATAAGTTTGATGAAAGTAAGGTGAAAGAATTTTCGTTTACTGAATATAACGAGCAGTTGTACCCTTCGGAATATAAATTCAAATATCCAAAAGCGGGAGAGGATAATTCTGTGGTAACTATCCATGTGTACGATGTAGCAACGGCAGCCGACCAACTGATGGACATTGGGAAGGAAACGAATCAATACATTCCGCGGATTAAATGGACGAAAGATGCCAATACGTTATCCATGTTAAGAATGAACCGGCATCAAAACAAACTGGAACTGCTGTTTGCCAATGCGGGTACGGGAGTGTCGAAGGTTATTTATACGGAAACATCGGATACTTACCTGGACATACACGAAGGGGAAGGCGATTATGTGTATTTTACTTCGGACAATAAAAATTTTATTATTCAGTCCGAAAAGGATGGGTATAACCATTTGTATATGTATGATATGACGGGTAAGCTGGTTAGCCAGGTAACCAAAGGCAAGTGGGATGTGATGAGTTATGAAGGGATGGATGAAAAAAATAAAACGCTGTTTTACATTGCTTCGGAAACCACGGCTACGGAAAAAGATATTTATTCGGTGAAGATGGACGGGACGGGAACAAAAAAAATATCAACAGGCAAAGGGGTGAACAATCCGGAATTCAGCACCGGGATGAAATATTACATCAATCATTACTCCAACGCCAATGCGCCCGAATTTATTACTATTAATAATTCGGAAGGGAAACAACTACGCGTGCTGGAAGATAATGCCGGTTTGGTAAAAAAGATAGAGGAATATGCTGTAAGCAAAAAAGAATTTTTCACTTTTAAAACTTCCGAAAATATTGAACTGAATGCCTGGATGATAAAGCCGGTTCATTTTGATGCGGGTAAGAAGTACCCGGTATTGCTGGTGTTTTATGGCGGACCGGGAAACAATATGGTGGTGAATACGTTTGACGGGAGAAATTATTTTTGGTATCAGCTGCTTGCCGAAAAAGGATATGTGATAATGTGTGTGGATAACCGGGGAACCATGTATAAAGGAACTGCTTTTAAAAAATGTACCTACAAGCAGCTTGGCAAACTGGAAGTAGCCGACCAGATAGAAACAGCTAAGTACCTTGCAACACTTTCTTATGTTGATAAATCGCGAATAGGCACTTTTGGCTGGAGCTATGGTGGGTATTTAAGTTCGTTGTGTATTACCAAAGGAGCCGATTATTTTAAAACCGCGATTGCTGTGGCACCGGTTACTAACTGGAGGTATTACGACAACATATATACCGAGCGGTTTATGCAGTTGCCACAGGAAAACGCAAGTGGGTATGATGATAATTCGCCAATTAATTATGTGGATAAATTAAAAGGAAAATATTTGCTGATACATGGCAGCGGGGATGACAATGTGCATTATCAAAACACAATGGAGATGGTGAATGCGCTAGTAAAAGCCAATAAGCAATTTGATTTATTTGTATATCCCGACAGAAATCACGGGATAAGCGGGGGCAACACCCGATTTCACTTATATACCAAAATGACGGATTTTATTTTGGGTAATTTATAGGATATACTTTTCCATAAACTTTCGGGCAGAGAGCACTTCTATTTCAGAATAATAAAAACCATTTTTATCTTCTGTAATGATGCAGGTACATCCCACTTCAAGTGCAGAATAATACTGAAGCCCGTCTTCGAAGTCGTGAATCTTTTTGTTTTTATCAACAGCGATTATTGTTTTTTCTGCGATGGAAGTAATATTAAAATGATGTATCAGCAAACTTATTTTGTTCCTGGCAATAGTGTTCCCGTGTTTTTTTTCTGCAAAATAATACGCTATAGCCAAAGATAAAGGAGAAGTATAAACTAAAAACCGGGGATTGCCGGTAAGGCTAACCACGCGGGAACTATAGGTAAACAATGGAAATTCTTTATTAATTACCGAAATAAGAATATTGGCATCTAAAAAAATCTTCATTTTTTTCTGTTTCTGAATTCCTGCTTTTGCTTTGTATAGTTTTTGGGTTTGCTTAAATATTCTGCGTTTCCTTCTGCCAGTTTATTTACCCATTCCGCAATCGGCATTTCTTCGAGCGACTGATATTGATGATGTGTAATATTATCTAACACAAACTCCATAAGTCGGGATAAACTGATATTGTTTTTTTCTGCGTATTTCTTGGCTCTGGCTATTATTTTTTCATCAAAAGAAAGAGTTATTTTTGCGTCCATGAGTTTGTATTTTAAAAATTATACTACAAAAATAATAATTCTATACGTACAAAAACCATTTCATTTATTTTTTTTTCAATTTTCTTTTATTTATAAAAGAAAGATATTTTATTTATATTCGCCCATTGAAATATTAATTTAACCTAAAATATAAAAAACTATATGACAACAGAAACAGCAAAAACAGCACACCCCAAAGGACTATGGGTTTTATTTGGAACGGAAATGTGGGAACGATTCAACTTTTATGGTATGAGAGCTATATTAGTATTGTTTTTAGTAAATTCTTTATTAATGAAAGAAGAAGATGCATCTCTCATTTATGGTGGTTTCCTGGGGCTTTGTTATTTAACACCCATGCTGGGCGGTTTTATTTCCGACCGTTTTTTTGGAAACAGAAATTGCATTATGCTGGGAGGTTTGATGATGGCTGTGGGGCAATTGTTTTTATTTGCAAGCGCTACTATATTTTCCAGCAATCTTGGATTAGCCACTTCTTTAATGTGGACAGCATTGGCAATTATTATTTTCGGAAACGGTTTTTTTAAGCCAAATATTTCCAGCATGGTAGGAAGTTTATATCCTAAACATGAAAAATCGAAACTGGATACAGCGTTCACCATTTTCTATATGGGAATCAATTTAGGTGCTTTTCTGGGGCAGTTGATTTGCCCGATAATAGGAGATGTAAAAGATAGTGGAGGAATAAGAGATATCCATGCTTTCAAATGGGGCTTTTTAGCAGCATCCATAGCCATGGTATTAGGAACATTAATCTTTGCATTTCTAAAAAACAAATATGTAGTTACTCCCGAAGGCAAACCATTAGGCGGTTTGCCATCCAAAAGAGATTCATC
The DNA here is from genome assembly GCA_025363555.1 of Bacteroidota bacterium. GTDB lineage: Bacteria > Bacteroidota > Bacteroidia > 2-12-FULL-35-15 > 2-12-FULL-35-15 > 2-12-FULL-35-15. Next base: position 2,627 of record JANYDQ010000108.1, on the reverse strand, counting down.
AGATTTTGAAGAAGGGGAATCAGAAAAAGCAATATTCAGCACCACCTCTTTAATTGTGGCTGTCATTTCATTTATCATCTTATTTTTTGCCATCAAATATTGCATTTCAGGAACCAATGTTGTTAAAACTATTATTTACCCTATTATATATGCAAGCGGGCTTACCTTAGCCGGATTAATTATTTCAGATACTTCTTTAACTAAAATAGAAAGAGACAGAATTATTGTAATTTATATTGTAGCCTTTTTTGTCATCTTTTTCTGGGCAGCATTCGAGCAGGCAGGTTCATCATTAACCTTTATAGCAGATAATCAAACCGACAGAAATTTCTTTGGCTGGTTAATGCCTCCATCAATGGTTCAGATTTTCAATGGATTGTTTGTTGTTATTTTCGCGGTACCATTCAGTATGTTGTGGGATAAGTTGAGAGCCAAAGGCAGAGAACCTATTTCGCCTATGAAACAGGCAATGGGGTTATTATTAATTGCATTGAGTTATTTTATTATTGCAAATAATGTAAAAGATTTAGGTAATAGCGGACTTTTAGGAATTAAATGGTTAATCTTATTATACCTTATTCAAACCTGTGCCGAACTATGTTTATCACCCATAGGCTTATCATTGGTAGGAAAACTTTCTCCAAAAAGATTCGCTTCTCTGTTATATGGAGTTTTCTTTTTATCCAATGCTTCGGGGTATGCTTTAGCCGGCACATTAGGTTCTATATTGCCATCTACCGGAGATAAATTTATCAAAGCGAAAGAATTAGGAATTGATTTGCAAGCCGTATTAAACAAAACTGTGGTTGCAACTCCCGACCAACTTAAATTATTATCTGAAAATCATATTACCGCTTCTAACCCAGTATTTGCCGGATTTGAAATCCACAACTTATATGAATTTTTTATGGTGTTTGTTATTCTTACAGGAATAGCTTCAGTTATTTTATTTTCGTTAAAACCTGTGTTGAAACGAATGATGCACGGTGTAAAATAATTTACTTTATTCTCCATAATTAATAAAAAGGACAAATAACTTTATTGTTTGTCCTGTTTTTTATTTTACAAACTATTGTTACTTTTATAAGATGATAAAAAAGGTTGTTGTGTTTGTATGTATTGTATTCGGTGCAGTGATAACGGAAAGTTTCATTCATTTCATTCAGGCTCCTGCTGACGAATTAAAAGGACCTGTTCACTGGTACACTTTTCACGATGTGGTGGAAATGCAAAAAAATCTTTTAAACCAATAATGGTTGATGTTTACACCAGCTGGTGCGGTCCGTGCAAAATGATGTCGGCTAACACTTTTGGAAACGAAACGATAGCAAAATATTTAAACGAGAATTTTTACCCTGTTAAGTTTAATGCCGAAACCCGCGATAGTGTGGCATTTAACGGTGTAGTTTTTAAAAACAAAAACCCGGAAGGAACCAAACGCCCCGTTCACGATTTTGCTATTTCTATTTTAGATTCCAAATTAATGTATCCTTCCATTGTGTTTTTAAATGAGAAAATACAACGTATACAGGTAATGCAGGGATATTTAACAGCCGACAAGTTTGAACCGATTATGAAATATTTCGGAAGCGGCAGTTACAAAGACACTAAATATGAAGACTATCAAAAAACATTTGTACCCGAAATAAAATAATTCCCACTATAACCCCCGGCATTCTAAAATCTTTTTCTACATTTGCACTCCCCAAAAATAAGGGGTTTGGAGAGATGCCTGAGTGGCCGAAAGGAACAGTTTGCTAAACTGTCGTACTGGGAAACCGGTACCGAGGGTTCGAATCCCTCTCTCTCCGCTTTGTTTGAAGAAATAATTTATTATACTAGTTTCTGTTTGCAGGTTGAAAATAATAGTACATTTGCAACCGTTTTCAAAAGTTCTTTACATAAGTATTACAGTTCGGGGCGTAGCGTAGTCCGGTCATCGCGCCTGGTTTGGGACCAGGAGGTCGCAAGTTCGAATCTTGCCGCCCCGACATAAATTGGCTAATTAGTTAATTCGTAATTTTTTCTTTTCGGAGAACAAGTTTTCAGATTGGTTAATTGGCTTTTTTTATTTTGATCCCATAGCTCAGCTGGATAGAGCAACGGTTTTCTAAACCGTAGGCCTTTGGTTCGAATCCAAATGGGATCACTGAAAGTGGAAAATTAAAATAACACTATTTCGCTCTTCTCTTTTATTCAATAGTATCATTCGTTTCGGGAAGATGATTAATGTAAGTTTACATTTATTCTTTCCCACTTAACTTCACCATTATCTCCCTAAAACTTTCCAAGCCTGCTTTGAGATTCTCGATAATATCCAGCCGCTTGCCATCAACATTTTGTCGATAGTATCTCTAGCTATTTGTTCAGGATTTTGGTTAAGCATTAATAATATTATAATTGAATATTCATCTTTTAAAGTAGCCAAAGATAGGATTTTGTTTCAACTATTTGTAAAAACAAAACTATATTAATTGGGTTTGTTTGGGTCAACGTAATTTTGTAGGGAGTAAAAAAATTAAGCGAAGAGCTTTTCTAACCTAAAGAGAAAAAATTTCACATCCTTCCCCCCTCTTAAATTAGCCCTAAACAATTTTAGTTTTGCGTTGTAAGATTCAGCGTGAGCA
>JANYDQ010000091.1 GCA_025363555.1 Bacteroidota bacterium | reverse complement strand
TCCATTTTATTTCAAAAAGAAAATTGTAAAACCTTTTGCCGAAGAGCAGGAACGAATTTTATGGCAGAAAAAAACAAATGAAGAAGTCGGGAAGTATTTAAGCAAACATATTTTTAATGATTTTTTGAATAATGAAATTTATAATCCTCTTGGTGTATCAGAAATACTTTATGGAGGAAACCTGGATACCGCTTTGTTTTTAAATTCATTTCAAAATAATTTTAAACAAAATAATTTTTTGCTGGAAGAAAAATTCAGTTACAACGAAATATTTTTTTCTGAATATAAAGTTATCTATAAAAATAATGAGGCAGATAAAATAATTTTTTGTGAAGGATATAAAACCATTGACAATCCTTATTTTTCCTGGCTTCCGTTTAAACTCACCAAAGGAGAAATGATTACCGTTAAAATTCCTGGTTTTAGTATTAACGAAAAATTTGTATTAAATAAAGGAGTGTTTATGTTGCCTTTGGGAAATAATACTTTTAAAGTAGGGGCTACTTACGAATGGAACGATTTAACAGAAAAGATTACGGAAAAAGGCAAAACTGAACTGATGGATAAGCTGAGAAAAGTAATTAAAGTTCCCTTCGAAATAATAAACCACCAAGTGGGAATTAGACCTACCGTAATTGACAGAAGGCCATTAATTGGTTTGCATCCCGAATTCTCTTTTCTTGGAGTTTTTAATGGAATGGGGACAAAAGGGGTTATGCTTGCTCCTTATTTTGCCCAACAATTTTGCAAATTTTTAAATGGAACTGCCATTTTGGATAAAGAAGTAGATATTGTCCGGTTTAAGAAGCAAGATTTTTGATGGCCTATTAACGATAAAATCAACTTTTTACTAATTCTCGCTAAACTACTATACAAATTTTATCAAAGTCCTGTAAGGACACCCTGTTTGTAATTATACCAAATTGTAAGCTCCGGAGGAGCGGTCTGTCTAATCCCAGGTCCGCTAATAGGGAACTTGTTTGTCTATATGTTTCTATTTCTTAATTGTTTCAAGTTAAAGAGGCAAAACGAATTTCTCGTTTATGACAAAAATAAGAGGTTTTTTATTCACTCAATTCCATATCCACAGAAAAATTGTTCGAATTTTTGCCTTTCATGTTTTTGTAAAAGTTCATAATTTGTTTCATGTCTTTTTTAAAATCTCCCGTAGGGTATATTATTGTATCAATTCCGGTAGATTTTGTATCGTAATCAATAAAAGCTAAAGCAATGGGCACCTTTGCTTTGAGGGCAACATAATAAAAACCTGTTTTCCATTTTTCCCTTTTGCTCCGAGTGCCTTCGGGCGTTATTACCAGCCGAAGGGTTTCGTGATGATGAAATAATTCAGCCATTGTCTCCACCGCACTGCTTTTTTCTCCTTCCTTGTTTTTTTTGTTTCTGTCAATGGGCAAAGCGCCTAACGAAAGAAATAACCTCTTAAAAGGAAACTTTATCCATTCCTTTTTAATAACAAATTTCTGCTGGAGCTTCATTAGTTTCACAGTTGCCATTCCAAAAATAAAATCCCAATTGCTGGTATGTGGAGCAACAATGATAACGCATTTTTTTATCCCGTCCGGCAGATAATGGGTTACTTTCCACCCGAATAATTTAAAAATTAATATGAACATACCAAAGAAATAGGCTGCGAAAGTAAGGTTTAAAAATAAATAAAATTCGTTTCATGGTTGCTTTCAGTTCAAAAGCTAAAGAACCACGACAACATATTCTTTTTACCCTGTGTCTTCTTTTGTAATAGTCCATGCAACCTTTTGCCTGAAAAAGTACTCTATTATAATAGAGAGCGATTAAAATTTTTGTAAATACTATAACTAAAGCCTTTAAAACTTTTACAGAATATAAAAAAGACTACACGTCTTTGGTAATGGTTTTACTACTTTTTATGCAAATCACGATGCAATTTATTATACCCAATGAATTTTTTAAGAAATAAAAAAGCAGCCATTTTATATCTGTTGTTTTTTGGTTCCGCGATTTCCCATGCACAACTCATCACTAGCACAGCAATGACGCCCACTCAACTGGTTCAAAATGTGTTGCTGGGAACAGGGATAACAGCTACCAATATAACATACACGGGAGCGCCTTTGGCAAGAGGTACTTTTAACGGCATGGCTTCCAACCTTGGCTTAGGCACAGGAGTAATACTATGTACCGGTCATATATCGAATGCAGTTGGTCCAAATAATAACTCGAGCATTACCAATGTAAATGGTTTTCCAGGCGATGCCGACATGAATATTATTACTTCGCCCGCTTTAAGCCATGATGCCTGTATTCTCGAATTTGATTTTATTCCCCGCTCAGATACTGTTAAGTTTCGTTATATTTTCGGGTCGGAAGAATATATGGAATATGTAAATTCACCACCTCTGCCTGCCAATGTAAATGATGGGTTTGGTTTTTTTATTAGTGGTCCCGGAATTTTAGGACCATTTAGTAATAACGCAAAAAACATTGCAGTAGTGCCTGGAACAACACTTCCGGTAACGATGTATAATGTAAGTTTAAATAATAACGGACAATATTATTTTGATAATGGAAATGGAGCAGGAAATGGCACAGCCCCTGATGGAGCTACCATTCAATACGATGGATTCACGGTTCCATTTACTGCCGTAACTGCTGTTCAATGCGGACAAACCTATCACATAAAAATTGCAATTGCTGATGCGTTTGATTCTGCTGATGATTCAGGAGTGTTCCTGGAAGCGGGTAGTTTTTCAAGTTCAGACGATATTGTGCTTACTTCAAACACCTTTATTGCCGGGCAAGCCGCCCTTACCGATACTTTGATTTATGAAGGATGCGGAAAAGCAAGAGTTCATTTAAGGCGAACAGGAACACCCTGCAACCTGCTTTACCCGGATACTGTATATTATACTATTGGCGGAACTGCTACCAATGGAGTGGATTACACCTTCATTGGCGACAGTGTTTTCTATGCTTCCACTATCGATACTGCTTCTCTTCTTATTAATGTACTTCCCGATTTATTAATAGAAGGCAATGAAACCATTGTCTTAAACATTATCCATTCCATCCCGCCCTCATCCATCACACTTACCATTATTGATAATTCCACTTTGTCTGTAAATTTAAACCCAGATACTACTTTTAACTGTCCGCCATCCAGTTTGCAGCTAACGGCATCTGCCACTGGGGGCACACCTCCATACCAATATGCATGGACTAATGCAACAAGCAATAGTTCTGCCGCTACTGTATTTCCACTTCAAACTACTACTTATAAAGTTACTATTACTGATGCTTGCGGAACGACAGCAACAGACAGTATGCACGTAACCGTAACATCATATACTCCATTGATAGCAGCGGCTTCAAACGATACAACAATATGTTATGGAGAAAAGGCAACACTAAGAGTAAATGTATCTGGCGGGCGGGCAGCCTACATGTATACTTGGAACCCGGGAGCTTCTTCTTTCGACTCGTTGATAGTTAATCCCACAAATACTTCCACTTATACAGTAACCGTTACCGACCAGTGCGGGCAATCCGTTTCCGATAACGTTACCGTTACTACTCACTTTATACAGTCAGGATTTTATTTTAATCAAATCACGAATCAAAATGTGCAGTTCAATAATGTTTCCACCGGAGCCACTTTTTATCAATGGAATTTCGGAGATGGCTCTGCCGATTCAGTTTCGCAGGAACTAAACCCTTCGCATTATTTCGGACACGATGGAACCTTTGTTGTTTCGCTTGTAGTAACTAATTCTCAAGGTTGCAAAGATTCCATTTTTCAAACCCTTGTCATCCTGCCTGATTTTTATTTTTACTTTCCTAACACTTTTTCACCAAATGATGACGGAAAAAACGATATATTTACAGGCTATGGGGTTGGAATCAAATCTTTTCAAATGACAATTTACAACCGATGGGGAGAATTAATGTATGTTACCACAGATATTTCAAAGGGTTGGGATGGTTTATATATGGGCAAAGAAGCAGAGGTTGGAATATATGTTTGTGTATTTGACTTAGAAACATTTAATAAAAAGGAATTAAAAAAAATAGGAAACGTTAACTTAATAAGATAATTTTAAAACAATAAAACAATGAAATCAAAAACAACATTTTTCAAAAAAGCCTTAATGGTAGTATTAACTGTGTTATCTGTTTCGGCAAATGCGCAATTAACAGTTAATGGTACCTTAACACCACTGCAATGGGTACAAAACACATTAGTGGGTACAGGTATAACGGTTAGTAACGTAACTTATACTGGTGCTGCTATTGCAGCAGGGACTTTTAATGGCTCTGCTTCCAACATTGGTTTTCAATCAGGAGTTCTTTTAACGTCAGGCAGCATTCAGGATGCAATTGGTCCCAACAACCAAACTTCGGTGACCCAAAATAATATGTTGCCAGGCGACCCGGATTTAGATTTAATTATGGCTCCTTATTTGAGCCACGATGCAGCTATTCTTGAATTTGATTTTGTTCCTGTGTCGGATACTGTAAAATTCAGATATGTGTTTGGTTCAGATGAATACATGGTGTATGCGGGTGGAGGAATTAACGATGGGTTTGGTTTTTTTATAAGCGGACCAGGAATTACCGGACCTTATTCAAACAATTCAACCAATATTGCATTGATTCCCGGAACAAGTATCCCGGTAACTATTAATAACGTGAATCTGAATACCAATCCACAATATTATTTTGATAATGGTAATGGTTCAGGTTCAGGCACTGCTCCGGACGGTTTAACAATTCAATATAATGGCTTTACCATTCCTTTAACAGCAATATCTGCTGTGCAATGTGGACAAACGTATCACATAAAAATAGCCATTGCAGATGGTTCAGACAATATTCTAGATTCAGGTGTGTTTCTTGAAGCCGGTAGTTTTTCCAGTACCGGTGTTCAGATTATTCCTACTATTAGTTATGGTGGTCCCAATGATTCTGTTTTGTTTGAAGGTTGCGGACAAGCTTGTATTTATTTTGTCAGAACATCTAATCTTTCTCAATCAGATACTATTAATGTTGCCATTTCAGGAACTGCAATAAACGGTGTTGATTATAATACCGGTGCATTTGGCGTTCCTTTACCTACTCAATTAATATTTGCTGCCGGACAAGACTCCATTTCTTATTGTATTAATGCTCCTACGGATAGTGTTCCCGATGGTTTGCAAACTATTGTTTTGACAATAAACTCAACTGGTCCTTGTCAAACAACCACCACAACAGCACATATTTATCTTAACGAACATCCCCCGCTTTCATTAACAACTAGCGGAGACACCACTTTGTGTAACTTTGGGGGAACGGTGCAATTGAATTCCATCGCAACAGGAGGTGTAGAACCTTATATTTATAGCTGGACAGGAGGAGCAGGCAATGCACCTGACACTGCTGTAAATGTAAGTATAAGTACTACATATTGGGTTACTGTGAGTGATGCCTGCAATGGAAATCCTGACCCAACTCCCCCGGTTACTGATAGTGTTAGAGTGAATGTAATTCTTATAAATGATTTAACTGTAAATGCCGGTCCGGATGTAACTGTTTGTCCTGATATTCCTATCACTTTCAATGCCATAGTAACAGGTGGTGCAAATGCTAATCCTTATCTATATCAATGGTCGAATTATAACGCACCGGATTCTCTGACCAATTATAATTCTGCACATACCGGATCTCCGGGTCATTCTACTGGAAGTTATATTTTAACCATTACAGATTATTGTTCAAATACTCGCAGCGACACCGTTAAGGTAAATGTAGAGGGCAGTTGCGGACTTACTTTTCCTAATGTCATTTCTCCTGATGGCAACAACATAAATGAAACATTTTATGTAGATGGGTTGGATAAATACCCGGGTAGTTCTTTGGTAATTTATAACCGTTGGGGAAATAAACTTTTCGATACTTCCAATTATGACAACAAATGGACAAGTAGCAAATGCCCGGATGGAACATATTTTTATGTGCTCAATGTTTCAGATGGAAGATCTATCCCGGGCTATTTTCAGGTAGTTCGCAGTAAATAAGGCTAACTATCTTATAGCCTTATTTTGCTTTTCTAAAAATTGCTATAAGGAATTAAAAATACATCAATGAGAATAAGGCAGTATCTCATATTAATAATCTTCGCTGCGTTTTCTATAAAAAGTTTCGCCACTCATATAGTGGGTGGCGAAATTTTTTATGATTATCTTGGAAACAATAATTATAAAATCACCCTCAAAATATACCGGGATTGTTTTAACGGGGTTCCTCCTTATGATGACCCTACCACCATATTTATTTTTGATTCGTCCGGCAATCTGATTGATAGTGTAGGTATTCCTTTTCCGGGCTCTGTTATATTACCTGTTACCATTAATAATCCCTGCTACAGCGCACCCGCAAATATATGTGTGGAAGAAGCCGTTTTTCAAACTACGGTAAACCTTCCTCCCCTGGCAGGAGGGTATAACATCGTTTATCAACGGTGTTGCCGCAACAACACTATTTTAAATCTTATAGGTCCCGGAAATGTTGGCGCAACATATATGGCACATATTCCTTCACCAAATTTAGCGGTTGGAAACAGCAGTCCGCATTATAATCATTTTCCTCCTATCTTTTTATGTGTGGGAGTGCCTTTAATATTTGACCATTCGGCAACCGACCCCAATGGTGACTCTTTGTATTATGATTTGTGCGACCCGTATGTAGGCTTAGACCCAATGTGCCCCATAGCAGGAGCGGTAGCTACAACCCAGGGATGTCCTGCTGTAATTCCTCCACCTCCTTATGCTTTTGTGCCCTGGCTTGCTCCTTATAGCGGAACATATCCCATGAGTGCATCTCCCGCATTGTCTATAGATCATCATACCGGTTTGCTAACCGGAACTCCCACTATGATTGGGCAATGGGTAGTGGCGGTATGTGTAAGCGAATATAGAAACGGGGTTTTGCTGGATGTAAACAAAAGAGATTTTCAGTTTAATGTTACCAATTGCCCTGTTATTTCCGCTTCCACAATTCCCACTCAAACCATTTTTTGTTTTGGGAATACGGTGAATTTTTTTAATACCAGCATCAATGCTTTTAGTTATCACTGGGATTTTGGCGATCCCACAACAGCTGCTGATACTTCCAATGTTTCTGCACCTACCTGGACGTATGCTGATTCGGGAATATACGTGGTGACACTAACTATCAATATGGGAACCCCATGTTCCGACACAGGGCAAACTACATTTTATATTTATCCCAATCTAGCTCCAAATTTTACACCACCACCTGGACAATGTGTTTACAACAATCATTATAACTTTATTGCCGGAGGCGCTTACCTTGGAAATGGTACATTCTCCTGGGATTTCGGACCTCACGCTTCTCCATCATCAAGTAATTTACAAAATCCAGTCAATATTGTTTTTGATGCAGTGGGTTCTTTTCCCGTCACCGTTACTGTGTCCGAAAATGGCTGTACAGCCAGCTATACCGACTCTGTAATTGTATATCCCAAACCCGATGCGGAATTCAATTTAGTTTCGACCATTGCCTGTGCCATGCAGCCGGTGTATTTTGCTGATACCTCACAAGGAGATGCTCCATTTATTTACAACTGGAACTTTGGAAACGGGACTTCTTCTAACGGACAAAATCCGAATACCACTTATTTATCCCCCGGAAATTATAATGTAACTTTAATAATTACTTCCCAACATGGTTGCAAGGACACCATTACCAGGTCGAATGTTGCACAGGTGTATCCATTGCCAACTGCTGGTTTTGAGGTAACACCCGCAGATACCTCCATTTTTTATCCGAATGTATATTTAACTGACCACAGTATTTCTGCCGCCACCTGGCAAATATTCTGGGGAGACGGAACTTCCGGGAACGAAAGCAATGCTCCGCACACCTATCTAAAACCAGGAATTTACACGGTTACGCAAGTGGTTGCCAATATATATGGTTGTACCGATACCGCCATTTCCCATGTCATCATCCGTCCTGAATTCCGTTTTTGGGTGCCTAATGCTTTTACCCCGGGTGGTGACGATTTGAATGAAGTATTCAAACCCGTTATTATTGGCGTTCATGAATACACGTTTTATATCTTTGACAGATGGGGAGAAAAAATTTATGAAACGCATGATATTAAAGAAGGCTGGAACGGAACATACAAAGGGAATGAAGCCGCATCTGATGTATTTGTCTATAAAATTTCTTTTCGCGATGATGTTGCCAATGAATTTCATCAATACATTGGTAGTGCCACATTGGTGAGATAAGAATTTTGCATCTAAAATTTTACTCCTATTATACTTTAGTAATACTTTGTTAATCTTTAATTAATACAACATAGCCTACTTATTCAGATATTTACAACGTTTTACTAAACAACCCAAATGAGTGTACCTGCAAAAATTTTATTAGTCGATGACGAATCCGATATCCTGGAGTTTTTATCTTATAATCTTAAAAAAGAAGGATACAGCGTATATACTGCTACCAATGGAAAAGAAGCTATAGAAACTGCAAAGAAAATTTCACCACAACTTATCATTTTAGATGTGATGATGCCTGATATGGACGGCATAGAAACTTGCCGTGAGATTCGCACACTTCCGGGCTTGAAAAATGTTATGGTTGCATTTCTTACTGCCCGAAACGAAGATTATTCTCAAATAGCAGGCTTTGAGGTAGGCGCGGATGATTATATTAATAAACCAATAAAACCTCGGGTGTTAAGCAGTCGCATCAAAGCATTACTTAGAAGAGGTACATCAGAGCAAGTACCATCGGACAAATCAGATTTAGGGGGGATAAAAATAGACAGAGAGAGATTTGTTGTTATTAAAGACGGAAAAGAATTTAATCTTCCTAAAAAGGAATTCGAACTAATGGAGCTTCTTGCTTCTAAACCCGGAAAAGTTTTTACACGTGATGTAATTCTTGACAAAGTGTGGGGGGAGGATGTCGTGGTAGGAGATAGAACCATAGATGTTCATGTTCGTAAGCTCCGTGAAAAGTTAGGTGACGACTATATAAAAACAGTAAAAGGAATTGGATATAAGTTTGAATTTTAACAGATAAATTCAGGCATCTTCTAACGCCTCCCAATTCAATACTCTTTTTATAATTTTAGAGTTTAGATTTTCTATCCTATTATTTCGTTTCTTTGCAAAAACTTTTACTATGAACATTTTAATACTCGGTTCGGGTGGCAGAGAACATGCCTTTGCCTGGAAATTATCCCAAAGCCCCGAATGCACTCACCTTTATATTGTTCCTGGAAATGCAGGGACCTCCTCATACGGCACAAATATCAAAATCTCTCCAACAGATTTTATTTCTATAAAACAAATAGTGTTGCAACACGATATCACAATGGTGGTGGTTGGTCCTGAAGATCCTCTAGTAAAAGGTATTCACGATTTTTTTCTTGGCGATGATGAACTTAAACAAGTTTCTATTATAGGGCCTAAAGCAGATGGCGCGCAGTTGGAAGGAAGCAAAGATTTTTCCAAACAATTTATGTTTCGGCATAGAATACCAACGGCACAATATCAAACTTTTACTAATGAAACATTGGAGGAAGGATTAATGTTCCTCGAAACTTTGTCTCCTCCTTATGTATTAAAAGCTGATGGATTAGCAGCTGGAAAGGGAGTATTAATACCCGTTTCTTTACCGGAAGCAAAAAAAGAACTCTCCGAAATGCTTGCTAATGCTAAGTTTGGAAATGCCTCAGCAAAAGTAGTAATAGAAGAGTTTTTGAAGGGAATTGAACTTTCTGTTTTTGTATTAACGGATGGAAACTCTTATAAAATACTTCCAGCAGCTAAAGATTATAAACGTATTGGCGAAAACGACACCGGTTTAAATACAGGAGGTATGGGTGCCATCTCGCCAGTACCGTTTGCCGATGAAGCATTTATTAAAAAGGTGGAAGACCGTATAATTATTCCTACCATTAATGGTTTGAAAGAGGAAGGGATAATTTATAAGGGTTTTATTTTTATCGGATTGATGAATGTTAATGGCGAGCCGCTAGTAATAGAATACAATGTCAGAATGGGAGACCCGGAAACAGAAGTGGTAATACCCAGAATAAAATCTGATTTGCTGGATTTGTTTTTAGGAGTTGCACACTGTAATTTAAACGAAAAAACTTTTGAAGTGGATACTCGTTTTGCAACCACCGTAATGCTTGTTTCGGGAGGTTATCCTGAAGAATATGAAAAAGGAAAAGTAATTAGCGGGTTGGATGAAGTGCAGGGAAGCATTGCTTTTCATGCAGGTACGGCAATAGAATCAGCAAAAAATGGCAAAGATGCAGGAAGAGAAAAAGTTGTTACAAATGGCGGAAGAGTTATTTCCATTACTTCTTATGGTGATACCATGCAAGAAGCATTAACAAAATCTTTTGTTAATGCCGAACGAATTAATTATGAGGGAAAATATTACCGGAAAGATATTGGTAATGATTTAAAAGTGTATTACCCTTTGCCTAAAGGGTAATACCGTGTTATGCAAGTATATTATTTGCTTTAGCTTCTTGGTTGAATTTTGTCTGCATGCGCAACCAAGTTATAACCAGGACCACAATAACTAGCCAAAAAAACAGGTTGGCTCCAAAACCTACGTGTTTCATAATGTAAAAAGTCCATTGAAAAAAATGCCCTAATCCGTAAAATACATCTGTCATATTCATAATCAATAATTTTAATTTTTAGTGGCTCAAAAATACTAATATTATTTATACCCGCTCTACTTTTTTTAACCTAATTTTAACCGCGATATGTTTATACGATTTTTTAAAAATAATAACCCTTCCTATTTTTTCATCCTGCCATTAGTTGCATTGGTGTTTTGGGCAGTTGCTTTTATAAACGCCCCTTTTCCTAGTGTTTCTCATTCCACTCTTTTGTTCGATGTTTTTGCAAAACCCATTACCGCCATTCCATTCATAAACACCTCTGTTTCGTTTATCCTGGTTATTGCCAGTTCTTTTTTTATCAATTTTGTGGTAAACGAAAGTGAAATTGTTGAAAGAAAAACTTTTCTTCCTGCATTGCTTTATATGGTATTTATTAGCAACAACCCGGCAATGCTGAATTTTCATCCGGGAATGATTGCTAACTTGTTTATTATTTTTGCGATTCACAAAATATTATGTGCTTACAGAAAAAACACTGTATTTTCCGAGGTTTTTGATGCAGGTTTATTACTTTCCCTGGCTTCTCTTTTTTATTTCCCAACAATTATTCTGTTCCCTATACTGGTATTCGGGTTAATTATTTTCCGCACTTTCCAATGGCGCGAATGGGTAATTTCGTTTTTAGGAGTATGCGTGCCTTATTGTTTTGTTTTAACGTATTATTTCTGGAATGATTTATTGAAATCATTTTGGTACGACAAGCTTGCGTACTTTGTGGAGCACGAACGTCCTTCGTTCCACATTTTTTTTCCTACCTGTTTGCTGCTGATTACAGGTGGGGTAATTGTTTTGATGTCGTTCAGCAAAATTTACGGTACCATTTTATCAGGTTCGCAAAAAACAAAAAAGAACATGATTTTTTTTATATGGTTTTTTCTGCTTTGCTTGGGTTCATTGTTTCTTGCCCCTGAATTTTATTCTCCATATTTTTCGGTCCTAGCTATACCTTTTTCTGTCTTTTCGGCTAATTACTTTTTTAATATAAAAAACGAGGGGTGGGGAGAAATTTTGTTTTTGTTGTTAATTGCCTCTATTTTAATCAATGATTTCGCGAAGTATTTTTAACTTTGTATCCTAAAAAATAAATCCTTATAAGTTCTAATGAATGATGGGAATAATTAAGATTAGACATTTAATATTTAGAAATTAAAACATTATAACATGAAATTTGGAGTAGTTATTTTTCCGGGATCCAATTGCGACCAGGACATGATTTACGCGTTGAGAAATGTGATGAAACAGGAAGTAGTGGAACTGTGGCACAAAGATACCGACCTTAAAGGATGCAATTTTATTGTGCTTCCGGGCGGTTTCTCTTATGGCGATTATTTACGGTCGGGTGCCATTGCCCGTTTTTCGCCTATTATGGAAAAAGTAATTGAATTTGCCAATAATGGCGGGTATGTGCTGGGTGTGTGTAACGGGTTCCAGATTCTTTGCGAAGCAGGATTAGTACCGGGCGCATTGATGCACAATGATGAACGAAAATTTGTATGTAAAAATGTCTTTATTAAACCTCAAACTTCACAAGCATTAATTACAGCTGCTATCCCCCATAATAAAGCACTTAAAATTCCGATTGCTCATGGTGAAGGGAAATATTACGCGGACACAGATACCTTAAAAGAATTGAATGCAAACGGGCAAATTATCTTCCGTTATTGCGATGAAACAGGACGAATAAATGAAGGCGCCAACCCTAATGGTGCAACCGATAACATTGCAGGAGTATGCAATGCAGGGAAAAATGTTTTTGGCATTATGCCGCACCCGGAAAGAGCAGTGGATGAAGAACTAAGTAATACTGATGGGCGGTTAATTTTCGAATCTATTTTGTCTTTAGTTAATAGTTGATCGATTAAATAATTTTCTCAAAAACAGTAAGATTTTAATCAAACATTTTAAAGTTTAAATAGATTCGTCATATTAACACCGTCTCGAAATTTTAAAGTTCGTTACCTGTGCCTTTTGAAAGTTTGTATTTCATAATAATACTTTCTAACTCCATTTAAGTATTTTATTCCATTCCTCTCCCTAACCAAATTATTTTTCCAAGGTAATAAAAACTATATTTGTCACCTAATTATTAGAAGTAAATGAACATGAAAAAAATAATGTTGTTAGGTTCTGGCGAATTGGGAAAAGAATTTGTTATAGCTGTGAAACGGTTGGGACACTATGTAATTGCTGTTGATTCGTACTTTGATGCCCCGGCCCAGCAAGTGGCAGACGTACGCGAAGTAATTAATATGCTGGACGGGGCAGAACTGGATAGGTTGGTGGCAAAACATTTGCCGGACATTATTGTTCCTGAAATAGAAGCCATTCGAACGGAGCAATTTTATGAGTATGAAAACCAGGGAATAAAAGTGGTTCCTTCTGCTAAAGCAGCTAATTTTACCATGAACAGAAAAGCAATCCGCGATCTGGCTGCTAAAGAGCTAAAATTAAAAACGGCAAAATATGAATATGCAAATAGCCTGGAAGAATTAATCGCGGCAGTTAAAGTAATCGGGATTCCTTGTGTTGTCAAGCCATTGATGAGTTCGTCCGGCAAAGGACAATCGGTAATTAAAAATAAGGAGGATATACAGAAGGCATGGAACTACGCACAGGCAGGTAAACGCGGAGATTATACGGAAGTCATAGCAGAAACCTTTGTAAAATTTAATTCGGAAATAACATTACTTACCGTTACACAAAAAAACGGGAACACCCTGTTTTGCCCGCCAATAGGACACCGGCAGGAGAGAGGGGATTACCAGGAAAGCTGGCAGCCTGCCGAAATAAATCCGGAACAGTTGAAAGAAGCACAAGCTATGGCAGCAAAGGTTACCAAAGCATTGACTGGCGAAGGCATCTGGGGTGTGGAGTTTTTCCTGGCTGATGATGGTGTTTATTTTTCTGAACTTTCTCCCCGTCCCCACGATACTGGTATGGTGACACTGGCAGGAACACAAAACTTCTCTGAATTTGAATTGCATGCACGGGCTGTATTAGGTTTGCCTATTCCGGAAATTACATTGGAACGCATGGGTGCTTCTGCGGTTATACTTGCAGACAAAGAAGGAATAGAGCCAACATACATTGGTTTGGAAAATGCAATGAACCACAAACAAAGTGATGTAAGAATATTTGGAAAACCAGTTACTCGTCCGTACAGAAGAATGGGTGTGGCGTTGACGTATGATAAAGTGGGCAGTGATGTAAATAAAGTAAAAGAAAGAGCGATGGAGATTGCAAAAGAAATAAGAGTACAATCATCGTAGGACCTCACCGCTTGCACACAGTCTGGCTCAAATAGCCACTGGCTGTTTGCCCTCCCCTCCCCTTGAAGAAAGGGGAGGGGGTTGCAGGTGATAAACTTAATAAAATTTAAATCAGTACTTCACGCTCCGGCTCCCCTCTCCTTTCTTCAAGGAGAGGGGTCGGGGGTGAGGTCTTAAAATAATAATTATGGAAAAAGATTTAACACTCGAACAAATTCACGATTTTAAAGGGAAGTACCCCATTCAACTTTGGTATTTATTCTTTTCCGAAATGTGGGAACGCTTTTCATTCTACGGAATGAGAGGAATGCTTGCCTACTTTATGGTAAACGAAATGATGATGAAAGAAGATGTGGCAAACCTTCAGTATGGCGCAACACAGGCATTTGTGTATGCCTTTACTTTCATCGGTGGTTTGTTTGCAGATAAAATATTAGGCTTTCGCAAATCTCTTTTCTGGGGTGGATTACTAATGATTGTCGGCAGTTGCATCCTCGCTTTCGACCCGAAAAATCTTTTCTTTTTAGGAATTGGTTTTTCAATTATCGGCACAGGTTTTTTTAAACCCAACATTTCTACCATGGTTGGAAACCTTTACAGAAAAGGTGATTCAAGAACGGATGCAGGATTCTCCTTGTTCTATGCTGGTGTAAATTTAGGTGCACTCTTGGGAGGATACGCTTGTATCTGGCTTGGTAAAAATTATTCGTGGCACTTAGCGTTTGGTTTGGCGGCAATAGTAATGACAATTAGTTTAGGTACATTTATTTTTACACAAAAATCCTTAGGACCCATTGGTTTATCGCCAATAATACAGGAAGAAGGAAAAAACAAAAAGTGGTACGACTATGCTGTTTATGTTGGTTCTCTTATTGCAATTCCCTGTGTGATTGTTTTAGTTTCCAATCCGCAATACACCGATATTTTTATGTACATCATCGGACCTGCTTCGTTGGTTTATTTACTTTATGAGATGCGAAGTTTCAACGCAGCCGAAAACAAAAAACTACTTGCAGCATTGGTGTTTATCATTTTCTCCATTTTCTTTTGGGCATTCTTCGAGCAAAGCGGTGGTTCATTAAGTTTGTTTGCAGCAAATAATTTGCACAACGAGGTATTAGGAATTCCATTGGATGCAAACGGAGTAAACAATTCAGCCAACTCACTTTTTGTAATTGCGTTCGCAGCATTAGTGGGATTAGTTTGGTTATGGATGAGCAAACGGAAAATAGAACCAAATACATTAATTAAATTCGGGTTAGGATTTTTGTTTTTAGCAGGAGGTTTTTATGTGTTTTATTACTGTAAGTTTTTTGCAGATGCAAGCGGACATACATCCCTAAACTTATTTACGTTTGGTTGGTTCATCATCACATTCGGAGAATTATGTTTATCACCTATCGGTATGTCGGTAATGACAAAGCTATCACCACAAAAAACACAGGCAGTAATGATGGGAATGTGGTTTTTGGCAAGTGCCTACGGACAATACTTTGCCGGAATATTAGGAGCCAACATTGCAACAGCGTCAGAAAATTCTACCAACCTGGAAAAGCTTGTTATTTATTGTGATGGATATAAGCAACTGGCACTTTATGCACTTCTGGCGGGAGTCGTAATGATTGCCATTTCTCCTCTCGTCCGCAAGTTGATGCAGGAAGTAAAATAAATTGTGCCAACATCAGCCAACATAAATGAATTCCTAACTCTTTCGGAAATCCATCCGGTACTGGATGTTCGCACACCTGCCGAATTTGAACAGGGGCATATTATTGGCGCTATTAGTTTCCCTTTGTTTACTAATGAAGAAAGAAAAATAATTGGTACGCTTTATAAACAGAAAGGCAAACAAGTTGCTGTTTTAAAAGCTCTGGAAATTGTAGGACCTAAACTTTCTGATTATGTTAAAGAAGCAATCAAGTTAAATAAAACAGAAACATTTCTGGTTCATTGCTGGCGCGGAGGTATGCGGAGTTCAAGCATGGCATGGTTCCTGGAAACGTATGGTTTCAAATGTATAACGCTGAAAGGTGGATACAAAGTATTTAGAAGAAAAGTTCTTGATAGTTTTAACGAACATAAAAACATTGTTTTATTAGGAGGAAAAACAGGAACAGGGAAAACAATTATTTTAGAAGAACTGGAAAAACAAGGAGAACAAATAATTGATTTAGAAAAACTCGCTCATCACAAAGGTTCAAGCTTTGGTGCTTTGGGTGAAGAACCACAATCATCGCAGGAGCAATTTGAAAATGAATTATCATTTCGTCTTTCAAAAATTAATAAAGAAAAGAAATGCTGGGTAGAAAATGAAAGCAGGAAGATTGGCAGAAATATTCTTCCTTTAGGGCTTTGGGACCAAATGCAAAATGCAATTGTTGTTACCGTTAATTTACCAACCGAAACAAGAATAAAATATTTAGTAAAAGAATATGGTAAGTTTACAAAAGAAGAATTGACAGATGCAACAAACAGAATAAGCAAACGATTAGGAGGTGTGCAAACAAAACAAGCTATTCAAGCCATTGAACAGGGTGATAACAAAACTGCTTTCGAAATCTGCTTACAATACTATGATAAAACATACAATTACGGAGCAGAACAACGGACGCAGGAAAAGATAATTAATTATGAGTTTGAAGAATTGAACGCAGAAGAAATAGCGAAGGAACTAATTTCTCGCAAAGACGCAAAGCTCGCAGAGTAACTCTTTGCGAACTTTTCGTCTTTGCGAGACAAAAACAAACAAATGTCAACAGAAGAAATAAAACTTACACAATACTCTCACGGTGCAGGATGCGGATGCAAGATTGCTCCCCACGTATTGGAAGAAATATTAAAATCAAATTTTGTTGCTCCACAAAATGATAAACTGATTGTTGGCAACAGCACAAAAGACGATGCCGCTGTTTATGATATTGGCAACGGACAAGGACTTATCTCCACCACCGATTTCTTTATGCCAATTGTAGATGATGCTTTTGATTTTGGAAAGATAGCTGCTGCCAATGCAATCAGTGATGTGTATGCGATGGGAGGAAAACCTTTGATGGCAGTTGCTATTCTTGGTTGGCCTATTAATAAATTACCAACAGAACTGGCACAAAAAGTTATTGAAGGAGGAAGAACTATTTGTGCAGAAGCGGGAATCCCCCTTGCAGGAGGGCATAGCATTGACAGTCCTGAACCTATCTTTGGACTGGCTGTTACCGGAATTATTGATTTAAAAAACCTTAAACAAAATGATACTGCAAAAGACGGTGATTTAATTTATCTTACAAAAAGAATTGGTGTAGGTATTCTTACTACAGCTGAAAAGAAAGGAGTTTTGAAAGAAGAGCATAAAGGAGTTGCTGTTAAGCAAATGATGCAGTTAAATAAATTAGGTGAGAAACTCGGGCAATTAAAAGGAGTAACAGCTATGACAGATGTTACAGGTTTCGGATTATTAGGACATCTCATAGAGATGGCGGATGGCGCCAACTTAACAGCAGAACTAGAGTATTCAAAAGTTCCATTAATAAATGATTTGAGTTTTTACATTTCACAAATGTGTGTTCCTGATAATAGTTTCCGCAACTGGACAAGCTACGAACCAAAGGTTTCAGGAATTACTGGCGATTCATTGCTTACCCTTTGCGACCCTCAAACCAACGGAGGATTATTAATTACAGTTGCTTCTAATTCAAAAAAAGAATTTGAAGAATTACTTATTGCCGAAGGATATAAAGATTTTTCAAACCCAATTGGGAAAATGAAAACTAAAGGAGAGAAGGTTATTGTTATTACATAACAAGGTAGGAACAATGCCTGGCGTTTTAAAAACAAATAATTCATTAAACAAAAGAGTTCAATCTATTAGTAATGGACTCATTTCTTTTTCTGCTTTTTTATTTATTCTTTTCTACCTGGTTTTAAGTTTTTACAACCGCCCCACAAACGAAGATGTCAACTTCATTTCCATTGTAAAAGGCAAAAGTCTTTTTGAATTTGTAAATTGGTTTTATTCTACCTGGTGCGGAAGATGGGCAAGCAGCAGCTATTATTACATTATACTTTCCGCCACTTCTGTTTATCAGCACATTCATTATATTTATTTCATCTATTATGTTCTAACACTCTGCTTATTTATTTATTCTCTTCACACAATCATCCAAATTGGAATTAATAAATTATTCCTTGCAACCATTGATACTAAAACCTCGTTAACCTTTAGTCTTTTATTTATTGCTGGTTTTTATTTTTCTACTTTTCAAAACATAGAAGTATGGTGGTGGATATTCTCCACAGTTGACCATTTGCAGGGAATCATCATTTTATTGCTTGGATCAGCATTGCTAATGAAACAAAAAAAAAGCAACTGGCATTTTTTATTAATATGTATTTGTTTTATTTACGTTGGCGGCAGTTACGAAATAAACGCAATGATTATTGGTGTATTCTTCCTGGTTACTTTTATTTATCTGCTTCGCAAAAAAATAACCTGGTTTTCTGATTTCAGAAAACAGTATTTCTTTAAACGATTTATAATAGTTTACATTTTATTTCTTCTGTCATTTTTAATTTCAATTTCATCTTCCGGAAATCAGAAAAGAAGTAAAACATACGTAAGAGACCATTTACTTATAACTACACAATCATACTCCAATACTGATTTCCCGATTACTGTAAATGAATTTGCACAGAAAAAATATTTAGCTGCTCTCGGATTAGCATCATTATGGTTTTTACTTGGAATGAAATTAAAACGCAACTATTCAATGGATGAAAACAAAAAACATTTCAGGAAAATTATTTTGTTTGCTTGTTTGCCATTACTGTTGTCTATAATTATAACTTATTTGTTCCAGGTTTTATTTTTGAGTTATTACAGCATTCCCCTTCGTGGCTGGACATTCACAAGTTTTTCTTTATTTGCTTTATGTTGTTTGGTATTTTTAATCATCGGAAATCAAATTCACATTTCAAATCCTTTTATCAAAAGTGCAATTGCCATCGTTATTCCTTTTGTAGTTTCTTTGTTTCTTTTATCCTATCTCTACAAGCAGTATTCCACCACCAGTATGTATGCGAGGGAATATGACAAACTGATTACTCAACTTATAGAAGCAAAAAATAATAAGGAAATTAAAGTATTGACTGTTGACCCCTTGCCCGATTCGGGAATGTTGTTGCCTTTAGAAATAGGAACGAAATATATTGATGATGCCTTGAAAGAAATCCTGGAATTTGATTATGAGATTAAAGTGAAGAAGTGAATTGCAGTTTTATTTGGAAACAATCAACTTGCGTGTCGTTCTTTATTCTAAATGAAAAGCAAGATTTTATTTGGTTAACTACACTTCTTATCTCTATGGAAATTTATTTAAAGCACTGAATAAAAGCCGGATAACTTTTTTTGTTTCAAATTCCTTCTTAAAGGTTCACGAATACTTCACGAACCTTTATGGTTATATCACGAAACCTTTATGATTGTATCATGAACCTTTATGATTATATCATGAACCTTTATGATTATATCACGAACCTTTATGATTATATCATGAACCTTTATGGTTATATCATGAACCTTTATGGTTATATCACGAACCTTCATGAACCCTTCCTGAAGGTTTAAGGACGAAAAACGATTTTTATTAGCGGTTATTAGTGTCGTCACCACCACTAAAAATAAAAAAATAAGGCAGAAATGTCCGGAGTTTTTTTATCAGTTTTACTTACCTTACTTACAACCCTAATACAATCTCATTCGGGTCTTTGCCACCAAACAACATTTTAACAGGATTTTCTAACATCTCTTTTACTTTCACCAAAAATCCAACTGATTCGCGACCGTCAATTATTCGATGGTCGTAAGACAAGGCAACATACATCATCGGGCGGATAACTACTTGCCCGTTTACAGCCACAGGTCGGTCCACTACATTGTGCATTCCAAGTATCGCGCTTTGAGGGGGATTAATAATGGGAGTACTCATCATAGAGCCAAACACTCCACCGTTGGTTATGGTAAATGTTCCACCTGTCATATCCTCTAAAGTAATTTTATTATCACGGGCTTTTACAGCAAGATTTTTAATAGCGGTTTCAATTTCTGCAAGGCTCATTTGTTCTGCATTGCGAACCACAGGAACAACCAATCCTTTGGGTGCACTCACAGCAATTCCTATATCTGCATATTTATGATACACTATTTCTTCCCCGTCAATCATTGCATTTACGGCAGGAAAATGATTCAACGCTTCGGTAACTGCTTTGGTAAAGAAACTCATAAAACCAAGTTTAACTCCAAACTTTTTTTCGATAGCCGGATTATATTTAATGCGCATAGCATAAATCGCGCTCATGTCCACTTCATTAAAAGTAGTTAGCATGGCAGTTTCGTTTTTAACAGCAACCAAACGTTGGGCTAATTTTTTCCGTAACGGAGACATTTTTGCCCGTTCCGTATCTCTGTTCCCACCCCATTTTGTCATGGATGAAGAATCAAATCCGGATGCCAAAGCATTTAAAACATCTCCCTTTGTAATTCTTCCGTCTTTACCTGAAGCAACAATTTTATTTGCAGGAACTTTATTTTCATCCATCATCTTCTTTGCTGCTGGTGAAGGCGTTTCGTTTGCATAACTTTCCGATTGAGCAGAAACAACTTCCGCTTTTGCGATTTCTTTTACAACTTCCTTTTTTGCATCAACTTTAGTTTCTTTTTTTACTTCCGCAGCAACTGGTTTTGGTTTGCTTTCTTTCACGCTTGTATCAATAGAACAAACCACCTGTCCCACCTTAACGATATCACCTTCGGCAGAAAATAATTTTATTGCACCCGAATCTTCGGCATTAATAGTTAATGTAGCTTTGTCAGAATCTATTTCCGCCACCACTTCATCCTTCTCCACATAATCTCCTTCTTTTTTTACCCAACGTGCTATAACCACTTCTGTGATGGATTCGCCCGGGCTTGGTACTTTCATTTCTATAATTGCCATATTTATTGAGTATTAAGTAATAAGTACAAAGTATTAAGTATAGCTTTTGTCCCTATACCTAATACTTTGTATTTGATACTATTTGTTTACTAAAACCTTTTCAAAAACACTGTTAATAATATTTTGCTGCTGCTGTGTATGCAGTTTACCGTAGCCTGTGGCAGGGCTTGCACTTTCGTTTCTACCAATATATTTTAAATTCACTTCTTTGAATCTCCGGTTCATGAATGCCCATGCACCCATATTTTCCGGTTCTTCCTGCACCCACAAATATTCTTTTACATTGGTATATTTCGCAAGTATTTCTTTCAACTGAATGATGGGCAAGGGGTACAATTGCTCTAACCGAACGATTGCTATCTCTTCGTTTCCTTCTTTTTGTTTGGCTTCCATTAAATCGTAATAAATTTTGCCTGAACAAAAAGCAATCTTAGTAATGGATTTTACTTTGGCTGATGAATCATCTATTACTTCCCGGAAACGGTTTTCGGTAAAGTCTTTTAATGTGGAAACACAACTTGGATAACGCAATAATTTTTTAGGAGTAAAACAAATTAATGGTTTACGAAATTCTCTTTTTAAT
The DNA here is from genome assembly GCA_025363555.1 of Bacteroidota bacterium. Lineage (GTDB taxonomy): Bacteria > Bacteroidota > Bacteroidia > 2-12-FULL-35-15 > 2-12-FULL-35-15 > 2-12-FULL-35-15. Next base: position 4,578 of record JANYDQ010000091.1, on the reverse strand, counting down.
TGTCTGCGAAGTACATGAAACTGGTTGGCAGGGGTGGTACAATTTACAATCTGCATATTATTTTCGGCACACTGTGTTAAAAATCTTTCCAATCGTCCGCTCGAATGTTCAGGTCCCATTCCCTCATAACCGTGCGGCAATAGCATCACCAGTCCACTCATTCTTTTCCATTTATATTCTGCGGAAGTAATAAACTGGTCAATGATAATTTGAGCGCCATTAAAAAAATCTCCAAACTGTGCTTCCCAAATGGTTAATGCCCGGGGCACAGCGAGTGAATAGCCAAACTCAAAACCAAGAACGGCATATTCGGAAAGCAAAGAATTGTAAATATCAAATTGTCCTTTGGCACCAAAATTATTTAAAGGAACATATTTTTCTTCGGTGTCTTCCATTTTAACAACTGCATGACGGTGAGAAAAAGTGCCCCTCTCCACATCCTGCCCTGTAAACCTCACATTGTGCCCTTCGTTCATCAATGTTGCATACGCCATCAGTTCGCCCATTGCCCAGTCATAATTATCGTTGGTAATCATTGCTGCGCGGTCGTCAAACAGTTTTTGAATTTTACTGAATATTTTTTTGTCCTTCGGCAACTGAACAGTTTTAGTGGCAATGTCTAAAAATGTTTTTTTGGTCACCGCTGTTTCCGGCGATATGTCAAACGAATTACCGTCCGCTATGGAAAACCCGTCCCATTCTCCTTTTAAAAAGGAAGTCATTTTTGTTTTTGCAGTTTGTTTTGCCTCGTCCAGTTTTTCCTGGAGCGAATCTCTGAAATTCTTTTCCGTTTCTTTTGCAAAATCGACATCTATAATTTCCTGGGCAATTAATTTTTCCACATAGATATCCTTTGGATTAGGGTGATTGGCAATCAGCTTATAAATTATGGGTTGAGTAAAACGGGGCTCATCTCCTTCGTTATGTCCGTATTTACGATAACATACTACATCTATAAAAACATCGCGATGAAATTTCTGGCGAAACTCCATTGCCAGCTGGGTTACAAAAACTACTGCTTCCACATCGTCTCCGTTTACATGAAACACAGGCGAAAGCGTTACTTTGGCAACATCGGTACAATAAGTACTGGAACGCCCGTCATAATAATTGGTGGTAAATCCTATTTGATTATTGAGCACCACATGCACGGTACCTCCTGTTCTATACGCATCTAAATGCGACATCTGCAACAATTCATATCCTATGCCCTGACCAGCTAATGCAGCATCGCCATGAATTAATATGGGGCATACTTTATTTATATCTCCCTTGTGTATCCAATCCATTTTAGCCCGCGAAATACCTTCCACCACCGGGTTAACCGCTTCCAGGTGAGAAGGATTAGGGGTTAAACTCATGTGAAACTTTTTACCGTTGGTGCTTATCCTGTCGCTCGAAAAGCCCATGTGATATTTTACATCGCCATCAAATTGCACATCATCGGTAAGAAAGCCTTCGAATTCCGAAAAAACATCTTCGTACTTTTTATTTAATATATTGGTAAGAATGCTCAACCGCCCCCTGTGCGCCATTCCAATTACAAAATCCTCGATGCCTAAATCAGACCCTTTTTCGCAAACGGCATCTAAAGCAGGAATAAAAGATTCGGAACCTTCTAACGAAAAGCGTTTTTGCCCAACAAATTTGGTATGTAAAAAATTCTCAAACACTACCGCCTGGTTTAATTTGTGTAAAATCATCAGTTTTTCGTAACGCGAAAAATCAGGAGTGTTTTTACACCCTTCCATTTTTGTCTGCAACCATTGAATCATTTCCGGAACCCGGATATACATATATTCGGCTCCTATGGTTTGACAATAGGTTTGTTGCAGATGTAAAACAATGTCTTTTAGTTTTGCCGCGCCAATTCCTATTTGAGTTCCGGCATGAAAAACTGTTTCCAAATCGGCAGCCGCCAAACCGAAATTTTCTATATCGAGATTAGGGCTGTGGTCCCTGCGCTTGCGAATGGGATTGATATTGGAAAACAAATGCCCCCGTCCGCGATAACCGTTAATAAGATTGATTACATTAAATTCTTTTGAAACATTTTCAGGTATTTTACCTGTGTGTTCATAGTTTTGACGGGCAAATTCGAATCCCGAAAAGAACTGCCTCCAGTCGGCTTCCACAGAAAGAGGGTCTTTCAAATAGTGTTGAAACAATTCTTCAATTGCTACTGTATCTGCATTGCCCAAATAAGAAAATTTATCCATTACTTTTTTGCTGCTATAATTAGGGCAACAAAATTAAGATTTTTTTGGTTGCACAGGCAAAAAGGTTTGCCGAGCTTATTTTGGCAGTGTTTCTGTTATTAAATAATCGTTCGTAATTATTAAGGTTATCTTTCAAATGCCCTTAACAAAAGTACCTATCACCTTCTTCAAATCTTATCAAAAAAAACATTTCAATCTCGCGAAATGAAAAATTACACCGTTTTACTGCATTATTATTTTCCGGTTCATTCCATTTTTCACTTGTGCCGATTCTATTGATGTATTTGTTATCTGCACAAAATAAATCCCTCTTGCAAAACCGCTCATATCCAGAGTTGCGCTTTTGCCAGTTGCCAATTGCCTTTTTACTTCTTTGCCAAGTATGTCAGTTATTTTAATCAAGGTGTTGGTTTGTATTTCATTAAAAGTAATGGTTGTTTGAGAAGTAAATGGGTTTGGAGCAATAATTAATTCTTCATTGCCGGGTGATGAAAAATTAATGCCTGTAACAAGCTGGGAAGGCAATGAAAGCTTTATTAATGCTATTTCATAATTGTTACTTTGAATACACGTAAGGTTGGTTCCATCTATCGTCATTTCGTTTTTATAATCTCCAGCAAGATATAATTCATTGCTGTATAATTTAGGGAAAACAACTGCTCTGAAATTTACATTTGCAAAATTTACAGTACCCATCCCGGTTACCGATTTGGAATACATCAACGTTCCGGTAGAATCATAAACCTGCAGATAATCAAATATGTTAGCGTTGCCAAGGAAATCTCCGACCGCAAGAGCGCTTCTGCCATAATCATCAATACTCACAGCAGGTTCAAAAGCGGATAAAATAGCATCGTGTACAAATTTATAATGAAAGGCAGTATCTATTTTTATCATCATTGGTATTGTATCCCTGGGAGGAATAAGAAGTGCCATTTATAGTAGTTCCAAAATGGTAAGTAGTGCCCAATACCAGTTCTGAATGGGCATTCATTGATATATGAAAGTATCTTCGGATGTTTAAACCAAGGTAGTTTGTTTTCTGAATAAAATATTTGAATGATGCAAAGAAAATAAAAAAAAACAGTTTATCGCCACGAACGCCACCAATAGTAGTCGGGAGCGAAAAACACTAACGACTGGGGAGCTGATTGCCTTTGGCAATTATGATTTGGTTGGAATTGCTGGGTAGGATGGAACGCAGATTATATAGGATTGTTTAGGATAAAAAATGATTTCTGATTGCCTTTGGCAATTATGATTTAAAAATACCCTAACGACTCCGGAGGAGTCAAATGTTAATAGCCCCCGGTGAAACCGGGGGAAAGAAAACCACCCACCCGCCTGGCAACTCCGGTAGGAGTTTAATGTTGCTTTTAAATGGTAAGTAAAACGTAAAACTTGGGCGTTACAATTTTAATTCTTCAAACATTCCACTATCTTGAGTGCAATTTCTGTTTGCCCTGCTTCGCTGGTTAAATAATTTTTATCCTTTTGGTTAGATAGATAACCCAACTCTAAAAGCACTGCCGGACAGTTGGAATTTTTATTAATAAAAGTATTTCTATCCTGTACTTTCCTGTTTGCTAACTTCTCATTTGAAATAGCATTTACTAAATTATTTGCCTTGGCAAAGGATGAATTATAAAAGCTATTCTCCCGGCTAACAAATCCTTCTATCCCGTTTTCCAACATATCCGTTGACGTATTTACATGCAATGAAATCATTAAATCAGGGTGGAGGGTATTTATTTTTTCCACCCGTTTGTTCAGTTCCATAAACGTATCTTCATCGCGAAGCAACACTATTTCCACATTATCATTTTTATTCAGTTCTTTTATTTTCATGGATATATTTTCCACTATATTCTTTTCCGAAGCATCTCCCATAACAGCACCCTTGTCTTTACCGCCATGTGCGGCATCTATTATTATTCGTCTTTTTTCATTTATTGGTTTAAACGAAAAGGATAGCACCAGTACTATCATTCCTAAAAGTTTAATTTTGTTTTTCATTTCTATTTTTTTTAATTAGTTATTACAAATGTAAGGCAGTTTGTTAGTTGTAAAAAACGGGGAAAGTAAAAGTTATAAACCGGGTTTTCAACTTTTCGCTATTGGTAATATACAGGTAAAGGTCATTTCTATTATTTTTTATGCGTTTGTTTGGTGAAAACATAAACGAGGGAAAAGGGAGCGGGACGCTCCCGAATAGTAGTAGCGAGTAAAAAACACTGGCGACTGCGGGTATTAGGCACTAAATTTTGTGAGTAGCACTTTAAAACAACAAAAGATAAGGTAACGAGCAGATTTTTCATTTTAATAAAAAAGGAAACGCTTTTATGTGATAACATAAAAG
>JANYDQ010000063.1 GCA_025363555.1 Bacteroidota bacterium | reverse complement strand
TGCATTCTGTCCCGCCTTGCGCCACTGGGCAGAGGGCGCTTTCCGCCACAGCTCATACGGCACAGGGCACCTTCCGCCACAGGGCAGAGGGCGCATGACGAGCCAACAGGTCGAACAGTGCGCACCCCCCTGCTGCTGCATGGCCATTGACGTCGCTGCATTGATCCTCAAGCCAACAGGCTGCACCGCCACCACCACCGCCACCACCACCACCACCGTGTAACCCCGGTAACTCTTGCCTTACTCCTAATTGTATAGCCACTAATCCAACCAATACTATGTGTAGCGGACAACCTTCGCTTGGAAGTGGTGGAATATACAGTTGTCTTGGCTCTTCGCCCAATCCAATCTGGAATGTTTTTCAGGCTACAATTACTGGTCCGATAACCATGGGTGCCAACTCAACAGGTTCCGGTGGTGGAAATCCTGATATAGATTATTGTATGTGGGGTCCATTTGGAAATCCTGCTGCGGGCTGTGCCGGATTATCTGCTGCAAATGTTCTTAATTGCAACTATTCAACTGCAGGTTTAAATTCATGGACATTTAATGCCATTGCAGGTCAAACCTATATATTATTAACTACCAATTATTCCAATACTACCGGAACAACTGTTAATTGGCCAGTGAGCCCGGCAGGTTCCATAACCTGTACGGGAGCTTGTGCTGCCACAGCCGGAAGTAATAGTCCTGTTTGTGCAGGTTCTCCTTTAAATTTAACCTGTAATGCTGTTGCCGGAGCTACCCTTTATCACTGGACCGGACCAAATGGTTTTAATATGAATGGACAAAATCAAACCATCGCATCCCCTACTTTAGCCGCTGCCGGAGTTTACACAGTTACAGTAACTACCCCGGGCGCAACCTGTGTAGGAACGGTTACGGTTGTTGTGAACCCTTTGCCTGCTGTTACTAATCTTCCTGCTCCATTAACAATTTGCTCCGGCACCGCAGTAAACTATACCCCTTTAGTAACCCCAGTTGCCGGAGGAACGTATAGCTGGACTGCAAGTGCTAATCCGTTAGGAAGCGTAACCGGGTTTCCGGGCGCAGGTACCGGTCCTATTGCTAATACGCTTACTAATTCAGGAATAATATCCGGTACAGTTACTTATGTTATAACTCCTATCGGAACACCACCCACACTTTGTGCGGGTCCTCCGGTTAGTTATATGGTAACGGTAAATCCACCACCAACAATAACCAATCCACCCTCGCAGCAATTTATTTGTTCGGGTTCGGCAGCCATTTATAACCCAACTGCTAATATGGGAACTGCTACTTTTAGCTGGACTGCTTCTTCTGCCAATGGAGTTACCGGCTATAGTGCCGCAGGAACAGGAAATATTAATGAGGTACTGACAAATGCTGGAACCACGGCAGGAAGTGTTCTTTACGTAATAACCCCAATAGGACCTCCACCATCCAATTGCCCGGGAACTTCTGTTAATTTAATTGTGAATGTCTATCCAGCACCATCTATTGCTAATGCAGGTCCGAATCAAAATGTTTGCGGAACCACTGCTACCCTGGCAGGAAACATTCCGACAGTTGGCGTGGGTACCTGGACTTCCATTTCGGGCGGAGGTGTAGTAACTAATATCTCTTCCAATAATTCCGGGGTAACCGGGTTGAGTCCTGGACCAAATGTTTTTGAATGGGTTATTACTAATGCCCCTTGTCCATCTTCTACCAGCCAGGTAACCATAACACAAGACCCAACACCAACTATTATTAATCCTGTGCTCACCCAAACCATTTGTTCTGGTTCCGCGGCAATATTTAATCCTATATCGAATGTTGCGGGTTCTACCTTCGCATGGACAGCAACTTCATCAGCCGGAACAATAACAGGATTTTCAGCAGCAGGAGCAGGAAATATATCTGAAACAATATCTAATTCGGGAACCACTTCCGGAACCGTTACTTACGTTGTTACACCAACAGGTCCGGGACCTTCTTTTTGTCCAGGAACACCTTCCAACTTTGTAGTAACTGTTGACCCTATTCCAACGATGACAAATATAGTGTTAGCCCAATCCTTTTGCTCGGGTGGAACAGCCAGTTTTATTCCTACTGCCGATGTATTGAATTCCACTTTTAGCTGGACAGCATCTTCTTCGGCAGGAACAATTACCGGATTTACTGCAAACGGAACAGGTAATATTAACCAGGTAATTACCAATGCCGGCCCGGCACAAGGTACTGTAACCTATGTGGTAACACCAACAGGACCACCCGCCTCTAATTGCGTTGGTTCTCCTGTTAATTTTATTGTAACAGTTGACCCTGCACCATCTGTAACTAATAACCCTTTAACCCTTGATATTTGTTCGGGGAGCAACGCAGTTATAAATCCAACATCCAATGTAATAGGGGCTACCTTTGCCTGGACATCTTCTTCATCAGCAGGAACAACGACAGGTAACACAGCCTCCGGAGCCGGAAATATAAATGATTTGCTGACTAATACAGCCAATGCTTCTGGAATTGTTACTTATGTAATTACAGCATCCAGCCCTAGCCTGGGTTGTCCGGGAACCCCGGTTAATTTTGACGTTACTGTTGAGCCTATTCCTTCTATCACTAATCCTGTTTTAACTCAAAATATTTGTTCTAATTCTTCGGCAGTATTTAATTCTCTGTCGAATGTTGCGGGAACAACTTTTGCGTGGACTGCAAGTGCTTCCTCTGGAAATCTTTCAGGATTTAGCCCTATCGGCTCCGGAAATATTAACGAAGCGATTACTAATTCGGGCACAACTTCAGAAACGGTAACTTATGTGATTACCCCTACCGGTCCTGCACCAAGTTTTTGTGGCGGACCGTTTGTGAATTTTGTTGTAACTGTCGATCCTTTGCCAATTATTACCAATGCTGTTTTAACACAAACAGTGTGTTCGGGAGGAAATGCGACATTTAATCCAACTTCAAATCCTGCCGGAGCAACTTTTAACTGGACTGCAACAAGTTCTTCGGCAACTATAACAGGATACAGTGCTAATGGAACAGGAAACATCAATGACATCGTTTCCAATTCAGGAAATACAACAGGTACAGTAACCTATACGATTATTCCTACAGGACCCGGACCATTATTCTGCCAGGGACCATCGGTTAATTTTATAGTGTCTGTTGACCCTACCCCAGCCATTAATAATCCGACATTAACACAAGATATATGTTCGAATGGAACAACATCTTTCTCCCCTACATCAAATGTAGCGAATTCCACTTTTGCTTGGACCGCTGTAGGTTCATCAGGAAATGTTACAGGGTTTTCTGCCGGAAATGGCAATTCGATTTCTCAAATTATTACAAATTCTGGTAACGTTCCTGAAACGGTAACTTATTCAATAACCCCTACCGGACCGGCTACTTCTTTTTGCCCGGGAACACCTTCTGACTTTATAGTTACTATTGACCCGGTTCCAACAATTACAAATGCTGTTCTGGCTCAAAATATTTGTTCGGGAGATATTGCCATTTTTTCTCCTACTTCAAATGTATTAAACGCTACTTATAACTGGACAGCATCTGCATCTGCAGGAACTATAACGGGTTTTAGTGCTGCAGGAACGGGAAATATCAGTGAGATGATAACCAACACCGGCAATACGCAGGGAACAGTGGTTTACACAATTACTCCTTCCGGACCAGGACCTTTATTTTGCTCGGGACAATTTATAAACTTTACTGTTAGTGTTGACCCTACTCCTACAGTTACCAATAATCCGATGACCCAAACTTTCTGTTCGGGTGGTACCGCTTCCTTAAGTCCAACATCTAATGTTGCAGGAACTACTTTTGCATGGACAAGTTCAAGTTCGAGCGGAAACATAACGGGTAACAGTTTGAATGGTGCAGGAAATATTAATGATGTTTTGACCAACAGTGGTACAACCTCTGAAACGGTAACTTACGTGATTACACCAACAGGACCAGGCGGAGCCGCCTGTCCCGGCACAATAGCCAACTTTGTGGTAACGGTGGACCCGATTCCGAATGTGTCGAATGCTACTTTAACTCAAACATTCTGCTCGGGCGGAACGGCTACTTTTAACCCAACATCAACTGTGGCAGGAACTTCATTTAACTGGACAGCAACTTCTTCTGCCGGAACAATAACAGGTTTTGCTCCTGTAGGAACAGGGAACATCAGCAATATTATAACCAATACTGGTGCCGCACCGGGAACTGTTACTTATGTAATAACTCCCGTAGGAAATACGGCAAATGCCTGTTCGGGTCCGGTTGTTAACTTTGTAGTAACAGTAAACCCAATAGCTGCTGTTACTAATGCGGTATTAACCCAATCTTTCTGCTCGGGCGGAACAGCCACTTTTGTTCCTACCTCTAACGTAACCGGTGCTACCTTTAGCTGGGTGGCTTCGGCTTCTGCCGTAACCGTTACCGGTTATACCCCAGCAGGTGCCGGAACTATTTCTGACGTGATAAATAATACAGGAGCAACTCCCGGAACGGTAACTTATGCGGTTACTCCTTCGGGTCCTGGTTATGTTTGCCCGGTTAATCCTGTTAATTTTGTAGTAACTGTAAATCCTACTCCTACGGTAACCAATGCTGTTTTGGCACAAACCATTTGTTCGGGGTCAACGGCTACTTTTACACCCACATCGGCAGTTACAGGAACCACTTTTGCCTGGACAGCCACTGCATCATCTCCTTCCATAACCGGTTTTTCTGCTAATGGAGTGGGAAACATAAGCGATGCTATTGCAAACAGCGGAACTCCCGGAACGGTAACTTATATCATCACTCCCACCAGTCCTGTGCCTGCTTTGTGCGTGGGCAATACTGTACCTTTTACGGTAACGGTAAATCCAAACCCTATTCCGGTGGCGGGTAACAATGGACCTGTGTGTGCAGGTTCGCAGTTAGATTTGACTTCCACTACTTTTGCAGGTGGTGTGTATTCATGGACAGGTCCAAACGGATTTGTTTCGGCACTGGAAGACCCAACGGTAAGTACTACTTCCGTTTTGGCAATGGCTGGTATGTATCATTTGCTGGTTACTGTGCTGGGTTGCCCGGGCACCGACAGCACAACGGTGGTTATAAATTCTTTGCCAACTGCTGTTGTTTCAGGCGGCAGTTCGGTTTGTTTTGGAACCACACCGGCACCGGTAAATATTACCCTAACGGGAATTGCCCCATGGAGCATTACCTATTCCAACGGAACTGTTTCTACTACTGTTATCGCTAACGCATCTCCCTACATTATACTTTCTCCGGGAACGGGAACTTATACTATTTCTTCTGTATCGGATGTTAATTGCCAGGGAACTTCTACAGGAACTGCCATTGTAATTATCAATCCTATTCCTGTGGCAGCTACCACACCGGATGTGGTTACGGGTTGTGCACCGGTTTGCGTAACTTTTAGTAACACCTCCACCATTACCTCGGGCAATATTGCTACCTGGGCATGGGATTTTGGCGATGGAAATACAGACAATACACAAAGCCCGGGTGCCCATTGCTATGCCCAGGCAGGTGCTTATTCTGTAACGCTCCAGGTAACATCTGCTGCCGGATGTTCTGCAACCACCGTTTATACCAACCTGATTAACGTAACGGCTTACCCGGTTGCTAATTTTTCGTGTCCGGCTTCGGCAAGTATTTATACTCCCAGTATCCAGTTTACCGATTTATCTACCGGAGCTACTTCGTGGCATTGGGATTTTGGCGATTCGTATAACATGGCTACCGATACCAGCAGCGAAAGAAATCCTTCTCACACGTATTCTCATGTAGGTAATTATTGTGCCATGCTTACGGTTGGAAATGCAGGTATGTGTTTTGACTCTTTGCAAATATGTGTGGACATAACTCCGGAATTTACCTGTTTTATTCCCAATGCTTTTTCGCCAAACCATGATGGAATAAACGATGAGTTTTATTGCAAAGCCACCAATGTGCTTACTTTTGAAATGACTATTTACGACCGCTGGGGCAATAAGGTTTTCTTTACGGATGATTTGCTTCACTACTGGATGGGAGATATGAACGAAAACAAAGTGGTGCAGCAGGAAGATGTGTATGTATATGTTATTCATATAAAAGATACCAATAAAGAAAAACACGATTATATAGGTAATGTTACTTTGGTGAGGTAAGTTATTATGTAATTATTAAAAAAGAGCCGGGTAAACTATCCGGCTCTTTTTTTGTGTAAAATAATAAGAGGTGAGATGGTGATTGAAAGTTTATTTCTCCTTCAACTTTCCTTTCATTTCAACTTCCATATCTCCGGGCTTGGGAAGGAGTTCAGCTATTTTACTGTTGCGAAGTGCAGGAATTAAAGTGGGTGCAATTTTCCCGATGGGATGGTAAAGCACTGATTCTTGCTTGGTTTTAAAGGTGATTAAGGGGTAAGACTTTTCGATCGCATCTATAACAAATATAATTACACTCATTACCATGGCAAATTTTAAAGCACCAAACACTGCCCCCAGTATTTTATTTATTCCGCCTAATGCCATTCCGGAAACCATTTTTTGGATGAGCTTTGCAATAAAAAAGATGGTTATTATAATTCCCAGAAAAGTGACAGCAAATGAAACAACGGGCAAATAGGGAGATTGCCAATGGAACCATTGCTTTATTTTTGCAGCCACAAAATCGGAGAAATGGATGCCCCCCCAAACTCCAAAACTAAAAGCAATGAGAGATGCCGCTTCTATAATAAGACCTTTGGTAAAACCTTTATAAAAGCCCCATATCAGGGGAATGCACAGCATGATGTCAATATAGTTCATAAGCCTTACCCTTCATCCTCGCCAAAAGAAAAGGGCGGGATTTTAAATGTATTTTCTTATCAGTTTAGTAGAGATGCAACTATTATTTAAAAATTTACATCTTTAATAATACAAAGAAAGTCTATATTTGGACTTTAAATCTAATCTTTATTAAAACTTATTAATAAAAGAATGTTGAAAGCAAACGAATTGAAGGTAATAAATCAAGTCTTATAATTGTTACAGGCAACCCTTTCAATAAATCAGGTTATATATAGAATAAGTAAATCGTTATTCATTAGAAAAAAAACCAATATGAAAAAAAACATGATGACTATGCTGGCAGTACTATTAAGTGTTGCGGTATTTGCCAACGGAAATATTGCATCCATTACTCATACCAACTGTACTGCCTATAGTGTTTGTGACGGAACAGCAAACGGCTTTGTTACTGCCGGGGGAACGGGTCCTTTTGTTTTTACTTGGGCTGGTCAGGGTGCGTATGCTGCCACAGCCACCAACATAACCGCACTTTGTGCAGGGACTTATACCCTTACGGTTACTGATATTTCTGATGGGTCGTATGATACTGCACAGGTAATAATTGTTCAGCCTTTACCTGTCGCCACCACCACTCACACAGATATAAACTGCAATGGATATTGTAACGGAACTGCGAACGGATTTATAACTGGCGGTGGTGGTGGTTCATTTAGTTTTTCATGGACAGGACCTAATAATTTCACCGCAGCTACTTCCGCTATCACTAATCTGTGCGGGGGAGTTTATACATTAACCGTAACCGACAGCAGCAATATGATGACCTTTATTGCCACAGCCAATGTTATTCAACCTGCATCGCAGTTTCAAATAATAGCAAGCAGCGATACTGCTTTTTGCGGAGGCGGCATAGCCACACTTGATGTTGCTTTTTCAGGGAATTATGTTTCACAGTATTGCGGACTAAGTACATCAGGAGGTTGCGGAGGGTCGGCAGCAGTAGCAACGATTGGAACCGGTTTAGCTTCCAACTCCGGCTTTAGTTTCCCTGCACCATTTGCAAATTGGTACACTTCCACCAGCCAGCAGTATTTATATACTGCTGCCGAATTAAATGCCGCAGGAATAACAGGAGGCAAAATAGACCAGCTTGATTTTGATGTAACCGCTTTCAGTGCAGGCGGGATTACTACTTTTCATGAATATACCATTCAAATGGGTGGAACCAATCTTACTACATTTAGTGCCGGCAATCCTGTTTTTGAAACCGGACTATATACTGTTTTTCCTGCGTCAACCGTAACAATTACCACAGGCTGGAATTCTTTTGTTTTTACCAATGCCTTTATTTGGGATGGCGTTTCCAATATTATTGTCCAGGTGTGTAACAACGAAGGACCTCCTTTTCCAAATTATACTTATAATGCACATTGTGCACAAACTGCTACCACCAACACTTCCTGCCAATATGTATTGAGCGACCAATCTGACCAATGCTCTGGAATTACAGGATTTATTGCTTCAGTAGCTTTTCACCCTGATATCCGTTTTTATCATTGTAACAGCAATCCTCCTATCCCTTCTAATTTTTCTTATTTATGGACTGCTTCGTTAGGCAACATTGCCAATGACACCTTACAGAATACTACAGCAATGGCAAATCAAACTACTGCTTATGTGATTACTGTAACTGATAACAGCACCAGTTGTATGAAAACCGATACAGTAAATGTAACCATAACCGCTCCGTTTACTGCCAATTTCACAATGGTTCCGGATTCTACCAATGGTTTTAACTATTGGGCATTTAATGCTTCCATAGGCAATGGTTATACTTACCTGTGGGATTTTGGTGATGGAAATACTTCTGCTGCACAGTCGCCAACACATACCTATGCGACAGGAAATTATACTGTTTGTCTGACCGTTTCTGCGGGAAGTTGCAGCAATACCATGTGTCAAAATATTACGGTAACCGGAGCATTAAATACGTGTATGGCTTTGTTTAACGTGGCGCAGGATACAAATTCTGTGAATCCAAATGCTTATACGGTTACTGATTTGTCTTTCGGGGGTAATCTTACGTATAGCTGGAACTTTGGGGATTCTACTTTTTCGGCTGTGCAACATCCTTCGCATACGTATGCCAACATTGGTCCTTACCAACTTTGCTTAACGGTGGATAATGGTTCAGGGTGTGTTCAAACGTATTGTGATTCGTTGTTTGCAGTTGATTCCCTGCATACTCATCTTCAACCTATCACTATTAATGTGGTGGATGGTCCCGGGTTTGGAACTACGGTGGGGATAAATGATGTGATTACTAACGGGGACTTTATAATAAGTCCTAATCCTTGTTCAGATAAGATAACTATTGATGGTTCATTGGTTCGTTCATTTATTGGTTCCACCATCAAAATTCAGAATATATTGGGTGAAATTGTTTTTGAAACTAAGATACAAACGCTAAAACCAGAAATGGATTTAAGTAGTTTTCCAAAAGGTATTTATTTTGTAGATTTACAAACTAAAAGAGGAATAGTGATTAAGAAACTGATTAAACAATAAATAAATAGCCGAATGGTAAATAATTAACCTAAAAACCCGAAACTGAGACTTATTTTTCCATTTGAGGCAATTATGAGGAGGTGTTCTACCCCCTTTATTAATAAAAGTTACAACAAAAAGAGTAAATAAAGTGGCGGGGGGT
>JANYDQ010000062.1 GCA_025363555.1 Bacteroidota bacterium | reverse complement strand
GGAGATTTGTTGTTGGTGAAAACACAAACAGCAGGCAGAACAATATAAAATAGGTGAGGCTATATACTTTCATGTGGGCAAAGATAGGGATAGTGGGTGGTTGGTGGAGGGGAAGGTTGAGTTGTTGGTGAAAACACCAACGACAGGCAGAACTTGATACGAAGCACAAAGCTTCATTTAACCACTGAGCCGCCAATTTATTGTAGGTGCTGTTATAGCCAGTTGGTTCTTGTGTCCGTAGTAATATTTGTCATAGTTTAAGTTGTTAAAAGTACAATTAATAGTGGTTCAATTTTTTCAGTAATGGCGTTATGATGCCATGTCCTTTTTTCGTCAAGTAGGGTTTGTAAGATTGGAAAAATATAGACAATGCTTGTTGAACTTTTTGTTTGTCGGTCAAATTTGGATAGTAAATTAAAAATTCCTGATGCCAGTATAGGGCTAAAATATTTAGGATGTGGCTATGGGCGTGAGAGTTCTCCACTAATTCTTGCTTGGCAATTTTTTCTTTAACTAATTGCTTATTTAATTGTTCCCAAGCATCGAATCGAATTTTTAAAAAATCTTGAGCCACCTTCTGTACTTCAGGAAACGAACTAATAATCTCACCATATCGTTTGTGAACAATAAACTTAAATTTTAAATGAGCAATAAAAATTATTTCCACTTGCTTAAAATACTGAATTAGCAGATTTGGGGCTTCCTTTACCGAATTTTTTGACAAAGCTTCGTCTACTACTTTAGTTATTTCTTGGGTTAGTGCAAGAACAATATCATTTTTAGCAGGAAAATAATAAGTAAGGTTACCTAAGCTCATATTAAGCTCTTTAGCAATCTCCCGGGTCGTAACATTATCAATGCCTTTTTCATTAAACAAGTCAAGTGCAACGGCTAATATTTCTTCTCGTTTCGTTTTCATTTTGGACGAAGTTAAAAAATATTTTAGGTCATTGTACTACAATTCAAAAAAATACCTTACTTTTGGTCGCTGACCTAATTATAAACTATTAATTAAAATTAAAAATCATGGCAAAAACAAATCAAGTTATCGAAAACAAAACCTTTGGAGACAAAGGAAAATTTTTAATTACTTCAGAAGATTCAAAAGGAGAATTAATGAGTGCGGAACTTTGGGTGAAGCCAGGAGGAGACGGACCACCAGAACATTATCATCCAATTCAAAGCGAAACATTTGAAGTTATTAAAGGCGAATTAAATTTAATTGTTGATGGAAAGAAAATGGTTTTAAAATCTGGTGAGAAATATACCGTTCCTCCAAATGTTGCACACAAATGGTGGAATGCTGGCAAAGAAGAATTGGTCGCAATTGGAGAATTAAGACCCGCCTTAAAAACAGAGTTCTTTTTAGAGTCTATGTATTCTTTAGATTGGCAAGGTAAAACGAATAAACAAGGTCTTCCTAGTACACTTCAATTTGCTGCAATATTAAATGAATGTTATGGGGAGTTGTTTATAGTAGGTCCTCCAATTATTGCTCAAAAATTTATGGCAAAAGTTGTCGGTCGCTTTGCTAAATTAATCGGTTATAAAGGATATATTCCTTTCCCCAATAAATAAGCATTAATAACAATTAAAAAAAAATAATTATGAAATCAAATACACTTTTATTAATCGCTGGAATAGCTTCTGCCTTTACCAACATTCTTCGCAGAATTTCATGGAATTACTACAGATGAATATGGATTACTTTTTATAAGAAGCACTGGAGCTTTATGTGTTGGTTATGTTGTGATTGGATTAGCGGGAGCTAAAATAAAAAGTGAAGAGGGACTAAAACTAGCTATTCGTTCAAATCTTGGTGGTTGGTTAACTATGTTTTGCGTAATGCTATTTGCCAAATTTACTTTACAATTTAACTCTATTATTTATTTGGATTTAGGCTTTTGCGCTTTATTCAGTATATTATTTGGCTTCAAATCTTTTACAAAGCAAAATTAATAGGGCTTTGTGATTCTCAAAGCTTTCTTTGGAGTAATTCAATAAATTATCACGAGGATTGTTTTGAGGATTAAATAAATGCGAGTTCTGTCTGGTGGCATTTTATAAGTCATTGTGAAGTTGCATGGTCGCACTACCATTGCCTATAACGGTCAGGGCTTGCCGAAGTGCCGCCTTGCAGACACTTTAAAATTAGCAGAACGCTTTTTGGCGGCATTTTCGGCAAGGCGATGTTATCAGCAGTAGTTTCTTTCGTGTCCATTGTCTTTATTTCTTTTCCACGTTTCTGTGTTATTACTTACCACTTGTTTTTATTTTGTTTACAATTGATACAATTTCATTAATTACAAGTTCGGGTTCGGTGTCATAAATGTAGTGTCCTGATTTGTCAGTAAGTATTAGTTTTATTCGGGGATTAATTTTAAAATAACTATTAAGAAGTTCAACTTTAATTTTAATTTCTTCTTTACTGTACTTGTCTATTGTTATTTGATTTGAAGCAATTAATGTAATTGGTATATTTAAAGGAAATCCTAAACCATATACTGATGAAGAGTCTGTTGTGGAAGTGTGTTTAGATTCATTTCTAATTGTCGCTGTATATTTTGTACTGTCAGAGCAAAATGAGTTGTAATAATTATCAAATTCTATTTTTTCTTTGTCTGTTCTTAACTCTCTTTTCTTCCACCTATATTCGGGAATAGCTGGGTCAATTAAAAGTAATCCAGAAACTTTTTCAGGATATTTACTTACAAAGTAACGGGCGATTGGTCCACCTCTTGAATGTCCCACAAGTATAAATGGTTTGTCTAATCCAATTTTGTCAACTAATTCTTTTAATTCAAGAGATATATTTTCAAGGTTTCGTTCGTTATTAAACGATTCTGATTTTCCTATTCCTGCTCTGTCGTAACAGATTACTCTATTAGTCTTGGATAACTTATTTTGTATTGCTTCAAAGTCGTCCATCGTAGGCCCAAGACCAGTTATGAAAAAAATAACGGGTTCTCCGTTTCCTTTGCTAAGATAGTATTGTTTTTTACCTCTAATTTCAACAAACTGTTCTTTGTCCTTGTCCCTTGGTTTGTCCACGAAGGAAAAACAGATTAGAGAAAATAATATTATTAAGTGTCGTGTCATTTTACAATTGTGTTAATGTGTTACTGTGTTTTCCTGGTCTGGTTCGTGTCTGCTACGCGCACCCGTACGATTGCCTATAACATATAAATATACGCACTTGCAATTATACTAAATTATTTAATATCAACCCTCACCAAAAATTAACGCACTTAAGTTTACGGATTAACGCACTTTACTAAAAACCCCAATTTATCTAACGCAGGTTATATTTTACTAATTATTTTCCCGGTTAAATGAATCTATATAATAAAACAGACGATAATTTACTTACAGGAATTAATAACTTTTTGACCCGGCAATGTAATGTAAGCAGAAACTGACTAACATATAGTATATGTGTTACACTATTACCAATTTATTCAATACTAACCTTCTTAAAAGATAAACCAGGCATATAAATCGTCATCTCGTTCACAAGATGTTCATTATTTTTCTTGTTTACAACATGGACAACGAAGTTTACAACATGGACAACGAAGTTTACAACATGGACAACGAAGTTTACAACATGGACAACGAAGTTTGCAACATGGACAACGAAGTTTACAACATGGACAACGAAGAAA
>JANYDQ010000056.1 GCA_025363555.1 Bacteroidota bacterium | reverse complement strand
TTACCCAATGCGATACTTAATACCCATAGTGTAGGATACGGACTGCAAGTCCGCACCAGCAGGGGGTAGGACAGGGGCAAGCCCAGTCCCTACAATCGCATCATACGCGCAAAGTTACTTTATTATTCCATATAAAAACCATCTTCCTTCCACTTTGCTACATTATTAATAATATAATCACTGATGGTTTGATATGATTTATCATTGCGGATAATGTGTTCGTAATAATTGCGTTGCCATAATTTTCCATTAAAAGATTGCCATTCCAAATTTTTAACTCCGCGGATATATTCGTTTGTGGTCATTGTTTTAAACCATTGAACCACCCGATGTAGGGGCGAACATATTTGTTCGCCCAAAGCCGCGCCATCGCCCAAAGCCGCGCCATCGCCCAAAGCCCCGCCATCGCCCAAAGCCGCGCCATCGCCCGATGTCATGCTGGAGTCAGGGCGAACACGCAGGTTCGCCCCTACATTTTTCATAATGCCATGCAGGTGATTGGGCATTATTTGAAAAACATTTGATTCAAAATTTTGAAATCGTTCCGATAATTTCTGCCATTCATTATGGGCAATTGTTCCGCATTCAGAATAATTCATTACCGTATCATCATTTTCGATTGTAGGGACTGGTGTTTATTTTGCCGAATAAACATTGTTTTTCATGCACGCTTATGGTTATAAAATAAGCACCTGACAAGCTATAATCATATACTTTTAGTCTGGTAGATTTTCTATGATGAATATTTACATTGTAGTTCATATCAAAAATGATAATCGTCAAACGTACTCTTTAATTAACAATTCATCCAAATCCAAAAAATAAAATAAAAAGCACTCCTATAATATAAGGTATGGTTTTTTTTAAAGCTTTAATTTTTCTGCGAAAGCTTTAATTATTTTTGCGGAAGCCTATCATTTTTTATTAATTTATGTTTGCGCTATCAAATAAAGGATGACTTCGCAAATTAAATATCATACACTTTTTAAAGGAATTTATTCTTTACTTTCCTATTTATTTTTGAAGGGAATGGTTTTGGGCATAAAAAAACCCTTATATTTTATACCATATTGCTTCCCAATTATAACTGGATGGCAATATGGTATAAAATATAGCTTCCCAATTAAAACTGGATGGCAATATGGTATAAAATATAGCCATCCAGTCCTATGATAATCAATCATTTAGTAAAAATACCTATTTTTTAACAAATAACTGATAAAATAATCTAAAATAAAAAAATCAGGAGTGGAGTAGGAAAATTTTCAAGAGCATTACAAGACAGTTTAGGGGACAAATTAACAGGATTAAGAAAGGCTTATGAGAAATCGTTAACCATGGACCCGCAAAACCACCTATCAATGCCGATACGGTAACCAGACTGGAAGCTATTTATGTTTTACTGCGCAATGCCATGACCGCATTAACAGCACCGGAACTGGCAATGCAGGTGTTTCAAATCCGGTGAATGTGCCTAATAAATAGAATAGTACCTAAAGTTTTATACTAACAAAAACGCCTCCAAAGTATTGGTGGCGTTTTTTTTTGTTTTGAAATTGGGAAATAAAGTTTAGCTTTGCAGGATTAATAATAATTAAAATTTAAAAAATAGGTGTCAGTTTATTATCAAAAAAAAGTGCATGAGCAAATTTAAGATATACCCTTCACGAAGTTTATACAATGGTTATTTGATAAGACATTCCAAAGCTATTTATTTTTCAGTTTTAGTACTTTACCTGGTAATAATTATTGCAGCAATTATATTTAGGAATGGTCGTAACCTACAGAATGCCTTCCTTATTGGCTCCGGTTTATTTTCTTTTACATTGCTTATTATCAGAAATGCGCTAAGTTTGTTGTGAAAAGTAAGCTTTAAGTCAACTTTTGCCATTGTATAAGCACACTTCAATAGTTGTGCGTTTTATGTGAATAAATTTATATTTGAAAATAAAAAATTATTCCATTAATTATTTCCTACTTTTGCCACCTAAAATAAAACGATGAGCTATCACAAAAATATATTAGGTACGATTGGTAATACACCTATGGTACAAATTAATAACATCACCAAGGATATTGAAGCTACCGTGTTGGCTAAAATAGAAACCTTTAATCCTGGTAATTCTATTAAGGATAGAATGGCATTAAAGATGATAGAAGATGCTGAAAAAGATGGCAGATTAAAACCTGGTGGTACTATTATAGAAGGTACCAGTGGAAATACCGGAATGGGTTTAGCCATTGCTGCTATTATTAAAGGGTATAAGTGTATATTTACTACCACTGATAAACAAAGTAAAGAGAAAGTGGATGCACTAAAAGCATTTGGTGCCGAAGTGATTGTATGCCCTACAAACGTTGAGCCAGAAGACCCTCGTTCTTATTATTCGGTGTCATCACGGTTAGAAAAAGAAGTTCCTAATTCATGGAAACCGAATCAATATGATAATTTGAGTAATTCACAAGCACATTATGAGCAAACTGGTCCTGAAATTTGGGAACAAACAGAAGGGAAAATCACTCATTTAGTGGTTGGTGTAGGTACTGGTGGTACTATTTGTGGTACGGGCAGGTATCTTAAAGAAAAGAATCCGACTATTAAAATTTGGGGTATTGATACGTATGGTTCTGTATTTAAAAAATACAAAGAAACAGGTATCTTTGATAAGGAAGAAATATATCCTTATATAACAGAAGGAATCGGTGAAGATTTTTTACCTGCAAATGTGGATTTTAGTATTATAGATTTGTTTGAAAAGGTTACGGATAAAGACGCAGCTTTAATGACCAGAAGAATTTCACGTGAAGAAGGAATCTTTGCTGGCAATAGTGCTGGTAGTGCTATGGCTGGCTTGATGCAATTAAAAGATAAACTGAAAAAAGGAGATTTGGTGGTGATTATTTTCCATGACCATGGTACTCGTTATCTGGGCAAAATGTTTAATGATGAATGGATGTTTGCAAAAGGATTTTATGATAAGAAAGGTATTACTGCCAAAGACCTTATAAATACTACCGCTAATGGAGAATTAATCACTATGGAATCATCTGATAAGATAGAAAAGGCTATTGATATAATGACCAGTTTGGACATTTCTCAAATTCCAGTAACACATGATAAACGAATTGTAGGTTCTATTAGCGAGAATCAATTATATGCTGCTATTGTTAAAAATCCTGATATAAAGAGCAATGCCATAAATAGTATTATGCAACCTGCTTTTCCGTTTGCCGATATTAGTACACCTATTGATTCATTAGCACGCATGATTACTGCTGAAAATCCTGCTATTCTTGTTCGTGATTTTAAAACCGATAAAACATTTATTATTACGAAGCACGATGTTATAAAAGCCTTGTGTTAATAGCTATATTCTTTTAGTAAGAATATTATTTAATAGGATTATCTTATTATTTATATTACTTTTGTAACCTAAATAATTAAACAAACATCTATTATGAAAAGAATATATATACTTTGTTTTATACTTATAACTACTTCTATAAGGCTATTTGCAGCGCAAACGATTACGCTTACTTCTCCTAATGGAGGAGAACAATGGGAAGAAGGCAGTACACAGGTTATTACTTGGGTTGCTAATGGCTTTAATAATGTAAAGATAGACTATTCTGCTAATAACGGTAATACTTGGAGTACTATCGCTACAAACGTACTTGCATCCGATTCTACTTATACTTGGACGAATATAAATGTTACTCCTTCTACAGTTGCCCGAATAAGAGTTTCTAATGCAATTAATGCTACTATAAGTGATATAAATAATTTTGCTTTTACTGTTTATTACCCACCACAATCTATTACAGTACTATCTCCAAATAATGAAGCAACACTGGTAGCTGGCACTGCTCATATAATAACCTGGAGTGAGGTATTGGTAACTACTATTAATATTGATTTTTCTTATAATGATGGATTATCCTGGCAGTCGGTTACTCAAAACATTCCTGCAAATACAGGTCAATATTCATGGCTTGTACCTAATTATGTTTCTTCTAATTGTATTATCAGAATAGCGAATGCAACCAATCCAATAGTGTATGATACAAGTGATAGCCTCTTTAGTATCCAAGCCCCATTTATTATTTTAACTTCTCCTAATGGTGGTGATAGTATCAATTTTCCTGCTGTTACTTATATTAATTGGTTAAGTAATGATACAGCTGCAAATGTTAATATCGAATATTCTGTAGATAGTGGGCAAACATGGACTACTATTA
>JANYDQ010000050.1 GCA_025363555.1 Bacteroidota bacterium | reverse complement strand
GCTAAAGTAAAGGATTATCAAGTAGTACAAGCGATTTTCGTATCATTGTTTCTTTTTTCTCCCAATGGTAAATATTATTGTTTTACAATTAATAGATACCCTTGGGAGTTATTAAAAATCAACTTTTGACAACTTCATTGTATAATCTTTAGACATTGGACTTTATACTAAACTTATTTTTATTTTCCTGTGAAACCAGGTTTTCTTTTTTCTAAAAAAGCAGAAGTTCCTTCTTTAAAATCTTGTGTGGCAAAACATTTTCCGAACTCTTCTATTTCTACTTCAAAGCCATTTACCCCATTCTGAAAGTTAGCATTTACCGCACGGATGGCACTGGCTATTGCCGAAGGCGAAAGTGAAATAATTTTAGTTGCCATTTCAGTACATTTGGCAAGTAAATTTTCCTGTGTTGTAATGTGATTAATCAAGCCCCATTTATACGCATCTTCTGTAGTAATCATATCAGCTGTCATAATCATTTCAAATGCTTTTCCTTTTCCAACCAATTGAGCGAGCCGCTGTGTGCCGCCATATCCGGGGATAACACCGAGCGATACTTCGGGCAATCCCATTTTTGCATTGTCTGATGCAATGCGAATATGACATGCCATAGCTAATTCCAATCCTCCTCCAAGCGCAAAACCATTAATGGCAGCAATTACAGGTTTAGCGAGGTTTTGCACCAAATCGAATAACTGAACGTGCCCTTTGGCAGACAATGCTTTTCCCTGTTCGGCAGTATAATTTGCAAATTCAGAAATATCTGCTCCAGCCACAAATGCCTTTTGTCCCGAACCCGTTATAATAATTGCTTTTACTTCATCATCACCTTCCGCATTTTTTAAAACAATGCTTAATTCTTCAATCGTTTTTTTGTTTAAAGCATTTAATCTATCAGGACGATTAATGGTGATGGTTAATATTCCATTGTCCACTACTGTTAAAAGGTTTGCGTAATTCATTTTTTATTTTTTAAGCACCGCAGGAAGTGAGGCGCATTAGTAATTTCTATATTTTTCTGCGTACTCTTTAATGTACGAAACAATCTCATCCGTATTGGTTCCCGGGGCAAACAATTTGCCTACTCCAAGTTCCTGCAGTTTTTTCATGTCCTGTTCAGGTATAATTCCACCACCTGTCAGCAGCACATCATTCAATCCTTTTTCTTTCATTAACTTGATTATTTTAGGAAAAACAGTATTATGCGCTCCCGATAAAATGCTAATTCCGATAGCATCTACATCTTCCTGCAAGGCAGCATTCACAACCATTTCGGGAGTTTGCCTCAACCCCGTGTAGATTACCTCCATTCCGGCATCTCTCAAAAAAGTAGCAATTATTTTTGCTCCTCTGTCGTGACCATCCAGTCCTACTTTAGCAATTAACACACGTATGGGGCGATTCATATAAGAAAATATTTTTTTAATTAGTTGCGAAGATAAGAAAAAGTTAGTTGCCCGTTTCCTCTTTTTATTACAAATAAACCAGCATGGCAGGAACTGGCTCCCTCCATTTTCAAGGTGAGGGGTGCTTTCGTACTTCTTTAGTAAACTTTCGTACTTCTTTAGTAAACTTTCGATGTAATTTACTAAACTTTCGTACTTCGGCAGTAAACTTTCGTACTTAGTCAGCTAAACTTTCGTACTTCTTTAGTAAACTTTCGTACTTCTTTAGTAAACTTTCGATGTAATTTACTAAACTTTCGTACTTCCGAAGTAAACTTTCGTACTTAGTCAGCTAAACTTTCGTACTTCTTTAGTAAACTTTCGTACTTCCGAAGTAAACTTTCGATGTAATTTACTAAACTTTCGTACTTCGGCAGCTAAACTTTCGTACTTCTTTAGTAAACTTTCGTACTTCGGCAGTAATCTTTCGATGTAATTTACTAAACTTTCGTACTTCGGCAGTAAACTTTCGTACTTAGTCAGCTAAACTTTCGTACTTCCGAAGTAAACTTTCGTACTTCCGAAGTAAACTTTCGATGTAATTTACTAAACTTTCGTACTTCCGAAGTAAACTTTCGTACTTAGTCAGCTAAACTTTCGTACTTCCGAAGTAAACTTTCGTACTTCTTTAGTAAACTTTCGATGTAATTTACTAAACTTTCGTACTTCCGAAGTAAACTTTCGTACTTCGCTACATGCTTTTTCAGCTTATTTGGCTTAAAATCAATAAAAAAATCCCTTTCTGACTATTC
>JANYDQ010000116.1 GCA_025363555.1 Bacteroidota bacterium | reverse complement strand
CAAGCCTGGTTCGTAGATAGATGAACCACTTGTTCTTGTTGTTGTTAATGCTCCCTGAGTTAACGGAATATCATTTGATTCGGAAGTAACGATAGTATAAATACGGCAGTTGTTGAATTTAATACCTCTTTCTCCAACCGGGTCATAATCATCTTGTGTTCCACCATAATACGTACTGTATTCAACAGAATCCAAATTAGTGTGAAGTTTTGTAAACACTTTATCATTAAGACCGTGATTGGTTGATTGAAGTGCAGTGGTAGCAGTAACAGGAAAATTAGTACTGTTAGTATATCCGAAGATATAAACATCGTTGTTTAAATCCACGTTTAAACCCATCATATTAACTTCGTTACCTGAACCTCCAAGATATGTTGCCATATTGAAAGTCTGGTTGGTATCTACTCTTGCACAATAAAAATCGTTAGAACCACCGTAAGTGTGGCTAACGACACCAGATGTTGAAATATTAGCAGCCGCTAATCCTGTTGTAACACCTCCAAAAAACAATTTGTTTTTAGTAGTATTAAATTCCATACAAAGAATAGAAGTAGATTGGCTTGAAGCTGACTGGAAATAAGAAGACCATTTTGTAGCACCTGTAGCACTTAGTTTTTGAAGGAATCCGTCTTGTGTTCCACCTAAAGTGCTTTGACGAGGAAGTGTAGTTGGGAAATTAGTTGAAGCAGTTTGTCCGCCAACAAATATATCTCCGTTTACAGTATTGCAAAGCATTATATTTGCCTGGTCGTTTCCTGAACCTCCGTAATTTTTAATCCACGAAACCGCAGATAAATCAGAATTGATTTTAAAAACCAATGCATCGTTTCCTCCGTTATTTGTGTTTGTAGCACCTGAACCCGGATATAAAGTTGAAAGATTAGTACTTGTAGTTAATCCGCAAACAATAATATCACCCGCAGCTGTAATTCTTAAATCATAAGGAGCATCATTACCATTTCCGCCAAATACTGCACTTTTATAAGAAGTACCTGCCTGGTTAAATTTTACTATAAAAACATTTTCCGTTGCCTGCGATTGATTATTAATACTTGCTCCACCACCTGTAAAAGCTGTTCCTCCGCTCATCGGAAAGTTTGTACTTTGGGTATAACCTACCACATACATATTGTTATCAGGTCCTTGCTCCATTGCATACGGATTATCCTCTGCACTGCCACCTAAATAGGTTTGCCATACACGAGTTCCTGAAGCACCGATAGTAGTTGGCTCTATATATTTACCTAAAACTATATCATCGCCCGAACCACCTGCATACGCATTCTGAAAAGCATTAGCGGTAATTAATCCTGTTCCGGCTATACGCGCTGCCACGAATATTGAACCATCTGTTCTATCCACCCATATACAGTGACCATGGTCAGCTCCGGCAGAATTATTTGTAATCCAGGTTGCAAAACGCAAAGCAATCGGGTCAATAATCAACGTTTGTGTTTCGTCATATTGCCCGAGCTCAAATTGCAACGAGTTGCTTCCTGATTTTGTAAATTTTGCTGTTATCGATTTCTTTTCCCCGTTAATTTTCTGGTAAGCTATGGGTGTCGGAAATTCTATATCTCCCACAGTTGTGTTTAATACAAGATGCCCTTCGCGGTTCACATCAATACGGTCAATTCCATCAAATTTAATCCCGATAGCATTTTTATCGAAGCCCGGCTTACAAACAATATCATATTCCAATGTTCCATCAGCAGATGGGTAATATCTTACATCCACATTGTTGTACACATTATTATACCATATCTCCTTATAATTACCAACATTCATTGCTTTTGCAGAAACACTGTTCCCGGCAAGGTAGTTAAACACATCCTTGTGTGTTCCTTTGCTTTCAATGCTCATATCCGGAGAACTGTTAATAAAGTTCATTAACCAGCCATGTCCTTTAATAGAACCTTTTGGTTGCGAAAAGGCTTCTCCGTTTTGCCTGGCTCTTTCTTCCTCTATAATTTGAGCGTCATGTTCGGCAATAGATTTCGGGTCGAACGCCCCTACCAGCATACCTTGCTTTGTTGCCAAAGCTTGTCCCAGTTTGAAATCAGCTTTGTAATAGATTTCCGTGGGCCACTGTCCTTTATTCTCCGTAAAATAAATTTGCTTATCATAATAGTTAAGCAATTCTTTCATCTTTGGCGACAGCTCGGTTGTTTTACCGTTTCCTGTTTTAGTTACTGAATTTTGACTGAATGCTATTACGCATCCTACCAATGAAATTAGAACTGTAATCAATAGTTTCTTTATTAAAGAATCCAGATTAATTGTTTTTGTACTTTGTTTTTTCATTTTTGTTTTTTGTTTTTAGGTTTTAGTTAATTGTTAATTGTTTTTTTGTTTTTAATTGTTTGTTCATTTTTGTTTTTGTTTTTCATTTTAATTTAATTGATTGTTTTTTTTACTTATTTATTAATTGTTTTTACTTTTATATTAAAGATGGTCTTTGCATTTCCTTTACTTATTTTTACCTTATAAACATTCCTTTGGTTTCAAAAAAGAGAATATTAATTTTGTATTTATTTTTAAATTTTTGAAACCTATTTTAAAACCCCTATTCCTCGCTTGTTTCCCAAATAAATAAAAAATACTAATTTCTTTTATTCGGGCAAATTAATATCATCATTT
>JANYDQ010000369.1 GCA_025363555.1 Bacteroidota bacterium | reverse complement strand
AAAAATTATTTCGCTTGAAGATATGAAATATACTGGCGAAATAGGAATATATCACTTTTTAAACAAACCAATAATTTAATCTTAAATGAATATGAAAATCAAAATCACAGAAAAAAAAGAAGAAACAAGAGAAGTTGAAATCACGCTTCCGTATTACTGCCGAACCAAAGATTCGGATAAGTTCTACAAAATATATGAAGATTCACAATGGGGGGCTATCATTGTTCGGTATGGTTCAAGATTCAAAAGCATTGAAACAGAAATGCCATCCCTCATCAGTGTTCCTGAACTGGTAGAATGTACAGCATCGGAGTTTACGGATGCTTTTAATAAAGTTCAAAAGGCATTAATAGAATGTTTAACTAAAGTAGAGGTACTGGAAGCAGTAGGAGGTTGCTAATGAAAACACTTGCATACAACGAAACCTTTAAGGTTAAAATAGACATTGATAAGGATGATGCAATGGCTATCAAAAAAGAATTGGAACGCCAGAATCTTGTAATAGTTTCTGAAGAAGAAAATGAAAGCCCGCTAATGGTAACATTGGTAATAACGGTTCACGGATTCAATCACATAGAAAAAATATTTTCAATAATTAATCAATAACAATTAACAACAGGTGTCGACCTCAACGAAAAAAAACTAACATGAGTACAGAAGTAAAACCATTGGAACTCCTTAAAACAGCAGTTCCTGAATTAAAAGCCATCCTTGCGCTAAATGCGAAAGAGGGAGTGGATGTAGAAACAATCGCATTGCAGGAGCTCGAGCACCTCCGCATGGCAGCTATTACCAAGCCGGATATATTAGATTGCCTTCCTGCTACTGTGGTGATGGCTGTAAAGGCTGTTCTGAAACAGAACTTAACCCTCGACCCGTACGCAGGTCTTGTTTACATCAAAACAAGAAACGTTAAAATTAAAAACGCACAAGGTCAGGATGAATGGAAAAAAGCATTGGAGATTCAACCATCATGCAATGGACTTCTTTCCATCAATTATCAATGTGGAAAAATTATTGACCACAAAAACCCCGAAGTTAAAAAGGATGATGCAGGGAAAGTGATTGAGGTTTCGTTTGAATACCAGGTTGCATCAGGACGTTGGGAGAAAAGAACATTCGATGAATCGGACTTTACACGATGGCAATTGGCTTCGCACAAGGAGAATGGCAGAAACAAACAGGACGCTAAAATAGAAACAATGAATTACGCCAATCCAAACTACACCAATTGGAAAGGAGGCATTGACCCTGAATTTGCAAGAGCAAAAGCTATCAGACATTCATTAAAAAAACTGGGTACCAATCCGAATGAAGGAAAGTTTAATAAAATAATCGTGTCTGCAAAAACAGTAATAATTGATAAAGAAAAGGAAGAACAAGCGTTGATTGTGGATGAAGAAACAGGCGAAATAACGAATGCTATAGTTATTTCAGAAACGAAAAACGAACCGGCAACAGGAACAACAGACGGAATGTAAAATTAATAACAAATAAATAAACAAAAAATGTCAGAAGTAGCAACAAAAACAGAACTAACAGTATCCCCCGAAATCGTTAAAACAAGACGTGAAGCGTGGGGCAACTTCGGAGAGGAGCTTGCCAAAGGCGAATTCACTCTGCAAATCAGAACTCAGGATTCCCTGAAGAAAATTAAACTTCCAACTAAAATTGAGGATGTGCCGGAAGCTGAACGGATTTTGAAAGAAGTAAAAGCGGATGCAGCCATCATTCAGAATGAGCGCAAAGCCATCACTTCAAAATTTGATGCTGTTTCACAACGATTAATGGAGCCGGAAAAATCATTCGCTGGTCCGTTAGATGAACTTTCTAAAAAAATCATTGCTCTTAAAAAAGAAGAGGAAGAAAGGAAAAAGTTGGAAGCAGAAAAAATGCAGGCAATTGCAAATTGCAGACAACACCTGGTTGAATTAAAAAACATGGGTATTTCCCGAATCAAAAACCTTCTTTCCGATAAAGTGAATAAATGCTACGGCTGGGCACTTGGTGAAGGTAATACTTCTTTTGATGAATTGGATATGCTGAAAGATTTGGCAATGTCAAGACTTTCAGACAACGACCTGGCTATTCACGACCCGTTAAACACATTCTCAAAATATGTGAGCAACGAGGACTTTGTAAAAATGTGTGTCGAAATTTTACAAATTAACAAGGAAGATTTCAGGAACGATTTTAAAAACCAACTGGATTTAAAATTTGCGGATTACGCAACGGCTTTAAACAACAAAGCCGAAGCGTTACGCCAGGAGGATATTCGCAAACAAACCGAAGCTCAAAAAATTGCTGATGAAAAAGCAAACGCAGACATCGCAGCAAAAATGCAAACATTAAGCACACCGATAGAACCTGTTGTTTCAGTGGCAACCAAAGCATTGAAACAAAACTTTGATGTGGATATGTCAGAAACATTGGAGAACTCGGTAAAAGTAATGAGTGCATTTGTTGCGAATATTCAACTTGCAAATCAGAAATTGAAAGTAAATAAATGGGATTCGTTCACCATCGGACAAATGAAAAAAGCACTTGCAAAATGCAAAGATGATGATAACGCATTCGCTCCGGCAGGAATAATTTTTAAAGTAGTAGATAAATTATAAAACCATGAAAATAAAAGAAATCACATTTGAGCAATTAATTCAGGTTCGCCAATACGAACCGTGTAAAATATCCGCAACCGCAATTATCAATGAAGGCGAAAGCGTGGAGGCAGCAACAAACGAACTTAAAAACTTCGTGCAAGGCGAACTAAAAAAAGTTTACCAACAAGCAAATAAAAAGGAAGCCACCCCTTCTACAGGTGGTATGTAATAACAATTAAAAACAAAAATCAAATGGAAAAATTAACACTGGAGGAATTAAAAGCCATCCTCAAAGATGCCTACGTGGCAGGAGAATTACAGGAAATGTCGTTCGAGCAATACTTTGACAGTCTTGAATTAACGAAACCCGTAGCTATCACTAACGAAAAGTTCTGGCCGGAATCTTCACAGGTTGCAAGAACAAAATTTTATCCTGAATCGCAAACTTTGGAAGTAGAGTTCAAAGGTTTCAAAGGAAAAGAAAATTCAGTTTATCAATACTTCGATTTTCCTCAAGAAGCCTGGAACAATTTATTTGTTTGTGAAAGCATCGGAACCTACATTAATCAGGTTGTAAAGAAAGGCGGATACACTTACAAAAACATGGCTACTGGTGCAGAAACAGCCCCAGCAAATAAAATAGGCAATGATAACTCCGCAACATCAGGAATGTAATGATAACCTATTCCAACATACAACGTCACGACAATCTTCCTTTCGAAGAGTATTTAAAACTCGGAGGATATTCTCACTCCTTCCTTAAAAGGGAGAGAATGGGAATGGTTGAAGATTTGAAAATGACTGACAATATTATGATTGGAAAGTTGGTGGATGCTATTCTTACGGAACCAAAGAACGCTGAAATGTCGAACGAGCTTTATCCGGTTGCTAAATTAATAGCTTATGAAATTCAAAAAACATTCGGAGGATTAATAGTGAGATTTCAAAAGCAGGTTTCATTTACTGCGGATGTAACGTACCGGGCATTTACCATGCCAACTACCGGCAGACTGGATTACCTGCTTCCCGGACACGCAGTTATTGATTTGAAAGTGACAAAATCAAAACATGCAGCAGTTCCCGGGCTCGTTGATTATATGGGTTACAAAAATCAGTTATGGCACTATGCTAAAATGGCGAAGGTAAATAAGTCATATCTAATGATTCATAGCATACCAAGTAAATCAACAATACTTTATGCCTACGATTGCTCTTTAGATATGAATGACTTCTGGGCTGAGAAAATAATAACTTTTGGAAAAGTAGCATGAGTAAAAGCAATTGGACAGACAAAGATTTGGAAGCAAAGGGGCTAACAAAAAGAGTGGATGGGAGCTACTTCAGGGCTGATAACAAAATTGCTTATTTGCCAAAAAATCGCAAAAGTAAATATAATGTAGCTGACAAATCAGAACGGATGTACAACGGAAAGGTGTATGATAGTAAATTAGAAAGGGATTACCGGGTGCATTTAGAGTTGCTGAAAAGTGCAGCCAATCCAAATGAAAAGGTTATCGAAATAAAAGAACAGCACCGGCTGGCAGTAACCATAAAAGGTATTCATATCTGCAATTACGTTCTCGATTTCGCAGTTGCTTATGCAGACGGACGATTTGAATACATTGATGTAAAAGGAGTGAGGACGGCTATTTATAAGCTAAAGAAGAAGATGGTAGAGGCGCATTATGAAATAAAAATTAAAGAAGTAATAAAAGGACAATTTTAAAATCAATAATAATCAATAAACAAAATCATGAGTAAGAAAAAGAATAAACAAAAAGATGAAGTACAGGCGATTAAGCCTATCGAAATCATCAGTGCAAAAATCGTGGACGATTTCTGCGAGTACAGTTATGAAGTAAAAACCGGAGTTGGTACCGGAGACACCATCACAGTAAAAAACAACAAATCCAAGTTGATTAACGAAGATATGCGAATCGCTTTCTTTAAGTTGAACGTTCACCTTGCTGTTATTGATGATGTTTTTGCTCACTCCAATAAAGAGTTTGGCAACATCAACAAAATGCACAATGATGAGTTATCAACGCTTTACATCGTTAATCAATTTAAAGTTAAAGGCTCGGAAGAAAACAAAACCGTTTCTTTGGCAGGTTACAAAACATTAAATATTGGCAATGTAATGGATTTGGTTTCTCCAAAAGTTGACTTGTCAGGAATGGGCGGTTATGCTTGGTACAACGAGTTATCCGAATCATTGAACAATGTTATTTCCGAAGTGGAGCAATACATGAATGGCAAGTTTACGCTATTGCACATCGATGAAATAGATGCAAACCAGTTGACCATCCAGGATGAAATAAATAGCCGTGAATTGGAAGACGATTTAAAAAAACATGACTAATGTTATCCGCTGACCACTCCAATACCGTTGAAATGTTTACACCAAAAGAATTGGTGGCAAGCAAGCAACAATTTACTCCGCGACCTTATCAGGTAGAAGCGATTGAGAAAGCTATTGCATTTTTTAATGATGCAAAACAAGAACACGCAATCGAAATCCTTCCTACCGGTAGCGGAAAATCTGTTGTGATTGCAAACATTGCAATGGGATTGGAGGGTAAGACATTGGTATTTCAGCCGTCAAAGGAAATTCTTGACCAGAACGTAAAGAAGTATCGTAGTTATGGTTATCGTTGCGGTGTATATTCAGCCAGTGCAGGAATGAAGGTAATTGATAAAGTTACATTCGCCACCATCGGCAGCGTTGCAAAAAAACATCACCTCTTCAGGGATATAAAAAACATCATCATTGATGAATGCCATTTGGTAAATGCGAAAGGCGGTATGTACGATGATTTTATAAAAGCCATTGCCAGAGCTAAGGTATTAGGGTTAACAGCTACTCCTTATCGCCTGGCTTCAGGAGTGGAGGGTGCTGAGTTACGTTTCTTAACGCGGACCAGACCAAAAGTTTTTAATAAAGTGCTTTACTTCATTCAGAACAGCGTACTCTTCGATGCTGGTCATTTAGCTAAGTTGGAATACTTCACGAAAGATGTTATTGAAAGAAGTTTACTAACATTGAACTCTTCAGGTACTGACTTTACCGATTCATCATTGAAAGCATATTACCGCAAAATCAATATGCCGAAAATAACTACTGATTTTGCAAACCGATTATTAACGAAAAGAAAAAACCTTCTTGTTTTCTGTTCGCTAATTGACGAGGCAAACAATGTTTCTCTTGGTGTCCCTGGTTCGGTTGTATTAACCGGAGAAACTCCCACAGCTGAGCGTGAACGTATCTTATCGCAATTCAAAGCGGGTATTATCAAATGTGTAATTAATGTGGGAGTACTTACCACCGGTTTCGATTATCCTGAATTGGAATGTGTACTAATGGCACGTTCAACTATGTCGCTCGCTTTGTATTATCAAATCGTTGGGCGTGGAATGAGGCCTCACCCCGATAAAGAATCATGTTGGATAGTTGATTTGGGAGGTAATTATAATTTTTTTGGCAAGATTGAAACTATGGAAATCAAACAAACAGCAACCGGGCTATTTTACATCGCTAACAACGGACGGCAATTAACAAATATACCATTCACCAAAAATTGATGAAGGCATACAATTTAGTGATAGAAAATACACTGGAGGAATTAATAGGAGTAACTAATGAAGCGATTGCGCTTGGTTATAAAGCAGTCGGAG
>JANYDQ010000114.1 GCA_025363555.1 Bacteroidota bacterium | reverse complement strand
ATAATGGTATAAAATGTTTGGTGTCACTTTCATTTGCCGTTGTTGTTTCTAATCCTAATATCATTCCATCATCATTGGTGGCTACGTGTTTTTTATAGCCGTAATAGGATTGTTTTCTTCCCTTCTTTAGCCATCGTGCTTCTTTATCTGTTCCATTATCTTCTAACCGATTTAATTTTTCGTGATAGGCTGCTTCCTTGTTTCTTGTAAAAGAATTGGCTGTTAAACGAAACATCTGTTTTAGTTTTTTGCTATAAAGTTCTTTTTTGAAAAATGAAATAAGCTGAATATTGTTTTTTTTGCCATTTTTTTTAGCTGCAAAGTTCTGGCATTATTTTTCTTGAATTACTTATCTGTATTGACTTTTATTAAGATACACTTGTTAATTTCTAATTCCTTAACTTAATGACATTGCCCCTCTCCCTGCAAGTCCCGATCTTTTCGGGATTCAAGGAGAGGGGTCGGGGGTGTGGTCTGAATATGTCGGGGGTGTGGTCTGAATATGTCGTTGAAATACTTTGTATCATTAAGTTTCTCACCCCTCCCCCCTCTCCTTTGGGGAGGAGATGAAGGAGAGGGGTGCTTCTTCAATTTGGGCGTGCCCCTGCGGGTCGGGCTTTCCGCTTCAATCTTTTTTGTCCCCCCGCTGTCACACTGAGCCTGTCGAAGTGCCAACGCAACAAAAAAGGATTTCCGCTACAATCCCTCACGCTCCGCTTCCTGACAACCATTATTCAAAAACAATCACATATTGTTACCCCATAGTGCACTTCACATCCTGGCTCCCCTCTCCTTTCTTCAAGGAGAGGGGTCGGGGGGTTTGGTCTGAATATGTCAGGGGTGTGGCTGTTGTTCACCTTGAAAAGGTCACATATTTATAGAAATTAATTTAACAAACAATTGTTCGACTCCTGGTCGCATGTTTCCGCTTAATAACTTTGCTATAAACATGTGTGTAGTTGGTGAAACTTAATGATCTTTGCTCCAATCCATTTCCTTTCCGCTTCCTTTTTTTATCAAACAACAATAAACCAATACATTAACCATTTTAGTCATAAACCAACCAAGTGGCGAAAACATCCGGGAGATTTTTTAAACCTGTCAGGTTTTTAAAACCCGGCAGGTGGATGTAAAATGGGTGGTAGTAATTATAAATACATTAGGAAGAGTAAATATATTTATCTTTATGCCCATTAAAAAAATGAACTGATGAAAAAAATGATTTTATATGGTATTTGCTTGCTTCTCACTTCGTGTGGCGCGGGTGGTGCTGGTGTTAATAGTGGTAGCGAGGGAGATGTGAACGCGCGTTTTGATGGATATAAAAACCGTTTCATAGAGGGTTTGTGGAAGATTTATCCGGGTTGGGCAAGCAGTCAGGGATATCATAAATATGATGATGTGCTCGTGATAGTTACAGGGCAGGAACGGGAGAAGGAAGCGGATTTTGCAAGTGATAATTTAGATTCCCTGCGCTTGTTTGGGCTCAAGGGGCTCACGGATAATAATAAAACGGATTATCGCATGATTGAAAACCAGTTGAGGGGTGCCCTCTGGGCTATTAATGACGAAAAGGCGTGGGAATGGAATCCTTCTATATATAATGTTTCGGGTGGCTTTGCTGATATTTTGAACGGAACGTATGACTCACTGAATGTAAGGTTGCACCATTTTTATGCCAGGCTGAAAGCAGTGCCGGATTATTATAAGGCTGCTAAAAAAAATATCAGGAACCCTACTGTGGAGCATACGCAGTTAGCAATAGAGCAAAACCTGGGCGGAGTTTCTGTTTTTGAAAAGGAGCTCGAGGAGGCGTTAGACAAATCGGGATGGAGCAATGAGGAGAAGAAGAAAATGAGGAAGCGGTCAGAAGAGGCGGTGAAAGCAATTAAAAACTTTACAGAGTGGTTGAAGAAATTGCCCAACGAAACGCCACGGAGTTTCCGCTTGGGCAAAGAGTTGTATGCAAAAAAGTTTGAGTATGATATCCAGAGCGGCTACACCATAGACCAAATCTATGATAAGGCGATGGCTCATAAAGCGGAGTTGCACAAAAAAATGTATGAACTGGCTGATAAACTTTGGGAAAAGTACATGGGAGCATCGGAACTAAAGCCAACCAACCGATTAGTAGAAATAAAGAGTGTGATTGATAAAATTTCTTTGAATCATGTGCAACCTGATTCCTTTCAAACAGCCATTGAACAGCAGCTTCCGGTACTTATTCAATTTATCAAAGACAAAGATTTGATATACATAGACCCATCGAAACCGCTGGTGGTTCGCAGGGAGCCGGATTATATGGCGGGTGTGGCGGGTGCGTCTATTTCTGCGCCGGGACCTTATGATAAAAACGGCAATACTTATTATAATGTGGGGAGCCTTTCGGGGTGGGACAAAGAGAAAGCAGAAAGTTATTTGAGAGAATACAATACGTATATTTTGCAGATATTGAATATTCATGAGGCAATTCCGGGACATTACACACAGCTTGTTTACAGCAACCAGTCGCCAAGTTTAATTAAATCGTTGTTTGGCAACAATGCCATGATAGAGGGCTGGGCGGTGTATGCAGAGCGGATGATGCTGGAGGCAGGGTATGGAAGCCCTTCGACAGGCTCAAGGCAGGCTAATTCGACAGGCTCAGGGCAGGCTTCGGACGAAATGTGGCTCATGTATTATAAATGGAACCTGCGGAGTACCTGTAATACAATTTTGGATTACAGTGTTCATACCAAAAATATGAGTAAGGAAGATGCTTTGAACCTATTGATAAATGAGGCATTTCAGCAAAAAACAGAAGCGGAGAATAAATGGAGGCGGGTGTCAGTTACTCAGGTGCAGTTGTGTTGCTACTTTACGGGGTTTACGGAGATTTATGATTTCAGAGAGGAAATGAAAAAGAAACTGGGAGATAAATTTAACCTGAAACAGTTTCACGAAAAGTTTTTGAGTTATGGCAGCGCGCCTGTTAAATATATAAAGGAGCTGATGCTGGCAGAAATGAATGAAACAAAAAAATAAATTTGTTTTATATAAAACAATATGCTTATACTTTGCGATAAAGTTTCTAATAAAAAGAAGTCCGATGTGAGAAAAAAACCTTCTGACTTTTCGTTTGCTGTGTATGATTCCGTGTCCATGATTAATGCGGAACATTGGAACAGCCTGGTGAATTACGGCAGCGAATTTTTGCAGTTAAATTATTTGCAGGTGGTTGAAAAAGTGCCGCCGGATAATATGCGGTTTCATTATTCTATCATTTATGATGCATCCCAACCCGTTGCGATTGCCTATTTCCAGGTGATAGACTTCTCTGCCGAAAGCTTTGGAAGTATGCTGGAACAGGAACCCGAAGAGTTTCAATGTATGATAACTAATTACATTAAAAAACA
>JANYDQ010000314.1 GCA_025363555.1 Bacteroidota bacterium | reverse complement strand
CAAATATTAGTTTGTTCGCCAAGTAATACTGCTGTGGATTTATTGACAGAAAAACTGCATCGCGAAGGAATTAATGTATTGCGATTAGGCAACCCTGCACGGGTTTCGGAAGATGTAATGAGCAATACCCTGGATGCAAAGATTGCTTCGCATGTATCTTATAAAGATTTAAAAAACTACCGCAAGATGGCGGATGAATATTTCCGAATGGCAGGAAAATACAAACGAACATTTGGTAAAGAAGAACGCGAACAGCGACAATTGTATTACAACGAAGCAAGAAAAATATTAGGCGAAGCAAGGGTTCTGGAAGATTATATATTGCACGAACAATTCAACAAAGCGCAGGTGATTGCCTGCACTCCTGTTGTTTCATCTAACAGAATGATGCGCGACAAACAATTTACTTCCGTGTTTATTGACGAAGCAGCACAGGCATTAGAGCCTCTCTGCTGGATTCCGATTTCGAGAAGCAACCGTGTCATCTTTGCCGGTGACCATTTTCAATTGCCTCCAACCGTAAAATCAAAACGGGCGGAAGATGCAGGACTGAAAGAAACTTTGTTTGAAAGAAGCATGGCTATTTCAACTGCTTCGGTGATGCTGAACACACAGTACCGGATGCACGAAACAATAATGGGTTTTTCCAACAAACAGTTTTATAAAAACAATTTGATTGCCGATGTTTCTGTAAAAGATAGTGTATTGAGTTTTGATGAAGATGATTACCTTCTTAACCAACCTTTTGATTTTATTGATACTGCCGGTTGCGGTTTCACAGAGATTACGAACCCCGAAAGTTTGAGTACTGCTAATCCGGAGGAAGCAACATTGCTGATTGAGCATTTGAAATCGGTTTTGGAACAATACTACAAGACCTCACCCCTTAATCCACTCTCCGAGGGAGAGGCGGATGGGCGTGACGTTGGGAGTATTAGAAACCTTCAAGGTTCAAAAAAAATTACCATTGGAATTATTTCTCCTTACAAAGAACAAGTGCAACATATCACTAATAAAGTAGCAGAAGATGAATTTCTAAAGAATTATTTATCTCAGATTGCCATTAAAACCATTGATGGTTTCCAGGGGCAGGAACGCGATGTAATTTATATTAGTTTGGTTCGTTCCAATGATGAACTGGAAATTGGTTTTCTTTCCGACACCCGGAGAATGAATGTGGCGCTTACCCGTGCAAAGAAAAAATTAATAGTGATTGGCGATAGTGCTACGCTTGGCAACCATCCTTTTTATAAAAACTTTTTGGATTATGCAGAGAGAGTGAAGGCGTATAAAAGTGCCTGGGAGTTTTTGTAATTATACTTCAAACTTTTTTGTGCAAGGTAAGGTCTGTCGGCAGGAAGTTTTAATTGCTGGTCGCGGGGATCAATAATCAAATCCATATCTTCTAATGGTATTGCACCAAGCAGCACTTCATTGTTTCCTGGCAACACCATTGCCCGGCATGATGTACTCCGGTTTAAAAATGTTACTTCAATAGACCCAACAATATCCACCTCCATAATTTCCCCGTTTGCTAATTGTGCAGTTTGTTTCAAAATTATTCTTAGCCCAAGTTGTTTGCATATTTGTTCATTAATACAAAGCATATAAGCACCTAAATCCACTAAAGCATTCACTTCTTTGTTTGCAACATATACATTGCTTCCATCGGGGGTTACAGAAATACCGATGGGAAAAGTGCCAACGGCAATGGTATCCATAACAGTATTGGTGGCTGTGTTAATTACATTTACAGTATTCCCGTTACTGTTTGCAACATACAATTTACTACCATCAGGAGTTATGGATATGCCGCGGGGAAAAACACCAACCGGGATTATAGCAGAAATAGAATTTTGTAGCCGTGTTTATAAAGATATTGACCCCAGCAGCAAAGGAGTAACAGTGGTGCACCAGCTGGAAGTGAATAAATATTTCTGGCTTCGCAACAGGAAAATTTTAACAAAAGGTAGATATAGCGACTGGACCGACTGGAAAAGATTCGCCATTCATAACTAACCCTCCTTCTTATACTATAATTAACATCTTGCACTTCATTTAAAAAGAATGGTACTATTCTTTAAAAGAATAAAGTATATTTTGAAAGAATGAGGTAATATTTCAAAAGAATAGTATTATTCTTTCACTACTAACCGACTAATTTTTTGAGATTCCTCACTTCGTTCGGAATGACAGGTGTTTCCAGTTGGAGAGGCCACGCCCTAAATCTCATACAATGCTTGTCATTCCGAACGAAGTG
>JANYDQ010000204.1 GCA_025363555.1 Bacteroidota bacterium | reverse complement strand
GGGGCTTCGCCCCGACCTCACCCTTCCACCCAAATCTCATACAATGCTTGTCATTCCGAACGAAGTGAGGAATCTCTAAAATATTAGTCGGTTAGTAGTGAAAAAAAATAAAAACAACACCTCCTGTTTGATTGGACTTATCAACTTTTGAATCGGAGACCTTATTTCGGAAATAGGAGACCTCACCTGGCGAATGTAAGAGCTTATCCGTGGAAAGTGCTATTGCAAATAAGAAATGTAAGAGCTTATTCGTGGAAAGAGTTCTTGTAAACAAGAAATGTAAGAGCTTATTCTTGGAAAGAGTTCTTGCATTTAGGAAATATAAGCGTATAGTCGGGAAAAGAGCTCTTGCATGTGCTAAATGTGAAATAAAATACTTAAATATATGCAGGAAAAGCTATGAGTTATCCCTGATAGAGAACTTTTTCCATTCGGTCCATGCCGAATATTGTCCCTTGGTAAGAATTTGCCTGTTTCTTAACCAGAAGTTTTTGTTTGGCGTCAAACCCGTAAGCGTGGTTTTTCCATTTCCTGTAGAGTCTAAAGGCTCATGAGTGGCACCGGCATCGTAACTAATTTGGAGCATGTGAGCACCTTCACCTTTCATTTTATAAATAGCAGTACCAGGTTCAGTACCATCCTGAATTTCATCCTTGCGTGAGCCATGTGATGTGCTGCCTTTCAGGTGCATACCAAAACTTTTAGCAATCTTCGATGCGCTCGCCTGGTTAGGGGCAGCATTTACCAGCGCCTGGCAATCAACCCGGTAGGCTTTAATATCCGCTAACATACTATTCACGGCTTTGTCCCGGTCGTTAGCGGTTACGGTGGGAGGCGTGGTTATTGTACCTGCCTGTGCAGTGGTGGCATTTTTAATGTGAGTATTAAAAGTACTAACGGGTGGGTTGGGTGTGGGGTAAATAATGCTGTTGCTAATTGATTTCTTAATAACATTTGCTTTTACAATTATTTTAGGTACATCCCTTGGCAGTTTAAGCACAACAATGTATTTAGGAAATTCACTCATGATTTTTTTGATTTAGTAAAGGATTCATCAGCCGGATTTTTCAATTCTTAATTCTGCATTCTTAATTCTTAATTCCCTTCAATCCAACTCCACATACACCGAATTATTACTTTTAAATTCGGGCACGAGCTCTTTCATTTTTTTAACAATGGAATTATTATTTTGCTTTTCAAAAAGAAGTATTAATTCGGAAATGGAAGTTGAAATAGTTTCGAAATCATACTCTTTTACTTTGGCAATTAATATTTGTTTATGATGAGTGGGTAATGTGTTTTCGTGGTCAGCCAAAAGTTCTTCAAATAGTTTTTCCCCGGGACGTAAACCTGTATATATAATGCGAATGTCTTTATCTAAAACTAATCCGGAAAGTTTAATCATCTTGACTGCAAGGTCGTAAATCTTTACTGAATTTCCCATATCGAAAATAAAGATTTCGCCACCTTTACCCATAGCACCTGCTTCCAACACTAACTGACAGGCTTCGGGAATAGTCATAAAATAACGAGTAATATCAGGATGAGTAATAGTTATTGGTCCTCCTGTTTCTATCTGTTGCCGAAAACGAGGAATAACCGAACCACTTGAACCAAGCACATTTCCGAAGCGGGTAGTAATAAATTTAGTTGTAGCTCCCTCCGAAGGGGCTTTTTCAGCCCCTTTGGAGGTTATACCATCTGCATTACCTCCAAAGGAGCTTAGAGCTCCTTCGGAGGTGGACGACTTTTTATTTAATGATTGAGTATATATTTCTGCAATGCGTTT
The DNA here is from genome assembly GCA_025363555.1 of Bacteroidota bacterium. GTDB lineage: Bacteria > Bacteroidota > Bacteroidia > 2-12-FULL-35-15 > 2-12-FULL-35-15 > 2-12-FULL-35-15. The sequence continues at coordinate 11,737 of JANYDQ010000204.1, read as the reverse complement.
GCTTGCTCCCATCACGTTTGTCGGGTTTACTGCCTTATCAGTAGAAACCATTACAAACTTTTCCACTTTATATTCAACTGATAAATCAGCAATTATTTTTGTTCCAAGTACATTTGTCAACACTGATTCTGAAGGATTGTTTTCCATCATCGGCACATGTTTATAGGCAGCAGAATGAAAAACAATTTCCGGTTTAAATGTCTGAAACACATTTTCCATTCGTTCCTTATTTCTTATATCTCCCATTACCACTTCATAAGCAAGACCTTCGTATTTATCAAACAATTCCATTTCCATGTCATACAATGGAGATTCTGCCTGGTCGAGCATTATTATTTTCTTTGGATTAAAACGAATTAATTGCCTCACAATTTCACTACCTATACTTCCGGCAGCACCTGTAACCAATATTACTTTGCCCGATAATTGTTTTTGAATATCGTCTTTATCCAGCTGAATTGGTTCCCGCTCCAGCAATTCTTCTATCTGTACTTTTTTAATTTGCTTGAAACTCAATTCTCCATTAATCCAATTAGTAACAGGAGGCACATTTAATACTTTAACATTATGATTCAAACAAATATCCACTATCCTTTGTTTGCGGGTTGGAGAAAGGTTTTGTACGGAGATAATTAAATTAGAAACATTATTGTGCTGCAATAATTCATCCAGAGTTTCAATTCCATAAATGCTTACTCCTTCCAGTTTTTTATTTTGTTTTTTTGTATCGTCATCAATAAATGCAAGCACTTTATATTTTGTACCTGCATCTCTGTCAAGTGTTCGTTTGGTAATAATTCCTGATTCTCCCGCCCCGAAAATAATAACACTTCGCTTGTCTTTATTAGGATTGGTGAGTTCCAAATAAAGTGCTTTGAACATTACACGCAAACTAATCATCAGGAAAGTAGTTGCCATGTAATCAATTATTATAATTGAAAATGGTATAGGGAATTTTTTGTTAATGAAATAGTAAGAGATAAAATCAATGACACAAAAAATAATACTGCCGATTGAAATGACAATAAAAATCCGTTGAGCATCTTTAGAACTGGTAAATTTTACAATGCCCTGGTAGGTTTTAGAAAAGTAAAAACTAAATGCACGGATTAATAAAATTAAACCAAAGACAAGTGGGAAAGCAGTAATTTCAGAATGAGGAATGGAGAAATTAAACCGAACTAAATAAGCCAGAACAACTGAAAACAAACAAATACCCATGTCGATGAAAAAGATAATCCACCTGGGAGTATTGCGTTGAAATAGTTTGTCGAGCGTTCGCATTGGGTCAAAGATATAAAATTTGGTTGCTACTCGCACTTACTTTTTATCTTTGCACGCAATTAAATATATGCCTAAAATTTTATTCATAGCCGCCCATCGTCAAAATCGTTCGCCAAGTCAGCGTTACCGATTCGAACAATATTTTGATTTCTTAAAAGAAAATGGTTTTGAATGCGAGCTTTCTTTTATTTTAAATGAAAAAGATGAAAAGATATTTTATAGTCCGGGAAATATTATTCAAAAATTTCTCATCACATTAAAAAGTGCCCGGATAAGATGGAAAGATGTTAGGCAGTCAAATAATTATGATATTATTTTTGTTCAACGCGAAGCATTTATGACGCGCTCTTTCTTTTTTGAAAAACAATTCAGCAAATCAAAAGCAAAGCTTGTTTTTGATTTTGATGATTCTATCTGGTTGCTCGATACTTCAGATGCAAATAAAATTTGGCAATGGCTCAAGAGCGCAAAAAAAACAAGTAAGATTATTTCTCTTTCCAATTTGGTGTTTGCAGGCAATACATATCTTGCTGATTATGCAAAACAATTTAATAGTAACGTAAAAATTATTCCTACCACCATTGATACTTCCATTTTTAAGCGTGAAAAAGAATATGCAAACAATGAAAGGATTTGCATTGGCTGGAGTGGTAGTCATACAACGATAAAACATTTTGAAGCAGCAATTCCTTTTCTTAAAACAATAAAACAAAAGTATGGAGACAAGGTTTATTTTAAAGTAATGGGAGATGCTGATTATGAAAATAAAGACTTAGGAATTAAAGGTATTCCGTGGAGCAGCGAAACAGAAGTTCGTGTTCTTTCTTCATTTGATATTGGCATTATGCCTTTGCCTGATGATCAGTGGGTGAAAGGGAAATGCGGTTTGAAAGGATTATCTTATATGTCTTTGGAAGTGCCTACTATTATGTCAGGCGTGGGAGTGAATACGGAAATAATAAATGATGGCGTGAATGGATTCATTGCAAACACTGATGAAGAATGGGCAGATAAAATTTCTTTATTAATTGATTCGTTTGAATTAAGAAGTACGCTTGGGAAGAATGGAAGGAAAACGGTGGAAGAAAAGTATTCACTTGAATCACAAAAAATGAATTATCTGAATTACCTGAATGATTTATTGAAGGGATAGCTCGTTTCATTTTTCGAAAATGAGAATACTTAATTTTAGTAACTTTGTGTAAATTAATACCAATACATTATGACAACCACCGCCTTAAAAAAACAATTGTTAGAAACAATTGAAAAAATTGATGATAATGCTTTATTGTCTGCTGTTTATGACATTCTGAATAAAGCCATTTCCAACTCAAATCAGGAATTAACTCCTTTTAGTTTAGAAGCCTTTTATGCGAGGAACGCCCAATCGCAAAAGGAAATAAAAAGTGGCAAACTTATTTCCCACAAGGAAGTGAAGAAACGCTTTGCTTTTAAAAAATAAATGAACCGCTATAAAATCAAGTGGACACCATTTGCTTTATGGTGTTTGGAAGAAATTCATAGCTACTTATTGAAAGAAAGTAAATCGAAAAAAATTGCAGATAGCTACATTCAAAAATTATTGAAAAGAGTGGACCAATTGGAAACTTTTCCTGAATCTGGTAATGAAGAAGAATTATTAAAGGCTATTGGTCAAAACAGCAGATATCTTTTGGAGGGAAATTACAAGCTTATCTACCAGGTTGAAAAAAGTGAAATTATTATTACTGATGTTTTTCATGTTAAACAAAATCCTAAAAAGATTGTAAAACGAAATAAAAAAAAGTAGGTGTATTTTAATTATAGACCCATTCTCAAATCTATATTTATCTTTGCGGGAAAATTAATAACAACAATAAAATTAAAAAAATGGAATCAACAGCAACAGAATTAAAAAATGTAGCACTGGTTGAAAAGCATGTTTCACTTGGAGCTAAAATGGTACCCTTTGCAGGATATTTAATGCCTGTGTCGTATAGCGGATTGAATGATGAACATGCAACAGTGCGAAATGCAATGGGTGTATTTGATGTAAGTCACATGGGCGAATTTATTTTGAAAGGAGAAAATGCTTTGGATTTAATTCAGCGTGTTACTTCCAATGATGCTTCGGTATTGACTGACGGAAAGATTCAATATTCCTGTTTGCCAAATGATAAAGGTGGAATTGTAGATGATTTGCTGGTGTATCGCATTGATGAAAAAACATATATGCTGGTGGTAAATGCTTCCAACATTGATAAAGACTGGAACTGGATTCAGAAGTACAATACTAAAAATGTAGAGATGCATAATATTTCTGATAAAACTTCTTTGCTTGCAGTACAAGGTCCGAAAGCAATTCTTGCTTTGCAAAAACTAACAGATATTAATCTTTCTGAGATTCCTTATTATACTTTCAAAAAAGGAAAGTTTAATGGAGTGGATAATGTTGTGGTTTCAAACACTGGCTACACAGGTGCCGGAGGATTTGAAATTTATTTTGAAAATGAATTTGCAACTAAAATGTGGGATGCGATATTTGAAGCAGGTGCTGAATATGGCATTAAACCTATCGGTTTAGGTGCCCGTGATACCTTGCGTTTAGAAATGGGTTTCTGTTTGTATGGAAATGATATAGATGATAGCACTTCTCCTATTGAAGCAGGGCTTGGATGGATAACCAAATTCACGAAAGACTTTACTAATAAAGCGGACTTGCTTGAACAAAAAGAAAAAGGTGTTTCAAAAAAATTAGTTGGCTTCGAAATGATTGACAGGGGTATTCCCCGTCATGATTACCCGATTGCTGATGCTGCCGGAAATACAATCGGCAAAGTTACTTCGGGTACACAATCTCCGACCATGAATAAAGCTATCGGAATGGGATATGTGCCCACTGCATTTTCAAAAGCAGACTCTGAAATATTTATTATTATTCGTGACAAAGCAATAAAAGCAAAAGTGGTAAAGATTCCTTTTTTAAAATAATACCTCACCCCACTCTCTCCAAATGGAGAGGGAAAAATTGAAATGGCAAAGAAGTTAATCGTTGATGTTTGTTTTTCACCCTACCTGTATCCTATGTATCATAGGCAAGACAGCATTGTAGTGGTGATAGATATTCTTCGTGCTACTTCTGCCATGTGCACTGCTTTTGAATTTGGAGTGGATAAAATGATTCCGGTTGCAACACTTGAAGAAGCCACAGAATATAAGAAACAAGGTTTTCTTGTAGGAGCTGAACGAAATGGAATAGCTATAGAAGGATTTGATTTTGGCAACTCTCCGTATTCGTATCAGACAGAAATAATAAAAGGGCAAACAGTTGTTATCTCCACTACCAATGGCACCCAGGCAATAGAGGCTGCACGGCAAGCATACCAGGTTGTGATAGGTGCGTTCACAAATATTACTGCTTTATGCAATTGGTTAAAGGTTCAGAATAGGGATGTGCTGCTGCTTTGCTCCGGCTGGAAAAATAAATTTAACCTGGAAGATACTTTATTTGCAGGTGCTGTTTCAGATATACTTTTGGCAGAGCATGAATTGTTTCGTTCGGGCGATGGAGCATTAGCTGCAAGTTATTTATATACTTCTGCTCAAAAAAATCCTTACAAATATTTACGCAATTCTTCTCATACCGAACGGCTATCTGAAATGGGCTTAAAACATGACATAAAGTATTGTCTTGCGTTTGACAAGACTGATATTATTCCTGTGCTGGATGGGAAATATCTTATTCGCCTCACCCCTTAATCCCCTCTCCAAAGGAGAGGGGGTAGCAGGTGAGAAGCTAAACTAAATTAAAATAATAAATAAATAAACAACTTCAGGTTCCGTCACCCCTCTCCTTTTTTCAAGGAGAGGGGTCGGGGGTGAGGTCATAAACAACTTCAGGTTCCGTCACCCCTCTCCTTTGGAGAGGGGCAGGGGGTGAGGTCATACAAATGAAAAAATATGTTTACATATTATTATTAATCATAAGTATCCTTTTTATCCTTCCCAATAATAATACCGCTTACTCCTGGGGCTTTTTTGCTCATAAAAAAATAAACCGAATGGCTGTGTTTACATTGCCGGAAGGAATGATTGGTTTTTACAAAAAAAATATTGAATACATAACCGAACATGCGGTGGACCCGGATAGGCGAAGATACGCAAACCCTGATGAAGCGCCAAGACATTTTATTGATATGGACAAGTATGGAAAATATGCATACGATTCTGTACCTCACAAATGGAATGATGCAGTGAAAAAATATACAGAGGATACATTACAAACTTATGGTATCGTACCATGGTATATCGAAAAAATGATGTATCGGTTAACAGAAGCATTCAAGGCAGAAAACATGGATATGATTTTACATTATTCTGCCGATTTAGGTCATTACATAGGCGATTCACACGTTCCGCTTCACACCACTTCTAATTATAACGGACAGGCAACTAATCAAAAGGGCATACATGGCTTCTGGGAATCCCGCATTCCTGAACTGAAATCGGAGGGGTATGATTATTGGGTAGGCAAGGCAAAGTATATTGACAAGCCAATTGAAAAGGCGTGGAGTACTGTCAGGGCAAGCAATTCAGCCCTTGATTCTGTTTTATTATTTGAAGCTGATTTGAATTCTAAATTTCCTGCTGATAAAAAATATAGTTTTGAAAACCGCGGAGCTACTGTGATGAAAGTATATTCCGTTGAATATACGAGTGCTTATAATACTATGCTGGATGGCATGGTGGAGCGCAGAATGCGGGCAGCAATTTTAACCGTGGGAAGTATGTGGTACACGGCTTGGGTAAATGCCGGCAAACCAAATCTGGATAAATTTGACAATAAAGACATTTCTGATTCTTTAAAACTGGCAGATAAGGCATTGGAACAATTAAAAAACACCCCAGATAAGGAAGTAAAAGGACATAATGATTAATGGGAATTATCATTTTGAGTTCCTAAGATGCTTTTAACTATAAAGTTTTATTCAGATTAACCTTCTTTCCCATTCTTCTATTCCTTTTTTACCAGAGCTTGACACTTTTTCGCCAAAGATTAACAACATTTGGATGAAAAGGTGTTAACCTTTAGGAAAGAAGCATTTCATTTCATATTCGGGTCAGCAAATCTTCTGTCATACAAAAACTCTTTATCGGTGAGTGTTTTTAAAAAAGCAATTAATTCTTCTTTTTCCTTTTCAGAAAGTTCGCCAATTTTATTTAAAGATAAATCGTACTTCTTATCAAAGTTTTTAGATGTGGAATAATGATTCACTACTTGTTGTAAATTCCTAAATCTCCCATCATGCATATAAGGATAAGTCATTTCAATGTTTCGCAACGTGGGAACTTTAAATTTATTATTGTCTTCTTCCGTTCCTGTTATTGCGCCCCTTCCCTTATCTCTAAGAGCGGTATCTGTTTTCAACCCATTGTTGCGGTATGAATTGTCAGTAAATAAACTTCCTGAATGACAATTTGCACATTTGGTTTTAAATAGTTTTAATCCATTTAATTCATCTTCAGAAAAAGCTTCTTTTCCTTCTATATATTTATCAAATCGTGAATTACCCGAAATCATTAGTCCCGTAAACTGTGCTAATGTTTTTAAAATCCTTTCTGAATTAATGAGGGTATCATTATAAGCAGTATGAAATAATTCCGCATATTCTTTATTATGTTTTAATTTTATAACCACATTTGTAAGAGATTCATTCATCTCAATCGGGTTGGTAATCGGGTTGATAGGTTGTACTTCCAAATTATTTACTCCTCCATCCCACATAAAAGCATCGCGCCAAATCAGGTTTTGTAACGACATCACATTTCGTTTTCCAATCAATCCATTAATGCCGTGACTCAACGGATGGTCGATATGAGCAAAAGCTGCAATGCGCTGGTGACAGGAAGAACAACTGGTGGAACTGTCTTTGGAAAGTATAGGGTCGTAAAACAATTTTCTTCCCAATACAAATTTTTGAGGAGTGATTTTATTTTGAGAGAAATTATAGATTGGTTTTGGAAATGCTTTTGGAATCTTTAATTCCACATCTTCTTTCGTTATTTTGAAATAAGGATTGTCATCAATAAAACTATTTAATACAAAAACAGTTGAGAAAAGAAATAAAACGATATAAATAAATTTAGCTTTCATTCAAAACAACGGTTAATACTTGGTAGGCGAAGAAATAAAACTAAACATATCTGAATAATTGTCTGCAATAATGGTGGCATTACGAAAATTAGTAACGGATGAAAGCTTTGACAAGTCGATGTTAGTCGGAGTCTTCATTACTTCTGCCGCATTTGCTTTTATTTTTACAGAAGTTGTTCTTTCATTAATGATAATTATTTTTTTGTTCAATGAAATTTTACGAATGCAATTGTAAGGTGATTTGTATCCACCAATATGAAATTCAAAAATATGTCCGGGCGAATTGGAAACATCAGATTTTCCTTCCAGCTTCAAAAATATATACCCTGTATTCCATGCCCAGAACATTCCGTTTGCCGGGTCCAAAGCTCCTGATTGTGAACCACTACAATTGTGAACACTATCTACTCCTAAAATAAAATTGCAGGAAACATATTCGCCTTCCGGAATATTATCAAGAATAATTTGTTTCGATTGTTCGTCATCTTCTTTTATTAAAAAGTAATCAGTTGAAATAAATTCTGTTCCGTCTTTTTTTTTCAAAGAAAATTTACCAACATAATATTTAAAATTAGAAACAGAAAAAGATTGTTCCAATTCGTTTTTATAAACAGATGAATCAAGTCTTAATAAATTATTTCCAAGATAACTTTTAAAAGTAATTTTTAATTTACCATTGCTTATTAAGCTTTTGGTAAGGGGAGAAAAAGACATAGCAACCCAAAAAGTTGCTATGCTTAAAATAATATAAAATGTTTTTTTCAATTTGCAGAGTTCAATTATACTGCAAATATATAAGATAATCGTTAATCACGTGCTGCCCTATTTTGCTTTCACAATCTTTTGAATTGCTCTTTTATCACCCGATTCGAGTTTAAGTATATAAATTCCTTCGGCATAATTACTCATGTCTAAAGTATATTCTATACTAGGTTGCATATTTTCAATAGTCTGGACCAACTGTCCTTTTGCATCGTACAGGCTTCCTTTAATATTATTTTTGCTTTCAGGATTAAAATAAATAAACGCATAATCATAAACAGGGTTTTGCATCAACTGAAACTTAATATCTTTGTTTGCCTCATCAATACCGGCTGCCACAGGACTATACACAGTTGTTGTTTCTGTGATAGTAACATGTCCGCCTCCTGGTCCGGTATTGCCAGTTTGCACCACACCATAATAAGTTCCATAAAAAGTGTATGGAAAAACAGGATTCAGATTATCATCAATGGTAACAAAGTAAGCATAAGTACCGGAAGGATATTCAGGAGTGATGCTAAATCTTCCATTGCGGTCATCCAAATCACCACTGCCTGCAACATAAGAATAGTCCTGTATAAAACAACCTTCAGGATAAGTTGTACTTACAGCAGGACCATTGGTACGGGTAGTTGCTGTAGAAACAACATAGCTCGATTTCATTCTTTTTATAGCACCTGTCCCGTTTACATTGGTATAAGCATAAGCACCATACACAGGGAATCCATCGAAAGCATATCCAATAATTGGTGAATGATGAGTGCTGTCTGCCTGATTATACAAGCAAGTAGGACTTACATGATGGTGGTATTCACCCTGTTGCTGGGGATGTCCAAGACAAGCATCAAACCCTGGTCCTTCCCAGAAATAAGCGTTGCGAAACCAAACACCTCCATTGTTATAGGACATGGCATCCGACACATTAAAGATAGATACTCCGTTTGTCCAGACACCTATATGTCCTAAACCAACTGCGGTAGCTGTTCCGGTGTTCTGTTGAGGAGCACGGGTAATTTTAAAAACAAAATTTTGATTGGAGGGAGTATTCGGATTTCCTGTCCATGGACCTATGGCATAGCCAGGAATACAACTACAGCTAACATACACTTGTGTTGCCGAATACTGAACCAACTGGCAATTGGAAACAAGTGCAGGGTAAGATGGATTTGTTGTTGTTGTGTTTTGCATCCACGAAGTAATTTCAGGACCTTGTGCCATAGTCACATTCATTGTTAATAGCGAACTGCACACCAAAAGAAGAATTTTTTTCATAATTTTTTTTTAAATTATTTGTATTATTTACAGTTACAAAAGTATAAATCCATTCTTTACCTTTATCAATATCTCTGTGTTGTTTTTGGTTAAATACCTGCCGTTCATCGCAAATAATGCAGAAATAAAAACCAGCATTGCTATTCCTTAAATATAAACCAGGTTGTTTAACCTAAATTTTAGTAGTTTTGAAACGATGCAAACACGGATAAATAAATTCATAAGTGAAACAGGATTTTGCTCTAGGAGAGAAGCTGACAAGCTTATTGAACAGGGACGAGTAACTGTGAATGGAAAACTTCCTGAAGTAGGAACAAAAATAAATGAAGGTGATACTGTTGAAATAGATGGCAAACTCTTAAAATCCAAAGAAGCGCCCATTTACATTGCTTTTTATAAACCGCCCGGAATTACTTCGACTACCGATTTGAAAGATAGAGACAATATTATTGATTTTATAAATCATAGAAAAAGGATATTCCCGATAGGCAGATTAGACAAGCCGTCCGAGGGTTTATTGTTTTTAACCAATGATGGCGATATTGTAAATAAAATATTGCGGGCAGGTAACAATCATGAAAAGGAATACATTGTAACAGTTGATAAACCGATAACCCGGGAGTTTATTTCTAAAATGGGAAGTGGTATTTCTATTTTGGAAACAGTAACACAAAAATGTTTTGTTGAACAGATTGATAAATTTATTTTCAAAATAATTTTAACACAAGGGCTGAACAGGCAGATTCGAAGGATGTGTGAGGAACTTGATTATAAAGTAACCAAATTAAAACGGGTACGAATAATGAATGTTACTTTAGATGGTTTGTCGAGTGGCAAATGGAGATATTTAAGCGAAGAAGAAATGAAAACCATAAATAGTTTGGTTGCCAATTCTGTTAAAACAGAAGAAGGTTCTTACCTGCCGGATAACCTGGATGAATAAATAATGTGATGAAAAAGACAATTGCCATTATTGGCGGAGGCGCCTCCGCTTTGATTCTTGCTTCACAACTTGATACAACTAAATTTGGTGTTACTATTTACGAACGCAATAATGCAGTTGGAAGAAAACTATTGGTTGCCGGTGATGGAGGATTTAATTTAACACATTCAGAAGAGTTGGAACTATTCATATCCCGATACTCTTCTTCTCCCTTTTTAGAAAAAAGTATTCGTTCGTTTTCAAATACTGATTTAATAAATTGGTTAAAGGCTATTGGAATAGAAACATACATTGGTACAAGTAAGAGAATATTTCCTGTAAAGGGTTTAAAACCTATTGATGTTCTGAATTCGATTTTAGATGTTGTGAAACAAAAGAATGTTGTTATAAAAACACAACATGAATGGAAGGGTTGGAATTCTAATGATGAATTAATCTTTGGAAATAATTCTGAAACAATAAATAGTAAAGCAGACATTACAGTATTTGCAATGGGGGGTGGTAGTTGGAAAGTAACAGGAAGTGATGGAAGCTGGCTAAGATATTTTGAAGAAAAAGGAATTAAAACAATACCTTTTCAACCTTCCAATTGTGCAGTAAAAATAAACTGGAAAAAAGAATTTATTGAAAGAGCAGAAGGTAAAGCATTAAAAAACATTTCTGTAAAAAGCGGAGATAAAGAAAGAAACGGGGAAGTAGTAATTACCAGGTTTGGTTTGGAAGGCGGTGCTATTTATGCAATGATTGGAGAAATAAGAAAACAATTAAATAAGGAAACCGCATCTATTGTTATTGATTTAAAACCTTTACTTACTGTGGCTGAAATAAAAAATAAAATTACTAATAGGGGAAATAAATCATTGACAAAACAATTAGAAGACTCTGTAAATCTAAATGAAATTCAAATTTCATTGCTCAAATCGGTTTTAACAAAAAATGAATTTATTTCTATAGAACTGCTTTCTAATAAAATAAAGAACCTTCCATTAACTATCGTTGCATTGGCTCCCATAGATGAAGCCATTTCAACCGGTGGCGGACTTCCATTGCCCGAAGTGGATGAAAAATTTCAATTAAAAAAGTTACCAAACAATTATTGCATTGGCGAAATGCTAGACTGGGATGCGCCCACAGGAGGCTATTTATTACAGGCTTGTTTCAGTATGGGATATTATTTAGCTAAACATCTGAACGAAGTAAAATAAATAGTCCTCCCTCAAAAACAATGAACCCATTGATATTATTAACAGGTGTTGAAAAAAGAGTTAAAAAAATCTGCAAGAAAAAGGTTTTTGGATTATAAAAACTTGCAGATTTGCATCATGCTAACAAAAACAAAAAAC
>JANYDQ010000203.1 GCA_025363555.1 Bacteroidota bacterium | reverse complement strand
GGGGCTTCGCCCCGACCTCCCCATCGCCCTAAATCTCATACAATGCTTGTCATTCCGAACAAAGTGAGGAATCTCTTTTTATTAATTAATTTTTTGTCGGTTTGTAGTGATAACCTAATTAACTTTTGAGAGAAATAAACACGAAAAACGGGTCATAATATTAACTAATCCAAATTTCACAAAAAATGTTAATAAAGATATATTAATATAATAAAGATATATTACATAAAAGAGAAATAAATACTTTTACAACCAATTAATCACTAAAAATTATAATTAATTAATCATTAAAAAATAAATAATTATGCGAAAATCAGGATGGCAAGGCGCTTCCAATGCGTTTATCAAACCAATGGAACAAAGTATTGAAAATGCAGGTAACATTGTTATATTTCATTTGTCAAGGCTGGATACTCACAAAACCGAGGGCACATGGCAACTGGCAATGTTTAACGATTTTAAAGTACCAGCAAATAGTTTTTTGACACTAACAGGACAACAGGCAGGGGATAAACAAGCCCAGGTGGTTCTGACAGAAGATTTTGAATCTGAATTTAAGGATATGCACACCAAACTGGATGAGTTCGATAGTCTTGTCCGCATTGTGCTTCCTGTTAACAGCACAGGTTACAACCTTATTTTTGGCAGAAACAGAGATCGGTTTTATCAAGGCTCATATCAAATGCGGATTGACAGCCTTGCAGGCATGGCTACCGAAATGACTGCTCAAACTGTGCCCGATGCAGCCACTGCAACATTAGCTTATCGCGATGAAATAATTGGTAAACGTGCCACACAGTCCACCCGGATGACTAAGGTGGGAACTGATGGCACTTCTGTAGATACGTTGAGACAAACACTTATTAAAAAATTGAATAAAAACCTTGGCGGATTAAAATTTAATTTTGGAGATGAAGACAACTGCCAGGAAATAGTAAATAAATATTTTCCTCTCAATATACTTGGCGACCGCTCTGTCAAAGGACATTATCAACTGATAGTTCCAAAATCAGATTTCCGGAAAGTAGCCATTCATTTATTCAAAGAAGGCGAAATGGTGGAATTGGAAATAGGAGATGCCGATGTGTGGATTTCGATGGCTGATAATGCCAATAGCCCTGTACCGTCCGGTTTTAGAGCAATTGCTCATTCTGTGGCAACTGTTAACCCCGTTATGTTTGGCGACCTTACCAAAAAATATATCATAGCCACCAATGTTAATTTAACCATTTCTACCGATTTGATTTTTAATATCATTAAACCATAAAAAGTAAGATAACGATTAATAAAAAAAATCCTGTTCTTGAAAAAGAGCAGGATTTTTTTTTAGGAAAAATAATTTAATTTATCTTTGCACGCAGTCAAATTAAAAATAATTAAAACAAATTAAAAAACATGAAAAAAATTACAATTATCCTTTCGTCTCTCCTCCTTTCATTTTCAGTTTATGCACAAACCGCCTGGGTTTCGCAAATAAGCGGAACAACCAATACCCTGAACTCTGTTTATTTTCCAAACACAAATCTTGGATACATAGTAGGAATAGGCGGAGTGGCACTAAAAACTGCCAATGGCGGACTTACCTGGTATCCCACTACCAGCGGAACAGCGGAGGATTTGCATTCAGTTCAATTTACTTCGGTGGACACCGGCTATGCTGCCGGAAACAACGGAACCATTCTTAAAACCACAAACGGCTGCATTAGCTGGACGCCTTTAAACTCGGGCACAACCACTAATTTTCGATTTCTTTATTTTGTAAATGCCAACACAGGTTTTGTATGCGGCAGCAATGGTATTATTTTAAAAACAACCAATGCCGGGTTAACATGGACATCACAATTATCCGGCACCACACAGGCGCTTTACGGTCTTTATTTTGCCGACCTCAATAATGGCTGTGCGGTTGGATATAACGGAACCATAATTTATACTTCTAATGGAGGAACCACCTGGACAGCCGGAGTAAGCGGTACCTCCACCGTGTTTTATTATGTTACTTTTTTAAGCGCAACCACCGGGTTTGCAGTTGGCGATAACGATGTGGCTTTGAAAACCACTAATGGAGGAAGCACCTGGACACCTATGAATACCGCAACAACGGGGCAAAACTTAACTTGTGTTAAATTTCTAAATGCTTCCACAGGATTTATTGCAGGAGGAAACATTGCTGCCGACACCAGTACCATTATAAAAACTGTTGACGGAGGATTGACCTGGACTAATCAGCCTACCAATACAACCCGTTTGGCTCGACTTTCATTTCCGGGTTTTAGTGTTGGTTATGCCTGTGGTGTAAATGGAACCATAATTAAAACTACCGGGATAAACATAGGAATTAATGAAAATGAAAACACCATTAGTTGTGATGTTTACCCAAACCCATCCACCGGAATAGTTGAAATATCGGTAAATGACAAATCGAATAAAAAAACAAGTATTAACGTTTTTAATAATTCAGGGCAAATTATTTATTCAGAAAACACAGCAAACAATATTATAACCATAGATTTATCAAAACAATCAAAAGGAATTTATTTTGCAGAAATAAAAACAGAGAAAGGCATAACCACCAAAAAAATAGTGCTGGCTGAATAAATACATTCCCGATTTTTCCTTTACTACTCCTAAACCCGGCAGGTTTTAAAAACCTGCCGGGTTTATTATTGATAATAATAATTACATTTGCATAAATTTATTAAAAGCTATGACACCCATTTCAATTAACGATTACCTGAATAAAGAAAACCCATGGACAGCAAGACTTTTGGGTCAAACTCCATTTCACAAAAACAGAAATATTCAACAGGTAGAAAATGAATATAACCTTGATAAATATGCAAAACTTCTTGATTTCGATTTCCCTACTATTGAAGAATATAAAAGAAAAGAATTTGAACAGGGAGGTTTATCCATGGATTCGCAAATGGTTATTTCTTTTGGAGAAAATTTATTTCAAACATCAGTTGCCAATACCCGCAATCATTATTACCATCTTATAAAACGAAAAGTGGACCAATACCGTTCCACCAACTTATGTGAGTTAGGTTGCGGATATGGTTATAATTTAAGTTTGTTTGACGATAATATTTCCGGTGGCGAATATTCCAAAAATGCGGTACAACTTGGTCAAAAACTCGATTTCGATGTAAACGAATTTAATTATTATAACGAAAACGATTATGATTTTATCTTGCCATACACAACTGTATTTACCGTTCACAGCATTGAACAGATACCTGATGCAACTGTTATAATTAATAATCTCGAAAAGCAAAAAAGCAAAATTGAATACGTAGTGCATTTTGAACCTACCGTTGTTGCCGAACGTAATTCCTTATTAGGTTTGATGAGGAATAAATATATGGAACTGAATGATTATAACCGCAATTTAATTTCGGTATTGAAACAACATCCAAACATAGAAATTGTAGAAATGCAAACCGATATTTTTGGTTTAATGCCGTTAAACTCATCCAATTTAATTGTTTGGAAATTTAAACATTAACCTTTGTCCGCTTCTCCTAATATCGCCATCATCACCCAAGCCCGAATGACAAGCACCCGCTTGCCGCATTAGACATTAAATTTATTATCTTTGTAAAAATAAAACAACATGACTATAACATTAAAGAAAACAGCGACAAAAGAAGAAGTAGAACAATTATTAAAGAAGATAAAGCCTCGTAAGCTATTTAATGCTAAAAAGTACTTAGGGAAACTAAAACTCGGTATTGACGGAGTAGAATATCAAAGAGCATTAAGGGATGAATGGAATTAATTTGGTAGCAGATACCAACTTGTTAATCTATTTATTAAAAGGTAATAAAAGGATAGCAGAACAATTGGAAGGTAGCCAATTATTCATTTCAGTAATTACTGAAATGGAATTGCTGGGTATGTACGGAATTAATCCTGCCAATTTAAAAGTAGTTAAGAATGTGATAAGCGATTGTATAATTGTTGATTTCAATAATGAAATAAAACAAATAGCTATTGAATTGAAACAAAAACATAAAATAAAATTACCCGATGCTATTATAGCTGCAACAAGCACATTTCTAAACTTCCCATTGTTTACTTCTGATAAGTATTTTTCTAAAATTCCACATTTGGATTGTGTAATCATTGAAATCTAATTCAATTGCAAAACACATTGAAAATAGGTATCATCACCCAAGCCCGAATGACAAGCACCCGCTTGCCGGGAAAAGTATTTAAAACAATAAATAATAAATCGCTTTTACAATACCATATTGAACGACTGCAAAAAACAGGGTTTGATATTGCTATTGCTACCACTACCAATACTACTGATGATATTATTTGCGAGTACGCAGAACAGAACAATATAAAATTTCACAGGGGAAGTGAAAACAATGTGTTGAGCAGGTATTATGAAACTGCTACAAAATATAATTTTGATATTGTAACAAGAGTTACCTCCGATTGTCCTTTAATAGACCAGCATTTGATACGAAACAGCATGGAGAAATATCTGAAATTAAATAATCAGAATTTATATATGTCAAATGGAATTGAACGTACTTTCGCAAGAGGTTTTGATTTTGAAATATTCAGTTTTGATTTATTGAAAGATGCTTTTACAAATGCAAAAGATGAATCAGACCTTGAACATGTAACTCCTTATATCTGGAAAAACCGTTCGGGTAAAGTGGAATTTTATCATGTTAAACAAGAACAAAACAATAGCGGATTTAGAATAACGGTGGATACTCCGGATGATTTTGAAGTGATTAAAGTGTTGATAAAAAAATATAAAGCAGATACATTGCCTTATACTGAAATTGAAAAGATATTGACTGAGCATCCTGAAATAGTAGCAATGAATGCACATATAGAACAGAAGAAAGCGTAGGGAGAAATTAAGAATTAATAAGTAGTATCATAATTAATAAATAGAAACAGAATCGCGTCATTGCGAGGTACGAAGCAATCCAAAAAAAAGAGCAATTCAAAAAAAGGTAAAATAGATTGCTTCGTTCCTCGCAATGACGAAACTACTTGAAAAAGGAAAAGAAAGTAATATCGTAATTGATAAGTAGAAAAAGAAACAGAATCGCGTCATTGCGAGGTACGAAGCAATCCAAAAAAAATTATGAAACGAGGAGGAGCAATTTATATAATGACAAATAAGATGAATGGCACACTTTATACAGGAGTAACATCGGATTTAAAAAAAAGAGTATTTCAACATATTCATAAGCTGAATCCTGAATCGTTTACTTCAAAATATAATTTGGATAAACTTGTTTACTACGAAGTGTTTCATAATATAGAAGATGCGATAGCAAGAGAAAAACAATTAAAAGGTGGCTCAAGAAAAACAAAAATTAATTTAATAAATACACTTAACCCTAGCTGGAAAGATTTATATGTTGAAGTACAAGATTGGTAAATGCGTCATTGCGCGAGGTACGCAGTTCGTCATTGCGAGAGGTACGCAATTCGTCATTGCGCGAGGTACGCAATTCGTCATTGCGAGAGGTACGCAATTCGTCATTGCGCGAGGTACGCAGTTCTTCATTGCGAGAGGTACGCAGTTCGTCATTGCGAGAGGTACGCAGTTCGTCATTGCGAGAGGTACGCAGTTCGTCATTGCGAGGCACGAAGCAATCTAATTATAAATGGATTGCTTCGTACCTCGCAATGACGAGGCTTGTAAAAAAAGTTATAATAATAATTAATAGCAAAAAATATGAATATAGACAAACAAAAATTCGAAAGAGATGGATATGTAGTTGTAAAAAATGTTTTTTCTGCTGAAGAAATAAAACAGATGCGTATAGAAGCTTATAGACAATACGAAATAGATAAGCAGAAAAAACTTGATTTTCAATTACCAAATCTTCCTACCAAAGCAAAATACTCGAAAGGTGATTTATTAAGCAAGGAATTGTTGAGTCATGCGTTGCTTGATGACCGGATGTTGAAAATTGCGCGTACTATTTTGGGCAATGATAATCTTGTTTACTTTGGAGATAGTTCCTACCAAATTGGCACCGGGTTGCGTGGTTTTCATCGTGATAACATTGACAGAACTGATTTAAACGGTCCCGATTGGAAAGGTGAATACACGCTTATTCGTATGGGAATTTATTTGCAGGACCATAAAAACTACAGCGGTGGTTTGAAAATAAAATTAGGCACTCATAAAAATGAAGAAGGCAAACCTATTTTTGTGGATAGCGAAGTGGGTGATGTGGCTGTCTGGAGCTTAAAAACAAAACACAGTGGTAATGCAGTACGTTTAAAAATGTTCCCTAATTATTCTATCAATACATCAGGAAAAGAAAACGTGATTCCATCTTTTTTGAAAAAGGAAGAACAACAGGAACGTATTTCGTTGTTTATGACTTTTGCTTTAAAATCAAGTCATTTAGACAGGTATATCAATGAATATACATTAAAGCGGGATGATACATTGGAGCATGCAAGGGTATCAATATATGATGCAACGATTTTGGATGTTGCAAAAAGTAAGGGAGTGGAAGTGATTAAACCAATTGCTGAATAAATAAAAATTTAATAGCCACTAAGACACAAAGACTCTAAGAAACACTAATAAAAATAACTTTGTGAACCTTTGTGACTTTGTGTCTTAGTGGCAAATAAAAAATGGTAAAACCTAATGTTGTATTTCGTGTTGATGGAGGAACCACTATTGGAATGGGACATATCACCCGTTGTCTTGCATTAGCCAATATGTTGAAAAAGGATTTTAATTTCTATTTCGCTATTCAGAAGCCTACTGAAGTTATTGAAGATTTGATTAAAAAGGGTACTGGTATGATCGTTTCTTTTCCCGTTAAAACTAATTATAATGAAGAAGCTGATATTTTGAGAGACTGGTTAGAACCTTCCGATATAGTTGTGTTTGATGGTTATCATTTTAAAAATAAATATCAAAAAACAGTCAAAAAAAAAGGTTGCAAATTAGTTGCTATTGATGATTTACATGCCTGGCACCAGGTGGTGGATGTGGTTATTAATCATGCCGAAGGTGTGAAAGCTTCGGAATACTCTGCCGAAGATTACACGAGGTTTTGTTTAGGATTAGATTATGTTTTGCTTCGCAAACCTTTTTTACAACCAAAAACTAAAGTTAGAAAAATTACTTCCGTTAAAAAAGTTTTCATCAGTATGGGTGCTGCTGATGTAAATAACATTACACAAAAATTTACAGAAGCATTGTTACAAATAAAAGGAATAGAGGAAATTCATTTGATGCTTGGTTCTATTAATCCTCATTTAAAAAAGATTGAAAAATTAATTGGAGAAAACAAACAACTGAAAATTGTTCAGCACTTCAATATTTCTGCCAAAGCGTTGGCAAAACTGTTGGGCAAATGTGATGTTTCCATTTGTCCTGCCAGCAGTATTTCTCTTGAATCATGCGCTATTGGTATTGGTTTGGTTTCCGGGTTTACTGCCGAAAACCAACTAAGCAATTTAAAAGGAATGGAGAAACGCAAAACTTTGATTAATTTTGGCGATATGAATTTGCTTACTGTTAAGGAAATTAAAACAAAGTTTACTGCCATTGCAAAACATCCCGAACAGTTAAATGAATTAATAAAAAACCAATCGAAAATGATTGATGGCAAATCGCCTGAACGTTTGAGGAAAGTGTTTAGAAAATTAATGAATAAATAAAAAATAAAAAATAAATGACACCTGACATTAAATTAAATCCACTTACAGTTCAAGATATAGAACTGGTAAGGACTTGGAGAAATTCGGAAGAAGTGAGCAAGTATATGTACACTTCAAATAAAATTTCGGAAGAAGAACAAAAAAATTGGTTCGAGAAGGTAAAAAACGACAAGACTTGCGAATATTGGATAATAGAATACGATGGTAAAAAACTTGGCTTAGCTTCAATATATGCAATCAGCAAAGTGTTTGACAGTTGTACATGGGCTTTTTATTTGGGTGATACAAGTATCAGAGGTGCTGGAATAGGCTCGAAAGTAGAATATAATGTACTAAAATATGTTTTTGAAACATTAAAATTGAACAAATTAAATTGTACTGTTTTCCCTACTAATGATAGTGTAATAAAAATGCACGAAGGTTTTGGATTTAGAAGAGAAGCTTATTTTAGGCAACATGTACTTAGAGATGGAGAATATATTGATGTTGTGGGGCTGGCAATGTTAAAATCAGAATGGAAGACACTAAAGGAATTTATGTTCAATAAAATTTATAACCGATGAAAATTGAATTAGGACAACTATATTCCTATCCATTTACAATTACACAGGAGCAAGTGAAAGCTTTTGCAGAATTAAGTGGTGATACAAATCCAATTCACTTAGACCCTGAATTTGCAAAGAATACCATTTTTAAAAGAACTATTGTACATGGATATTTAGGAAGTAGTGTTTTTTCAAAAGTTTTAGGCACTCTGTTTCCGGGCGAAGGAACAATTTATTTATCACAAAATTTAAAATTTCATTTACCTATGCATACTTCTAATCTTTACACCGCTGAATTTTTAGTTACTGAAATAATTCCCGAAAAACATAGAGCAGTAATAAAAACAACTATTAGATTAGCATCTGATAACACTTTAATCACTTCCGGTGAAGCATTAATTCAAAACAATCGACTTGAATTTTAAAGTTATTAAAATAAAATAATAAGAGAAGTTGTTAAGAGAGTGCTTTTACTAATCTGCAAGAATTATTTTTTTTGTGGAATTTACTTTGTCCCCTTTTATATGAATAAAATAAATACCCCTTGGTGTGTTTGACAAATCAATTGTTTCGCCATCTGTAGATTTTAGTTGGTTTGAAAAAACCATTTGACCAAGCGGATTTATTATTGTTAAAACTCCTGTTGTTGGTGATTGAAAACACACATGGATAACATTGCTGGATGGAATTGGATAAACTTTAAATAAATTTTCATATTCACTTTGTTCTATTCCTTGCGAGGTAAATACATATACTTCTGATGTTACAGTGCAACCGCCACTATTAATAACCACTGTATATGTACCACTTGCAATCATATTGTAAGTTTGACCAGTTGCCCCTGGAATTAAAACTCCGTTTAAGTACCACTGATTGCCCGAAACATAACTTGACCACAATGTTAACCCACTTGCAGTAATAACGGGAGGCACAGGAGAAGTAGTCCTTAACATAAAAGCAGGTATGCCAATAATAGATTTATTTCCTCCCAGATACACTCCATTGCTAACATAATTGCAAGCTACCCCTACCATATTAGGTGAATTAATTACACCAAGATAACCATAGCCAACTGTATAAGATACGGTTTGAGCTATATAAATTTTACCATCTGTTGCCAGTTGCATTCCTGATGTCCAATTAGAAAAGCTGCCTACCAATGTTGCAGATGCCGCAATTGCAGACGCAGAACCGGCAGAAAGGTCATATTGATAAATTACACCTCCTGTGCAGGAACTGCAATATAGTTTGGTACCATCAGGTGAAAATTCAGTACCGTATTTAGCAATTAAGCCAGAGGTTATATCAATTGGATTTGATACTACACCTGTCGATTTATCAAAATCAAATAGTTCATAATATCCCAAATCTCTCATTACTACTGCCAGTTTATCCCCTTGTTGAGATAATTTCATTTGCCCTACCGAATTAAAATTTGTTGAAGACCCTCCTGCATGAACAGTACCTATGGAACTTACAACACTTGGACTAATACCAGAAGAAGTAATTAAATCTGCAAAAAACTTATTTGTTCCCCATTCGTGAGATATTAGCCAAATATTTCCATCACATTTCATTACTGCCTGTTGTTTTTCAGAAACAGCAGGATGCAATACTATGTTTTTTGCAGTAGATAACACATCGCCTAAACCACTTTGCAAAGTCATATCAACAATTGAATATGACATAACACCTCCCAATTGATAGATAGAAAAAACATAGTATTGCAATTGATTGCCGGGGATTGGAACTATCAGCGCAGCTTGTGTGGTTGATTGATTTCCGAAAAGTCCGCTACCATTTGGCATGGCTACGTTATTACGGTTAAAGACAGTTACGCCATCTGTATAAAAAAGTAAATTGCCTGAAGAAACATCGGCAATACTTGCTGTACCTTCTGCTGTATTTAATGCACAACCAGAAATAGAAACTGGTGAACCTGAATTAAAGTTTACGCCTGCGTGGTCGCCAAACATCCATATATTATTTTGAAGTTGCGCATTTAAACTCCAACTAATAATAAGGAGAAATAAAAGAGTATGGATTTTTTTCATGTCTTTTGTTTTTGGTGAACAATGAATTGTGTTACAAAGGTATTAAAATTAAATTTAATAAAATATCAAAATCTTTAAATATACCCCATGTGTTTAGCTATTGCCACAGCATGGGAAATACTTTTTGCGTTCAGTTTTTTAAAAATATTTTTCTTATGCGATTTCACAGTGTCAATACTTATTGTTAATTGAATGGTGATGTCAACAAACGTTAACCCTTGTTGCAACAAGCCGAGAATTTCGAGTTCACGATTGGAAAGCGGAATGAGCAATAATGCAATCATTGCTTTTGTTATAAAGTTTTTGATTGTTCCGTGGTCAATTGAAATGGAAACAGCATGAGGAAGATTGCGTGCTTTTGTTTTTCGTTTCACTATTGCACTTCTTTCTTCTATAGTTCGCTGGCTCACTTTTAATGTATCAGCAATCATTTTTACTGAAAAGCCCTGCTGACTCAATTCCAAAAAGTCTGTTTGCTCTTTGTTTAAACTCATATAATATAATTGTTTTGCCATATTGTTTTGTGTAATTATTATTTTAGAATAGTATAAATACCTTTTATAAATACACAAAACTTAAATCAACGTATTTTAGGTGATTGTATATTTCATTTAAGCGAAATACTTTTGAACCGGAATATTTCAACAGGTAATCAGTTCTTTTTAAGAAATATCCGGGAAGTAAAAAAGTAAGGGAATCGTTGATGAAGCCTTTACAGAAAATAAAGAGATAGAGAAGTTTCTTTATGAGATAGAGAAGTTTCTTTATGAGATAGAGAAGTTTCTTTATGAGATAGAGAAGT
>JANYDQ010000199.1 GCA_025363555.1 Bacteroidota bacterium | reverse complement strand
TTTTTAAAGACTACTGAAAAGTTTTTACAAACCTTTGAAAGGTTTTTAAAGACTACTGAAAACTTTTTACAAACCTTTGAAAGGTTTTTAAAGACTACTGAAAAGTTTTTACAAACCTTTCAAAGGTTTTTAAAGAGTAACAAAAAGTTTTTACAAACCTTTGAAAGGTTTTTAAAGAGTAACAAAAAGTTTTTACAAACCTTTCAGAGTGGTTTAATAAAAATTCCTGTTATTATAGTATCACCTGCCCATAAAATGATTATACACCAGGTTTAAGATAACCAATATGCCTAAGATGATGGAACAAACGCCCAAAAAACGTCTTAACATTTCTGCATCTGTCCGTTCATTTCTCCAATCGGCATAAGTTCTTTTTTTGACCGAAAAAATTAAAATCAACCCTACTCCTGTCCAAAGCATTCCGCCTGCATAAGAGGCTAAAATTAAATCCAGTAGTGTATCCATCTTTTTTTTGTTTTTATTTATACGTTATTTCCCTGTTCATTACCTTGTATCCTTTGCCGGCAGGCACCTCCATGGTTTCTGTCGATACCTCTCTGTCCTTTACTTTATACGAAATAAAATAGGTTTTGCCTGTCGGCAGATTAGCACCAAACTTGCCCGAGGAGCTGTTGGCGGTGAGTGTCTGCACCACTTCGCCTGTTTTTACATCGGCAATGGTAATGCTGTTTTTGTCAATGTTATCAGTAGTGGTATTCACCATCCGCCCTATCAGGATGGTAATATCGCGGGGTTCGTTTTCTGCATAAGTAAGCAGGTAAATGTCTTTATTGCCCGCCCCGCCTTCTTTTGTCGAAGACAGAAAAGCCCGTTTGCCATCGGCAGTGGTTACAAAAAACACATCATCATCAGGAGTATTGATGGGGTTGCCCAGGTTGACGGGGGCACTCCAAAACCCATTTTCATCGCTGATGGTGGAAGTAAAAATATCGAACCCGCCCATGGTGTTATGTCCCTTGGAGGAAAAGAAAATTTGCTTTCCGTCAGGATGGATAAACACCCCGTCTTCATCGTATTTGGTATTGATCACCTCGCCTAAATTTTGAGCCTGTCCCCATTTGCCGTTCGGCAGTTTCAGGCATTTGTAAATGTCCCTTCCGCCAAATCCGCCCGGGCGGTCGCTCACAAAATACAAGATGTTATTATCAGCCGACAGGCAGGCATGGGTTTCCCAGGCAGGGGAGTTGATGCCGGCTTTCAATTGTTCGGGCACACTCCATTCGGTGCCTTTCAGCTCACTCTGGTATATATTGCCATCCCCGAAATCGTCTTTGTATATCAATAACTTTTGCCCGTCTGCCGACAGGTTTACACTGGCTTCGCAGCGGGTTGTGTTAATGGTTGAACCAATGGAAACGGCTTTCTGCCACTCCCCGTTTTTGAAGCGGGAAATGTAAATGTCTTCATAAAAATTTCCGTTCTGGCGCATTTCATCACCTGTGCCTCCTGCCCTGTTGCTGGTAAAAATGAGGGTTTGCTCGTCCAGAGAAATAACGGGGGAATAATCATCGTACTCGGTATTGATGTTTTTGCCAAGGTTGGTAAGGGTTACGTTTTTTTTATCCTTCATCAGCAGTTTGGCATTGGTGCAGGTTTCTATATCGTGGTTCACATCTTCCACATCGCTTGCCACCTTAGCCCCTGTGCCCAGTTTCTGTTTATAAAGTTCATAATTAGCAATGGCATTGTCAAAATCATAGTTCAGCTGGCAGGCTTTGCCCAGGTAATAGTACGTTTCCAGGGGAGCCTGCATTTCTTTCATATCTCCCTGTTTGTATTTTCCGGAAGTAATGTTTTTTAAAGCAGCGGTAAAATAAGGGATGGCTTTGGTTTTATTGGCAGAAGCATTCAAATAACACAAGCCTATTTTAAACTCAATGTTGGCATTGGTGTTCATTGCCTCCAGTTTCAGGTAAAGCGGCAAGGCAGCATTGTAATTTTCGTTGACCAGGTAGGATTCCGCTTCCGAATAAATACTTTTAAAATCGTCAGGGGCAGGATTGCAATTTCCTGTTGTTACTTTTAGTGAGAAGAGCAGGGCAAAATAAAAAACATATTTTTTCATTGCTAAAAAAATTAAATAGTTAAGTCATTCCCGTATTTTAGTAAGAACTACCCCTGCCGGGTTTGGAACCAGGGCAGGGGTAAAACGAGTTAATACTCCCTGTTAATATCCCACTGCTCCAGGTAATCGGCCACTCGTCTCACAAACTGCCCGCCCAGCGAACCGTCCACCACGCGATGGTCGTACGAATGTGAAAGGAACATAAAATGCCGGATGCCAATTAAATCTCCATCGGGAGTTTCTATTACTGCGGGCTTTTTCTTAATTACACCCACTGCCAGTATTGCCACCTGGGGCTGGTTAATAATAGGAGTTCCCATTACATTGCCAAACGAACCTACGTTTGAAATCGTATAAGTTCCGCCTGCAATATCATCGGGAGTTAGTTTTCCTTTCCTTGCCCTGCCTGCCAAATCGTTCACCTGTTTGGTTATTCCTACCAAGTTCAGCGTATCTGCATTACGGATAACAGGCACAATAAGGTTTCCGGAAGGTAAAGCCGTAGCCATACCTATATTAATATTTTTCTTTTTGATAATGTTGGTTCCATCCACCGAAATATTAATCATCGGAAAATCTTTAATGGCTTTTGCCAATGCTTCTATAAATATAGGAGTAAAGGTGAGTTTTTCTCCTTCGCGCTTTTCGAAATTGGCTTTCACTTTTTCTCTCCATTTCACCAGGTTGGTTACATCTGCTTCCACAAACGAGGTAACATGGGGAGAAGTATGCTTGCTCATTACCATGTGGTCGGCAATGAGTCTGCGCATCCGGTCCATTTCTATTATCTCATCCCCTGCCGAAACACTTACCGTTGGTTTTGCGTGTGTCGCCCCGTTGGACGAAATTGTCGTTTGCGGCTTCACCTCCACTTTTGTTGCCTTGCTTTCTTTATTAAGAATATAAGCAAGAATATCATTTTTAGTAACCCTTCCGCTTGCGCCCGTTCCTGGCATGGCTTCCAGTTCAGGCATGGTTATTCCTTCTGCTTTGGCTATGTTGCGAACCAGTGGAGAATAAAATTTTCCCGAATCGGAAGTTCTTTCTACATTACTTTCTATATTACTTGCTGCTGCAACTGCTGTTGTGGCAAGTTCTTTTTGCACCGTTTTGATTTCCGCTTTTGCCGGGGCTTTTACTTCGGGAGTTTCAACAGCACCACTTGCATCGGTAGAAATAAGTGCAATGGGTTTACCCACCAGCACCACGTCTCCCTCGTTATACAATCGCTTAACCAATGTTCCTTCGGCAGTAGAGGGTATTTCAGAATCTACTTTATCAGTAGCTATTTCCAAAACGATTTCATCCATTGCTATTTTATCTCCTTCCTTTTTGAGCCATTTAATGATGGTTGCTTCAGCAACACTTTCACCCATTTTTGGCATTATCAATTCTATTTGTGGCATTATTCTATATTTTTATTTAATAAATAATTAATCTGTGTTTTTTCCTATGTACATCCCGTTGCAAAATTAGTATTATAGTGGTTAAGCAAACAGCGGAAAATCCTTCATCATCTTATTCACTTCTTTTTTAACTTCCGCTATCACCTTCTCATTTTCTGTATTCATCAGCACCTTGTCTATCAGGTTCACTATTTTCGGAATGTGTTTCTCTTTTATTCCTCTTGTAGTGATGGCTGATGTTCCCACTCTTATGCCCGAAGTAACAAACGGGGATTTATCGTCAAACGGAACCATGTTTTTATTCACCGTAATATCGGCTTTCACCAAAATGTTTTCCGCCAGCTTACCGGTAATGTTTTTCGAACGCAAATCTATCAGCATGCAGTGGTTATCCGTTCCGCCCGAAATTACTTTATATCCTTTCTCCACAAAACACTTTGCCATCAGCTTTGCATTTTTCATCAGCTGAATGCAATACTTCATAAACTCATCTTCCAGGGCTTCGCCAAATGCCACTGCTTTTGCAGCAATCACGTGCTCCAGCGGTCCGCCCTGTGTACCCGGAAACACAGCAGCATCTAATACCTGCGACATCATTTTAATATCTCCTTTCAGCGTTTTTTCTCCCCATGGGTTCGGAAAATCTTTTCCCATCATTATCATTCCGCCTCTTGGTCCTCTCAATGTTTTGTGGGTAGTTGTGGTTACAATATGACAATAAGGTAAAGGGTCGTTCATCAGCCCTCTTGCTATCAGTCCTGCCGGATGGGCAATATCTGCCATTAACAAAGCCCCTACTTTATCGGCAATCTTTCTTAGTTTTTTATAATCCCAGTCGCGGGAGTAAGACGAAGCACCGCAGATAATAAGTTTGGGCTGCTCTTTAACGGCTATGGCTTCTATTTTATTAAAATCTATTCTTCCTGTTTTTTCTTCCACTCCGTAAAAACTTGTAGTATATAATTTTCCTGAAAAGCTAACCGGGGAGCCATGTGTAAGGTGTCCACCATGAGACAAATCGAAGCCCAAAATTTTATCTCCCGGTTTCAGCACACCTAACATAACCGAAGCATTTGCCTGCGAACCCGAATGCGGCTGCACGTTTACCCATTCGGCATTAAACAATTGCTTTGCTCTGTCAATAGCCAGCTGCTCCACTTTGTCCACCACTTCGCACCCCCCGTAATATCGTTTTCCGGGAAGTCCTTCGGCATATTTATTAGTTAAAACCGAACCCATTGCTTTCATCACCTGGTCGCTCACATAGTTTTCGGAAGCTATCAGTTCAATGCCTACGGTCTGTCTTTTCTTTTCTTTAGTAATCAAATCAAAAATAGCAGTGTCTTTTTTCATCTCTGTAAAATTGTTTTATTGTTATGTTCTTTGTCTTGCCCCAAATTTATCCGGGGATTGTTTTGCAAAAGTAGGAAAATGTATTTAAACGATAAATTCTAAATACCCGAAACTGTTAAAATCCTCCTTGTCCAATACCAACTCTCACTGCACCTTACTATTTTCATTCAACTTAAAAGCCGGTATCACTATCATTAGCAATACAGGAGATTGCACCATTCCCATCAGGTAGCGGGCAAGAGAATACATGTTTTCAGAATGATGAAACACAAAGCCAATAGCGATAAACACGCACGAAACCACCAGCACCCCCGCATAAGTAGCAACGGTAAGGCGAATGTATTTTTTATTATTAAATAATAACCGGACGGTGAAAATAGAGATAATAAGATAAACGATAGAAAAAACGATAGTGAGCACCCACTTAATATTGACCAGCGTATGGTATTCATAGTTTGTGAAAAAAGTTAACGAAGGCGGCATGGCGTAATCCATATCCGCATCCCATGCCTGCAACAATGCGTTGATGTTTTTAAAAACAAAATCGCGGTAAAACCCGGTAACCAGCAAGGAAAGAATAAGTAGAAAAAGAAAGAAATATTTTTTTTGCGGCTTCATAGTTATGAGCAGAACCCTGCCCCCTTTTGAGGGCACGAAGTTAGTTGAATAAAAAGAAGTGAAATACTTTCCAACACAATTATTTCGCTGAAACCAGTTTTTAATTTACTTTTGCCGGGTCAATTAAAACATAAACTAAAACTAAAACTAACAAAACACTTCACCTCCGGTACACTCTCTTTTTGTAAAGAGGAGAAAGAGATGAGGTTTTATCCTTTTCTATTTATGAAAAAAATCATTTTCCTTATCGCTTTTCTTTTTTCTGCCATAGCCATGAATGCACAAATGCATGTAAAAGACACCACGCCCCGCCACCCGGAGCCAACAAAATATGCCAATTCCAAATTTGAATGGAAAATAACGGATGGGGTAAACAACACACACGGGTACGATATATTTGCAGACGGCTCAATGATACTTCACCAGCCTTCCATACCAGGAATGCCCGGCAACGATGGTTTCAAAACCAAAATAGATGCACAAAACTGCGCCAAGTATGTGATTACTAAAATCCAAAAGGGCGAAATGCCTCCCACCGTTACTGTGGAAGAACTAAAAAAAATACGGGTGATTCATTAACTTACTGCGTAATTCCGAAGAAATACAAATTCTACACATTTTGAAAGTAAAAAAAACCTGCTGTAAAAATTTACAGCAGGTTTTTTTAGTTAGTTCCGCACGGGCGGGTTAGAATTCTTTTCTATTTATTAATCACCATTCTTTTTGTGGTCATTGTTTTATCATCTGATTTTCCAACTCTCACAAAATACACTCCGTTGGTCAACTTATCTGTCAACGAAATTTCTTCTCTACCCGAAGAGAAAGAAGCATTACTTTTATATACTTCCTGACCAAGTTCATTCACCACCTCCACTTTGTAATTACTTCCCTGTGCATTGTTTTGAGTCATAGAGATAGAAAAATTACCATCAGAAGGATTCGGAAACAAATTGATTTCATAATCAGAAAGCATAGCTTCGTTTACAACCGGAGCAGTAGTAGTAGAATCGGCAACCAAATCTTTCAATATTCCCGTTCCGCTCAAAGCAAGTAATCTGGAAGCGCTGCTTCCACAACCATTGTTAGACTTCACCAATAAATTACCAGAAACAAAATTAGTAGCAAAGTTTACAATAATAGTTCTTGTTCCTTGTCCGCTCACTAATGTAACTCCTACGGGTGTTGTCCATGTATAAGAACTAGCTCCCGAAACCGCAGGTACAGTATAAGTAACATTGGTATGTCCTGCCAAACCAGAAGTTAAACCGGTAATAGCATACGGACTGCTCACAATAGAATGTAAAGTGGCTATTCTCAAAGCACTGCTTCCACAACTGCTGTTTGCTTTCACGGTTAAATTACCGAAACTAAAGTTGCTTCCTATCGTTAAAGTAATTATTCTTGTTCCTTGTCCGGCAGTAATAGTGGTTCCTGTCGGAGCAGTCCATGTATAAGAAGTTGCATTAACTACTGCGGGTACAGAATACGTTGTGGAAGAAACTCCTGCAACACAAAGTCCTGTTTTTATTCCACTGATAACAGATGGAGTAGTCGGTCCTGCCGAAACAGTAATATAACCGCTTGTAGTTTTAGTATTACTTCCGGTACTGTTTGTTGAAGTAAGTGTTACAGCATACGTTCCTGCAACGCTATACGAAACTACCGGATTACTTGCAGTGGATGTAGCCGGTGTACCTCCTGTAAATGTCCACGTTCTTGATGTTGGAGTATTAGTACTCAAATCAGTAAAAGTAGTTGAACCGCTTCCACAAATTTGAGTAGTAGTTGCACTGAAATTAGCAACCGGAGCCAACCCTGCAATGGTATTATAATCTGTACATGTAGGAGCAAGATTAGAAACCGCATGGGATGCCAAACCATACACACATTTTTTAGTAAGGTTACCCGCAAGGTCAAAAGTAAGCAACACGGTAGATTGATTAGTTAACACATCCGTATATTCAGTTGCAATGTTTGCATTCACATTTATTTTTAATGCATTGGTTCCGCTTGCAGCAGCAGTGTTCAAACGAACAGTATAGGGATAGTTGTTTGTTAAATCTTCATTCATCACTATCACATATACATGCTGACCATCTTTACTTCCAAAAGATTTTACATTTGCAACAGTGGTAGTTGCGTTTGCATACGTTCCTTTAAAATTTTCTGCCATCAGTTTAAAGTGATAATACAATGGTTTTTTAGTATTAGTAGAACCATCAATATAACCAATGTTAGAAGCTGCAGTATTTCCTTCCACCACACTCCATATATTCATAAAGTCAACTCCGTTTTTCAATCCTATTCCAAACATCTCTGCCAAAAACTGACCACCTAAAAAGCTACTTGCACCCACACCGCCCAAATTATCACCTGCCGGATTCTGATAGTCAATGTTTGCTTCAGTAACAGCAGTTTTCAAAGCAGCTGTTCCTGTTCTTGTATGGAAAGTGTTACAAGCGGTAACTCTTTGATTAAGGTGAATTAAATTATCCTGAAATTTATAAGGTTCAGTAAGATTTGAAATTACCGATGCACGGTTTTGTGACCCGCTAAACGGGTAAGTGTGAAAAGAAACCACATCAATATAATATCTTCCGTTAGCATCTTTTCCTGTTATGTCATCCGGTCCTCCTGGGTTGGTCAATCCATCCATAATGGTATAATCAAACCATGCAATTTCCGGTCCTACTATTAAAATAGATGGGTCCACATTTTTCATTGCGGTAGCAAATGGTCTTATAAAATTTGCAATTTGAGATGCCGTTGTATAACTGTAACCAAGATTGGGCTCATTACCAATAATCCAGTATTTAACATGTTTCGCTTTGGTTACATTAATATATGTAACAATTGCAGCTGCCTGGTTGGCTGTGTAAGCCCAATTGTTAAACGGAACTTGTATTACCGGCTCCATTCCTTTTGCACGAATGGAGTCAATCATACGAACGTACTGAAAATTGGTAGGCATGTGTTGGTCGGGAGCAATTCCACCAAAACGGACAATACTTGTATTACTGCTTTGAATGTTGCCCCATTGTTGGTGCAGTTTACCATAATATACCACGTTACCAATTGTATCGGGCATCCATGCGTTTTGACCAAAAAAGTGATTTGAAATTGTTTGAGAGAAACCGATACGAACCAGGACTGTGAATAACATTCCTAAGTACAATTTTTTGAAATTTTTCATAGTTAGTTTTTTTTTAAATGTTTATACTAAAAATTGAGAGTTATAAAAGGTGATTTTTTATTCGTGGTAAAAGTGGAAGTAGTTAAATTTTAAAAGGAGAGTGAAATTCTATAACTATTTCGGGTAATGATGTAACACATACCCTGCCATGTTTATATTATTTCACTTTTTCGTTATACAATTTCACCGGAGATATTTGTTTTAAACCCGCTTCTATAGCGTATATTGCTGAAAACAAGTGCATTGATTTTTGATGTATTTTAACATTCCAAAACCCATCTCATTTACTGCATTCGGGAAATAAGAAACGGGTTGTAACATAGCGCTGAAGCGCCTTTTTGGCAGTAAAATGCCTGTAAATACCGTAAATACAGGCACTTTGAAGTATGACACCTGAATAAATGAATCACATAATGCAATCCAGCGAAACAGGACTACCTGTCAGGTCTTAGTCCTCATCTGTTTCTGTTATTTAGTTGCGAACGTGGGAAATCATATAATATTACCTATAAATAATATAATAATCAGAGGAAGTGTATTACTGTTTTGTTCATTTATATGATGCAGGGGTGTTGACCCAGGTTGGAATGTTGTAACGTTTCCGGTAAATAATATGACAACAGTTTTGTGACACCCAGTACCTTTGTATCGAAAAAAATCAAAAATTCATGAAAAAATCAAATCAATTGCCGGATAAACAAAATGCTGACAGCTTGGTGCCGGTTTGCAATTTTAAATATGTAAGAGAAATGATGAACAACGATAATTCCCTGGTACTGGGGGTTATTGATGCTTTTATGAAACAATTGCCTTCAGAACTGGTTTGTCTTACCAAGGCAATAGAGGAGGTGAATTTTGCGAAAATAAAAACGTGTGCCAACGATTTGGCGGCTTCTGCCGCTATTTTGGGTATTAATGAACTGTCACCCGTACTCATTATGATGAAAAGATATGCGAAAAGCGGGAAAGAGTTAAATCAGATAAAAAAACTTATAAGGCGATCAAATAAAATTTGCTGGCAGGCAATAGAAGAATTGAATACAGAAAGTTTGAAACTTAGCGGTGAGTTGCAAACAATGGAAATAAAAAAACAGTTTGTTTTATTTTTGAAAGGAGGTATAAGCAAATAAAAATACGTTTTTAGATTATATTGATTCCATGTGATAAAAAATGAAAAATCAAACTATAGTCGTTTATTTTAAAAGTTCGCTTTTCAAATTTAAACACCCTAAATAATCGTTAAAACACCATAAATTTCAGAATTCTGAAATAAATTTAAGATTTAACATTTAATCACTATCAAAAGTGGGTTATAAATTTTTAAAATAAAGCCATATTCATCTCAATAATTGGATAACAGTCTCTACAATTTTTACAACGGTCTCCTCAATTGGTACAAAGTCTCAACAATTGGTACAGCAGTCTCCACAATTAATATAACAGTCTTGTTATTGATACCATAGTCCCTGCCAAGGGTGCTCCCCGTGAGCAACTAAAGGAAATTAAAAAAGCGCAGGTAAGCCAGCTTTCGGATTCTGACGAGGAGGATGAACCCAGAAGGCATGCGCTGGTGGATACAACGAAAGAAAATAAATATGGATTTTTGCTCAATGATGATTCGGTATATAATAAGCGGAGTCCGATATGGGTACTTATTCCCGATTTGCATCATACTAAAGCAAAAAATATTGCCGTGCAAACCTATAATCCTAATGGCGGAATAGGGCTAAGCGTAAGATGGACGTTGACTACTAAACCATCCCACCCATGTGAGTATCCGCTATAATTGATTATTAAAAAAGCCAAGAGTACAAAAAATGACTTCCATGACCAGTAACTTTATTGAGCATACTCTATCTAACAAAAATTCGAACCCAAAAAATTAAAAACCAATTTCTTGTCAAGAACACACGATTTCTTGTCAAGAACACACGATTTCTTGACAAGAACAACCGAGTTCCTGACAAGAACAACCGAGTTCTTGACAAGAACACCCGAGTTCTTGACAAGAACACACGAGTTCCTGACAAGAACACCCGAGTTCCTGACAAGAACGCCCTCACCTAAGTCTCAAGCAAGCTTTTTAAGGTCTTTTTAGGAAAAAGAAGATTTTTTTGCACTTGCAGGTGTTCATTTAAAATCAGTAGAAAAGATGCCTTTGTTAGAGTTTACATCAACAAACGTGTGAATTGAAAAAATGAATTTAAAACTTACCTAATTGTTGGTGAAAACACTAAATAGGGCAAAACTAAATTAATTAATTTGGGCGTGCCCCCCCGATGAAGAATCGGGGGTCGGGCTTTTCGCTCCAATCTTTTTTGCCCCCACCCCCTATTGCAACGCAACAAAAAAGGATTTCCGCTACAATCCCTCACGCTGCGCTTCCGCCCCAATTATTTTAAAAAATTTCTTTAGCCTCTTCCTTAAACTGCAATTCAAACAACCGTTTGTATTGACCGTTAAGTTTCAGAAGTTCCTGGTGAGTTCCCGTTTCGATAATTTCGCCTTGAGCCATAACAATAATTTTATCGGCTTTTTGAATAGTGGCTAAGCGGTGAGCAATGATAATGGAAGTGCGGTTTTTGGTAAGTATGTCTATGGCGTTCTGAATGAGTTTTTCCGATTCGGTATCTATGGAAGAAGTAGCTTCGTCCAGCACTAATATTTTAGGGTTATACACATAAGCCCTGATAAAAGAAATTAATTGCCGCTGCCCAACGGAAAGCATTGCACCGCGCTCCATGGCATTATAATTATATGTATTTGGTAGTTTTGAAATGAATTGGTGAGCTCCCACTGTTTTTGCGGCTTCAATAATTTTTTGGCGTGTAATCCCGGGATTGTTTAATGAAATATTATTGGCAAGCGAATCGGAAAAGAGAAAAACATCCTGGAGAACAACACCGATATTTTGGCGGAGAGAAGAAAGTTCGTAGTCGCGAACGTTAATGCCGTCAATGGTTATACTGCCTTTGTTATATTCATAAAACCGGTTGAGGAGATTGATGATGGAAGATTTTCCGGCACCGGTGGCTCCAACGAGTGCAACTGTTTCGCCTTGCTTCACTGTGAAAGAGATGTTTCTCAACACCCAGTCTTCGTTGTTGTATGCAAACCATAGGTTTTTTATTTCTATGTTTCCATTAATTTGTTCGGCATTGGTTATGCCTTTGTTTTCGATAATTTCGCGGGTGTCTAACACTTTAAAAACGCGTTCGGAAGAAACCATTCCCATTTGCAGGGTATTGAAACGATCGGCTAACTGCCGAATGGGGCGAAACATCATGTTGAGAAACATGATGAATTCAACCAGTTCGCCCATGGAAGTGATGTGATGCAGAATTTCTTTTCCGCCCCACCAAACAAGTAAACCGAGTGAAGTGGAAGATAAAATTTCTACTACCGGAAAGAAGATGGAGTATGCCTTGATGGAACGTATGTTTGCATCCCGATGTTGGGTATTTATTTCATCAAACTTTTTACTTTCTTCTTTTTCGCGGTTAAAAATCTGGACTATGTTCATACCAGTAATGTGTTCCTGAACAAAGGCATTGAGCCGGGCTACCTGTGTGCGGACATCCTGGAACGAAGCGGCAACGGACTTTTTAAAGATGTAGGTTGCGATTAATAAAAACGGAATGGGAATAAGAATGATTAAAGTGAGGCGGTAATTCAAAAATAGCATGACACCAAGGATGACAAATAGTTTTAGTAAATCGCCAATGATAGAAATTAATCCATCTGAAAACATGTCGGATACTACCTCGATGTCCGATACTGCGCGAGTAACAAGGGTACCAATGGGAGTGTTGTCGTAATATTTTAATCGGAGTGAAGTAATATGTGTGTAAAGCTGTATGCGGAGATCTTTGATAATATTTTGTCCTAACCGATTGGTGAGAAATGAATCGGCAAACTGCATGAATGCTTCGAGGATTAATAATGCGACAAGTATTATTGTCATGTTGAAAAGCATTACAGGATTGTGAATAGCAACGAAATGGTCGAATGTGTATTGAATAAGTATGGGTCTTACAGGAGAGATGAAAGCAAAGGTAACAGTAGCTAATACTGCCAAAGAAGAATTTATTTTATATGCACTTGCATAGGATATTATTCTTTTGAGGATGGCGAAGTCGAATGCTTTGCCGGTTATTTTTTTTTGTTTTGACATATAATTTTTTACTACTAAGACACTAAGGAGCGCTAAGTATTTTGTAAGACCTCACCCCCTCCCCTCTCCTTGAAGGAAGCAGAGGGGAGCCCGAGCGTGACATACTTTGTAAATTACTATTCTAAAATTCCTTTTTTATATTCTACTTTAATTAAATACAATCCGCAAGCAGGGGCTGAAAGACCGGCAGCAGAACGGGTTTTGGTTTCTATTATTTCTTTGAATTTATCTAAAGACATTTTTCCTTTGCCTACTTCTAATGTTGTTCCAACAATGGCTCTTACCATATCTCTTAAAAAACGATTGGCTGAAATGGTGAATGTAATCAGGTCTTCTGTTTCTTCCCATTGTGCCCTGTACAGACTGCAAATGTTGGTTTTGTTTTGGGTGTTACTTTTTGCAAAAGCAGAAAAGTCGTTATATTCAAATAATGTTTTGGCTGCCTGGTTCATTCCATCCACATTTAATGCACCATATAAAAAACAAGCCTTATCAATTTCAAAAGGGTTTTTCTTTTTAGTAATGATGTATTGATAGGTGCGTGAAATGGCGTCATATCGGGCGTTAGCCTTTTCATCCACTTTGATTATTTTTTGAATAGCAATATCTTTTGGCAACGCATGATTGAATTTTAAAATCCATTGCGCCTGGTTTTCTATTAAATCTTCTTTTGATGAATCGAAGTGGGCAAAGTATTCGCGGGCGTGGACACCAGTATCGGTGCGCCCGCAACCCATAACTGTTATAGGTTCGTTTAATAAACGGGAAAGCATCTCGTTTACAATTTGCTGAACGGTGTGCGGAGAATTTTTTTGTATTTGCCAGCCGCTGTATGCAGTACCGTTATATGACAATTGGATGAAGAAACGTTGATGAATCATTTTTTACTTCAGCAATTCAACAATACGTTTTATAGCATCCTGGTTTTCGGGAAGATAAAGAGATGCCATTACTTTTCTCTTTTCCTTATTAGTAAGATGCCAGCTAAGAGAGATGTGGTCGGTTTTATCATTTCGTAATTGTAAATCTACTATTTCAATTTTTGATTTACACCATAAATCCGCATTAATGACTTGCTGGTTTTGATTATAGTCCTGCACTTCGAAAAGGTTACTGTAAAAACTTCCCAAAGGACGGCTTAGCGCCTGAACCAATGTTTGAGAAGGATTATCATCAATGGGCACGTTTTTATGTTTGTCTCTAATTTGTATAATTACTATACCACTTGTATTTTGAGCAATCCAATCGTTAAATGTTTTGATGAAGCGTAAACTTGTTTCTAATCCGTAATTATCGCGAAGCCCTGCATCCACAATTTCTATGCGGGGTTCAGATGGTAATGATACTACCGGAGAAATATACGGGAAAGTGGCACTCATTCTTAAAACGCTGGTGAATAAAGTATTTGCTGCGCCCTGCTTTTTAAAGAAGCGGGAATATTCGATTCCGTCAAACAATCGGTTATAAATGGTTTTAGCGGTTCGTGCGTTTTGAGTGAGATATGAAATACCTAAAGGCGAAATCATCAGTTTTCTTCCATCATTAACTATAGAAGGAGAAAACACCATCATGGGGATGTAAGAGTTTTCTTCCGGTAATTTATAATCGCTTAGTTTTTTATTAAATACATTATTTAAATTTTCTTCCAGTTTTTGTTCAAAGGAATAGGCTCTGTCCTTTGGGTAACGATTGTTATTCAAAACAAAACTTTGCATAGGGAATAACCATTCACTGGTTGCTACCTTAAAAGCAATGGGGTTTAGAAGGTCTTTAGAAATATTTGTTAAATATTTTTTATCATAATACGATGCCAGTTTGTCTTTTCTTTTTAATAAATACAGTTCACGAAGATAAGCAGCGCCAACCATACCCCCCGAAGAACCTGTTATAAGTTGTGTTTGACTTAATAATCTTCCATCAGTTAAACTGTCAGCATACATCAATGTATATAAGGTCCATAAAGACGAACGCAACCCACCACCGCTGGTATTGATTAAAATAAGTTTCGGCTTTTTATCTGTGTTATACAGCACCGCGTTTTTGTCTTTCCATTTATTAAGGATGCTGATAGTTTGATTAAAGTCATCCTTAAACAGGTTGTATTGCTTATCCCTCTTTTTGAAATTATCATAACTATATTCTGCTTTTGTTGTATTGTAATTTAACCCGAAGGCATGGTCGTATGATAATAAATCTATTTTATGAATGTAATTAAATCCAATAAGGAATAAAATAAAAACAGGAGTGGACCACCCTCTGAACCAACGGTAAAATGAACTAAATATCATTATAAACATGGTGAACAATAAAAACAAACTTGCACTTGCAGGAATTTGAAAGGTGTCTTTGTCTCCTAAAAAACCGAGTCCGAGAATAGTAACAATGGCGAAAAGTTGAAACCAAAATGCAGAATGTTGATTTTGGCGAATCACATCTTTAAGCATTTCTTTTTTGTAATGATGCACAGAACGCACCAAACGAACATGAACAGGGGTACTTAAATAGGTTTCTACATACCAATCCCTGGGCTCCTTTATTAAACGAAGATTTCGCTCACCTGTAATTTTCGAATCGGTGTAAATACTTATTTCATCTTTATGTTTATGACCGAAAAGTTTAAACATATCTTTATTAGCCCTGTAAAAATAGGTTAACGAAACCGACAAAAAAATGACGATTCCGCTAAGAAAAGCAAAAATCATAAATAAAATATTCCAGGTTCCCATTATGTCTTCCCCTTTCAGAAAAAAGAAAATTTCGAAACAATAGAGGAGTATGAATGATATAGAAATAATAAAATTATTTAAGCAATATTTCATAAATGGAAAACGTAGAGAAGCTAAAAAAGGAAACCGAAATGCATTTTTTATAAAACTTGCAATATTGTATGCCATAATAAAACCACCTAAGGAAAACCCTAAAATGAAATAAGAAAAAAAATTTAATTTATCTAAATATTCAGGACCCCAGAATAGAAATGCTACCCCGTAAGCCGGTGAAATTCCATTGGTGATAACTTCGAAGAAAAACAACCAGAATAAAATAAGAATAGAATTCTTTTTTACATCAAGAAGAAAAAGCCGAAAGGGGAAAGAATAGAAAACCCTCCTGAACGTCCGGTGTGTTTTTATTCTTTTTCTTACAGAGGCGCTAAGCGACATTTATTTAATTTTTGAATTAACAAGTGTCAAAATTTCAGTTTCCATAGTTTGAGTCTTACTTTCTATTTCGTTACCTTTAGAAATAAGTTGCTCCGCGAAGGCTTTATCTGAAAGGCCTGAAACATTTATTTTTACATTGAGAAATGCACCCATTACCGCTGAACGTGCGCACAATACGCCAACACCAGCATCGGTAACAGAATTAGGATTTCCGGTTTCTGCCATTGCCTTTATTACTTCCATTGAATTAAAACACAATTCCATTACTTTGAAAGGCACTTCTGAAGCGTATTTGGTGGCATACTGTATTGCATCAGTTCTCGATTTCTTTTCTTCATCCGTAGATTTTGGTAAACCAAAAGCAGTCATTATTTTATTGAAGGCATTCGTATCTTCGTCCACCAATTTCAATAACTCGTTTTTAATGAGTTGTCCTTTTTCTGCCCATTCGGAAAACTCTTTCCACCTATGGTCCCAACCGGGTTTGTGAGAAGAAAGATTTGCCACCATTGTTCCTAACGAAATTCCTAATGCACCAATGTATGCGGAAATAGAACCACCACCTGGCGCTGGGCTTTCACTTGCCGTTTCATCAGCAAATTCAGAAAGATTCAGTTCGATTAAATGCTTTTGTGAATTGTTTTTTAATAAATATTCAATGATTCTTTCTTCGGGTTTAAAAGGAGAGAGTTCATCCAACCCCAATGATTTTACAGCAATCTTTATTAATTCTTTTTCCGAAACCCCTGTAGAGCGATTTTGTTTCTCCAGGAAATATTTTCCTGCATCAAGCATTGATTTTAATGGAACAAGTCCAACCAATTCCGAACCTGTAACTCTTATACCTCTTTCATTTGCTTTTTTACAAACTTCATCAAAAGCAATGTGAACGGGTGTTATATTGATGTTGGTTAAGTTCATTGATATTTGTGCAATACCATATTCTTCAATATACCATCCTATTGCTTTTACAGATTTTAATGAGCCCGGAATATTTACGGGATTTCCTTTTTCATCTGTAACTATTTTTCCGGTTACTGAATTACCTTCCCGTTTTACTCTGCCTGCTTCACGCACATCAAAGGCTATGGAATTAGCTCTCCGGGTTGACGTAGTATTTAAGTTCACATTATAAGCCACTAAAAAATCTCTTGCCCCGATAACGGTGGAGCCCGATTTTACTGAGTGTTCTGCTGGTCCGAAGTCTGGTTTCCATTCAGGAAGTTTTATCTTTTTAAAGAAACCTTCGTACTCCCCACCCCTGATGATAGAAAGATTGTTACGGCTTTTATTTGGTTGTGCGGCTTCATATAAGTACACGGCTATGTTTAATTCCTTGCCCACTCTTGCTCCCAATTGCTTTGCATATCCTGCCGTTTCTTCCATTGTAATTCCGGTAATAGGAATGAAAGGGCAAACATCGGTAGCACCCATCCTCGGATGTTCTCCTTTATGTTTGCTCATATCAATTAATTCATTCGCTTTTTTAATTGCAAGAAATGCAGCATTAACAACTGACTCAGGATTACCAACAAAAGTTACAACGGTTCTGTTAGTGGCTTTCCCTGGGTCAACGTTAAGTAAACTAACACCTTCAACGGATTCAATTTCATTAGTTATTTGTTTAATTATAGATAAATCTAATCCTTCAGAAAAGTTAGGAACACATTCAATTAATTGTTGCATAAGTATCTTTGTTTAAGTATGGTATAAATTTAATAAAATAAATTTTAAAGAAGTTTTAAAATGAGGATATAAAAAAAGCTCACTAAATTTTAGTGAGCTTCTTCTAAATAATATTGATCGTTATCTAAGAACAGTTACGTGCCCTACATAATCATGTTTTTTACCAAGTACATCTTTTATTTTTACTTTCCAGATATAAACATCTTGTTGAACCAAAGCATCTTTTCCTTGTACCTTACCATTCCAGCCTTTATGAATATCATCTGAATAATAAATATTTACACCCCAACGATCAAATATCCACATTTCATATGTGTCAATACCAACACCCATTCCTGTAAAGAAGTCATTGATTCCGTCGCCATTATCAGGAGTAAAAGCATTAGGAATGTAAAAAATAAACTCTGGTCCAATTTCCACTTTTACCTTGGCTGTATCTTTGCAACCATATTGATTAGCAACAATTAAGTATGAATAATAATCGGATGCATCTGGACTAAGGTATGTGTGAAAAGGATTTAAGTTAGTAGAATCACTGATTGGTCCATCTCCAAAACACCACCACCATTTTGTATAATCGTGCGATTGATTAATGAAATGTTCTGTTGGTGATACAATACTTCCCGGATTTGGATCTACTGTATATTGAGCAATTGGTGTTGGATATACAGTAATAAAAGCTGCTTTATTTAAAGAATCTTTACATCCTTTATCTGATGTTACGATTAATTTCACATCGAATAAAGCTGATTGGCTGCTACTTGTATTGTCATAACAATGATATTGACCAGTAGACGTTGTAGATGTTATTGTTGCTCCATCTCCAAACA
>JANYDQ010000291.1 GCA_025363555.1 Bacteroidota bacterium | reverse complement strand
GATGAGCTGACGGCTGAACGAATGATATTATTGCAGGAATTGAAAACAAAAAAAGAGGGGCAAATAGAAAATGACGAAGCGGGAGATAATAAATAAGCCACTTCACCGATTTTGTTTACTTTGCAACAATTTTATACAAACAACTTAAAATTTTAAAAATTACCACTACTAAACGATACTAATAAATGACTTATGGGCTAAAGCCCTTATCTGCTGGGGTTACAAAACAGAACTACTTGTATTTAGGGACTTTAGTCCCATTAGTCGGTTTGTAGTGGAAAATTATATTACTTTTTCTTTGAAAAGTGTAATATCCCTCTCCCTTAGTCTGCCTAACTTTGCATCCCAATTACTTCAAGAAAATAAACTTCAAAAAAATTACCATGGAAACTCAAGAAATAACAAATGTACTCCGCCTAAAAGGACTTAAAAACATAGAAGAAGGCAAAGCCATGCAAAAAAAAGCATTGGATATCCGCGATGCCTTTTTATTAGCCGAAGGCAAAAACAAAGAACTATTCGGAAAACTGCAAATACAACTAAGCAGAACCAAAGATGAGAGTGATAAGATAAAGTGGAAGATGTGAGACCCAACAGGTGAGAAACCTAAAACAGGTAGTGTTTCGGGTGTGAGGTGTTAGGAAATGTTTTAATTAGTTTGTCAGGAAGCGTCACCCCTCTCCTTTCTTCAAGCACAGGGGACGGGGTTAAGGTGGTTAGTTGACCTGGGTGAGGTGGTGAGTTGACAAAAGTGAGGTGGTCAGTTAGTTTGTCTGGAATTTTACGAAATCAAAAAATCAGTAATCTTCACAGGCGGCTGATAATTCTGGTAATTCATCAAAATAGCTTTTTCAATCACCACTTTCCATTGCCTGAAATCGCTAGGTTTCAAAATATACAGGTTAGCACCCGCCTCGTGCATGGCGTTCACGGTAAGGCGGTCCGCTGTGGTGGAAAAAGCAACAATAGTCATATTTTTTAACCTGGGGTTAGCTCTTATTTCTTTCACACATTGCAGCCCGTCTTTGCGGGGCATGTGTACATCCACAAAAAGTATATCGAGTTCCATAGGTTGGTTCAGCAACTCCATTAGTTCTGCTCCGTTTGCAACCCAGGTTAAAAAAGTAGGATGATTTATTTCAGCAAGAGCTTCTTTAAATAACAACAAATCGTCCTGGTCGTCTTCGGCATATAATAGTGATTTCATGGAGAGGATAAATACAAGAATGGTACCATGTATTTTCCAGGGGGCAAACGTAGTAAATTAATAAATTCATTTCCAGAAAATTTTTCAACTTTTTTTGAGAATGAAATAAAACCTAATTATGTAACTATTTCCCCTAATTCAATAACACTTGCCAACCCGAAAAGCCCCACCTTTGTATTGTAATAATTTAAACAAAACCCAACCCCATGAAAAATGAAACAACCCCTGACAAAAAACTGCTGAACTGGTATGTTCCCACAGCTGAGTTTTACAGCCAAGTAATTGACAGTTTGGAAGATTATTCCATATTTACCATGGACGAGCATCTAATAATCAATAGCTGGAGTTCGGGCTCTGCCAAAATATTTGGTTACGAAACCCGCGATATAGTAGGCAGGCATTTCAGTATCATTTTTTCAGAAGAAGACAAAAAAGAAGGAGTTCCGAAACGGGAAATAGAAACTGCCAATAAAGAAGGCAGAGCAACTGACAACCGCTGGCACGTTAAAAAAGACAAATCTCGTTTTTTTGCATCAGGCTTGGTATTTCCCTTAACAGGGCTCAAAGGCGAAAAAATGGGGTATGTAAAAATACTCCGCGACCTCACCGAAATAAAAAAAACAGAAGAAGCCGCGGCTAAATATCTTGCCGAACTGGAAGAACTCAATACCCACAATGGACAAAGGGGCAGAAAGCCAGGATAAAAACCGATTAGCCGGGCAAAAAAATGGGGCGTCAGAAAAGTGTTTTTACAGACTAAGGAACTTTTTTCCTTTTTGTTCCTTACTATTTGAAAAAGAAAGCAAATGAAGAGCAAAAGAAAGGAACATTGTAGCAAAATTTGGGAAATTTTGGTATAAATTTGGGAAATTTTGGAAAAATTTGGGAAATTTTTGGAAAAATATAGGGAAGTTTAAGTTGCATTTCCCTTATTTTTAGAGAAAAAAGGGAAATATTTGCAAAACATAGCTTTCTTTTCGGAAAAAATAGGAAGTGGCTTTTTAGGATTTGCGAAGCCCTCTTGCTTCCATCATTTCGGGCGCCAAAAAACTGGAAGAAAAATACGACACCATGAAACCCGAACAGGTAAAAGAACTGGTAAGTATGCTTCACACCGCCAAAGAAGAGCTGGCAAATGCTGGATTACCTGCTGGAATGGGCAAGAGTGAAATATGCTGCCCAAACATTTACCCCATCCAAACTGGAAACTGGTGGAATATGTAAGAAAAGTGATTGATAAACTGAAGGACACCGCAGCGCTCAATACCATTAACCTTCACCTATGAAATAGAAGAAAACACCAGTGTGTATGCCGATGGCAAAATGCTGCTGTCTGTTATTCAAAACATTGTGAGCAATGCCCTCAAACATACCAAAGCAGGAGGGAATATTAGTATTTCGGCTAAAAAGAAAGAAGACAAAATAATAGTGGAAATAAAAGATAACGGCAGCGGCATGAGCAAAGAAATACAGGATCAAATTTTTACCCCACAAATGCACCGTCTTTCTGAAGTGCGGAAAGAAAACAAAGGAGCCGGCATAGGGTTGCTGCTGGTAAAAGGTTTTTTAGAAAAAAATGGGGGAGAAATATGGGTGGAAAGTGTGGAAGGCGAAGGCTCCAGTTTTTTATTTTACTTTACCTATTAATGAACAAATAGCTAAAGCCATCAAAGAGGAAAACAAATAAGCTGATTGCTTACCCCCTATTCTTTCTTTGCTCTTCCCTGCTTTTATGAAATAGATTATCCGAATTAAATTTTACCACCATGAAATAATGTAACCTTTTTAAAGAAAGATATAACATGTACTTTTTAAAACTTCCCCACCTTTGCACCCGTAAATAATTAAGTTTAATTTAAAAAACAAAAAACAGTATGGAAAAAAATCAAAACGACTTACGCAATCAGCAACCTGATGGCAAGTCAAAAGTAGGAGATGGTGCTTCTAAAAAAGAAACAGATCCAAACAATCCAACAGCAGGTCAGGGTAACGACCAAAAAAACAGTTCAGGTTCCTCTTCCAGCGGAAGCAAATCGAACACAGGCGGAAGCTCTACTTCCGGAGGTTCTAATTCAGGAAGTTCTACTTCCGGAGGTTCTAATTCAGGAAGTGGTTCTGGCAAATCAGGAAGCCAGGGCGGACAA
This sequence comes from Bacteroidota bacterium, assembly GCA_025363555.1. GTDB lineage: Bacteria > Bacteroidota > Bacteroidia > 2-12-FULL-35-15 > 2-12-FULL-35-15 > 2-12-FULL-35-15. Next base: position 282 of record JANYDQ010000291.1, on the reverse strand, counting down.
AACGGAAGCGGACAAAGCGGTAAAGGCGGTAAAGGCGGTCAAGGCGGTCAAGGCGGTCAAAGCGGTCAAAGTGGAAGAGGAAGTTTATAATTAAATTTTCTTTTTCAGAAAAAGGCGGGTTACACCAGTAGCCCGCTTTTTTTGGCTAATTAAATTTAAAACACTTGATTTTATTGCCTTCGGAGGCTAAAAAATGGGAGATGAATGTAATAATATCACTACAAACCGACAAAAAATTAATTAATAAAAAGAGATTCCTCACTTCGTTCGGAATGACAAGCA
>JANYDQ010000290.1 GCA_025363555.1 Bacteroidota bacterium | reverse complement strand
AAGTCCCGCTGGAACCAAAAGAAGTCCCGTTGAGACCAAAAGAAGTCCCGCTGGAACCAAAAGAAGTCCCGCTGGAACCAAAATGAGTTCCGCTGAAACCAAAATATTCTTTTTTCATCCAATTTGCAGTTTTCATATTACTTAATCCTGATGTCAATTATCTGGCTTAAACCCTGAAGCACATCCAGCACACTTAACTCGGTTTGGAAATGCATTTTTACACCGCTTGGATAAGGACCTAATTGGGTATTTGCCGAATTGGTTGATTTTTCCCAATCAAACTTAATTCCGTCCCTTGAACTGAACCAATTATGAAGATGATTTTTTGTTTTCGGACCTCCGGCAGTTTGAATTTCAACCATACCTGCGGATAAACCCTCTTTTACTTCAAACTGCTGAATTTGACGAATAGCCTGCTGTTTTACATGAAACCCTCCACTTTGCAGAATGGCAAGGCTGTTTATAGGGTCAGCATTGGCAGCAACCTGAAAGGGTGCCAGCAGTTTTGATTCAATAGCCTGTGTCATGGCTGTTTTTTTGCCCGGGCGGTTGCCAGCCGTTGCGCTTCCATAAGCCGTAATAGCTGTGCTTACAATAGTAATGTCAGCTCCCGGAATGGTCACCCAGATGTTGGTAGTACAACTGGTAGCTATTCCCCTTGCATGGTCCAATATTTTTAACATGCCGCCTGTGGGGTATTTTATAACCCCCTGAACAACGTGAACGGGCAAAACTGTTGCCATCAGAACAAATTCTGTATTACGGTATCGCCCGTGTTTTACAGCTTGTACATAGAAGACTCTGTTTTTTCGTCCTCCCAGTACCATTATTATTTTTTTCATATTGATAAGTTTTTTCGATTATTATTTTTTTCATTGCTTGCTCGTTTATTTAGGGTCGGTGGCAGCGTTCTTTTTTCCGGCTTCGGGAGGGTAAGTCCCTGTTGCATGTTGTTTTGTTTTACCTATTGCATCTATTATATAAGGGTGTTAATTAATTTTAACAGCGCAAAAGTAAACCAGGCAGTTTACATATAAGGTAACACCATTACCACTTGTGGGTGGTAGGGGCTACCACTTTTTTAGCTAAGGGATTCCCTTAGAAGAAGTGGTAGTGCTACCACCACTTCAATAAATACAAGGGTTTTAGAGATAAAAATGGCGTTTTGAGCGGGTGTAAGGTGGTGTTTACCTAAAATAGTTTGTTTGTGTATTAATAAATCTCTTACATTTGTTTCAGCATCCTCGCTATTATTAATCTTAATGTATAAAAACAATGGAACAGAAAATCAAAATTTCGGTTATCAACGACAACATGATTGGTAGAAAATTATTAATAAACCATCTGAACGAATTACCCGGGATAGAAGTAATCAGCGAAGCTTCGGGAGCTGAACAACTCACCCCGAAGTTCGAAACAACCCTTCCAGATATGGTTATACTGGCGCTTGACCAGCGGGTGCCGGTAATTTTCGACTGCATAAAACACATTCGTGAAAAAACTCCTAAAATGAAAATTATTGTGTTTACGCCAAACGATTCTTCGCCCGTTATTATTTCGCTGGTAGAAAATGGGGCAAATGCAATTATTTATAAAATGGATGAGATGCAACTGTTGACAGAAGTTATTTATCAACTAATGAAAAACGAATTTTTCTTTAACCTTGATACTTTTAGACTGATGGCAGAAACCATATTGTCTCGCAAAAAGAGAAACAAGTGGGGCAGCCTTCATTTAGATGAAAAGGATTCTCAAATTATTGATTTAATAGTGAAGAAGCAAATGAAAAGCAAAGATATAGCCCCTTTTGTTTTCCTTTCTATAGGAGCAGTGAATAAGAGAAGAAGAAAAATTGCTGAAATACTGGGCATTTCGGCAGGTGCGGCAGCCTTAATGGAATATGCTTTAAAAAATGAAATAAGGTAATTGTTTCCGTCTTGCTGAGGAGGTTATTTTGGGTGTGCCTCCCGATGAAGAATCGGGGGGCGGGCTTTCACTCCAATCTTTTTTGTCCTCCCGCTCGCAGCAGCAAAAAAAAGAGGAATAACGAAAGTTATTCCTCTTTTTTAATGACAAAAGGTGCTGATTAATGACCACCTCCCTGATCAGGAGCACCATCATGCACATCTATTAGTTCCACATCAAAAGTTAAATCTGCTTTGGCAGGTATTTGTGGCGGACGACCTTGCTCACCGTAAGCCAGGAAATAAGGTATCACCAGTCGTAATTTATCACCAATATTCATCAACGCTATGCCTTCTTCCCAGCCCGGAATCACCTGTCCTTGCCCAAGCGGAAACTCAATAGGTTCTCCTCTTTCTACAGACGAATCGAACATTTTGCCATCTGCCAGGTAACCCGAATAATGTACTTTCACCACCTTTCCGGCTTCTGCTTTTATGGGGTTGCTGCTTTTGTTAATGGTATAATATTTTATGCCCGAAGCAGTAGTTTGAGGGGTAAGCCCTGCAATGTTGTATTGCGCAGGAGCCACGGCAGCCTGCACATCCACTATTTCCACATCAAATATTAAATCAGACTTGGCAGGTATCACCGGTGGGCGACCAGCATCACCATACGCCAGGGCATAAGGGATAATCAATTTTGCTTTTTCGCCTTTGTGAAGCAAAGCCAACCCTTCGTCCCAGCCTGGTATCACTTGTCCGGCACCTACTTTAAGTCCTGCAAATGGTTTTCCGCGTTCTACAGACGAGTCGAACATTTTTCCATCTCTGAAAAAACCGCTGTAATGCACCGTTACTTTAGCACCAGCACACAAAGGAGCATCAGGATGTTTTTCGTACATAATGTATTTTAATCCCGATTTAGTGGTAATGGTATCTTTTTCTTTGCCTTTGGCGCTCCATTGTTTTAGCCCTTGGGTAACTTTCAATAATTCAATATCAAAAATAAGAGTAGCATTTGCCGGTATTTTACCCATCGCTTTTTCGCCATAAGCTATAGTGGACGGAAGTTTAATGGTAGCTTTGTCGCCTTCCTGCAAAAGTGCAAAAGCTTCGTCCCATCCTTTTATTACCTGCCCTGCGCCCAGTTTAAATTCAAAAGGCTGCCCGCGAGGGATAGAACTGTCGAACACTGTATCGTTAGTTAATTTGCCGGTGTAATTCACCGTTATTTTATCACCGTTTTCGGCTTTTTTACCATTTCCTTTTTCGGTAATGGTATATTCCAGGCCCGATGGGGTGGTAATGGTTTTAGGATGTTTCACTTTTTCGCTTTTTACTTTCAATTCCTGGGCATTGGCAGTGGTTGCTGTTATTGCCATTATTAAGAAGATTGCTTTTTTCATTTTTTTATTAATTTATTTTACCAATTACCCCTGCCAGGTTTTAGAACCTTGGCAGGGGTAGGATAATTAATTTTAAAATTAAATTTATTTTCCTGCGGGAGTTCCCGGAGGCACAGCAGCTGGTTTTCCGGCTGTAAAACTTACTAATTCCACATCAAACACCAATGGAGAAAACGGGGGAATAGGTCCGCCACCTTGTTCGCCATACCCTAAAGCCGAAGGAAGAATTAATTGACCTTTAGCACCGGGGCTCATCAGCATAATGCCTTCGTCCCAACCCGGAATAACCTGCCCAACACCTAAAGGAAAATCAATAGGGTCGTAAGGTCTTTTAGCATCAAAAATGTTTGCTTTCGTGGCTTCATCCTTGTCAGAAGTATCAAACACAGTACCGTTCAATAATCTGCCGGTATATTTCACTTTCACGTTATCTCCTTTTTTAGGATGCGCTCCTTTTCCTTTTGTTTTTTCAATGTAAATTAAACCGCTTGCAGTAGGTTTAGTGGTAATTTTGTTAACATCCAGGTACTTTGCATAATCAGTAGCTTCAGCCGCTTTCTTGTCAGCCATCATTTTATCGCGCTCAGCCATTTTCTTTTTCTTCTCGGCTTTCACTTCTTCTTTACCGGTTATTTTTTCCAGTTTAGCGTTAAAGGTAAGCATGGAGCCCTTTACCACATAGTTAGGAAGTTCTTTTGCCTTAAATGTTTTTAAGTACACCGAGTCGGCCGAAATCATAAAACTGGCACTGTCGCCCACAGCCATCATGGACACGGCATCTTCGAAACTACCATGAAAAGTAGATTTCATTAACGGAAATTCAATGTAATTTTTGCCGGAAGGGTTGTTTTTTCCTTTCGAATCAAATAACACAGAATCTTTACTGTTTTTGTACGACATCACTAATCTTACCAAATCACTGTCTTTGGGCATTACCCCGTTGGCATCGTGTTTGTAAAATTTTGAATAAACTCCGTTCGGATTAGCATCATATCCCGGGTAAGGCGATTTGTTGCACGATGTAAGAGCTACTGCTGACACCACAACCGCTAAGGCTGCTGTTTTAATTGTTTTTGTAATCGACATGTTCATTGTTTTTAATTGTTGTTTTATTTATTTAGTGAATTGTTTATTTATTGTATTGATTGTAATTATTTTTAGTTAGAATTAAGAATTTGATATTTCATTATTTTATTTAGTTAAACTAACCAGTTCTATTTCGTACACCACTGTAGTATAGGGAGACACAATACCGGTAGAAGACCCTGTTTCTCCAAAAGCAAGTTGCGAAGGTATAATAAATTTTGTTTTCGCCCCTTCGTTCATTAATCTTATCCCGGCTTCCAGTCCGCTTATAATTTGCCCCTGTGTGCCCACTATCATTTCCAGCGGCTGTTTGCGGTCATAAGTAGATTCAAATATTTTGCCGTTCAAAAAATATCCTTTGTAATTTATTTTTATTGTATTTCCGCTTTCGGCATTATCGCCCACGCCTTGTTTAATGGGCAAATAAAACATCCCGTTATTGAGCGGATAAAAAGAAGTACGGCAGGTATCCAGGTAGTTTTGCAGTTTGCGGTGCTCTTCTATGTCGCGGTCTTCCACCATCTGCTCAAAATCTTTTAACTCCTCCTGGTATTGGGCAGCGGTTAATATGCGGTGCAGTTTCACATCCATTTTCACCACGCTTCCCGAAGGCAGAAACAAAGGTAAATTGGCTTTAAAAAACTTTTTGAACAACGAATCTGCATTCACAATAAAAGAAACACTGTCTCCATCGTTCATCGTTGTTAGTCCTTCTTCAAAACTGCCTTCAAACGATGAATGCTGAAAAGGAAGAATTACCTTGCCCGTTTCGTTATTAGAATAACTATCCAAAAACACCGAATCTTTTTCCGTTTTATAAGTAATAATCAGTTGCAGATATTCGCCCGGCTGTGGTTTCCGTTTGCCTTCCCCTATTACCTGGAGTTTGTAATACAACCCCGATTCGGTAAGGGTATATCCCTTGTACTTCGACTTTCTCCAGCACGAAGAGAAAACTAAAGTGATTAAAAGTAAATAGATAATGTGTTTTTTATTCATTTGTAATACCTCATGTCCAACTCTCTCCTTAAATGAGAGATGTAGTATGAGTATGTTTTTTATTTAGACCTCACCCCCAACCCCTCTCTTTGAAGAAAGGAGAAGGGTGACGTAGTGTGAAGTATGTTCTTAAATTTTAGTTATAATTTTATTTTTCTTTCAAGTTTCTCACCTATCGCCTCCTCTCTTTTGGAGAGGAGATTAAGGGGTGAGGTGTTATCTTAACGACAATAATTCTAATTCATACAAAACAGAAGCATGAGGCGGAATTTTACTTTCATCTCCCACCAAGCCGTGAGCAAGGTAGGAGGGAAGTATCATGGTTGCTTTATCGCCAACGTGAAGGTATTTTATTCCTTCGTGCAAACCGCTTTCCACATTATCCTGTCCTATCAAAAACTCTTTGGCTCCGTTAGAATCGGAAGAATAACAAAGAGTGCCGTCCAGCAAACTTATTTTATAATTCACTTTTGCCCGTTTAGCTTCCTCTGCCTGCGCCCCTGTTCCTTTTTTGGTTATCATGTATCGCAATCCTGTTCCGGTAGTGGTCATTTTCCAGTTGTGGTGTTCCACATACCGGTCAATTTCATCACTTTCCTGTTTCACATACATTTTGTTTGCATCTATCAGTTTTTCCTTAAATGCCTGGCTTTGTATGTTCACCGGTTTAATATGGTTCGTATTATTTTGGTTGCAGGCTGTAATCAAGCTTGTTGAGCCTGCAATTAATAATAAATACATTTTTAAATTAAGCATAAAAAAATCTTTTTGTTACACAGAGAAATAAGCAGAACCACAGAGTTTTTAAATCATGTATCTTTTAATTCCATGTTTTAATAAAGCAACATTAAAGTTAATTATCAATCCTATTCTTTTTTCTGAAAATTTTAAGTAAGTTAACATTTGTGCTTCATGAACGGAGTTAAACTGCTCTATTGACTTTAATTCAACAATTACTGTATCCTCTACCAATAAATCCATTCGATAACCACATTCCAATTTAATACTTTTATAAATTATTGGTACCGCTTTTTGTTGCTGTACTTTTAATCCCTGATTTAATAACTCAAAATACAAGCATTCCTGATAAGCAGATTCAAGTAAACCTGGGCCGAGAATTTTGTGAACTTCTATTGCACAACCTATTATTTTTTCTGTTATTAAATTTATCTCCATATTTAGTACATTTTTTTGTTACACAGAGAAATAAGTAGAGAAGACACAGAGAATCACAGAGTTTTAATTTATAGTTTTCTTTAATAATTCTCTTATTTTCTCTTTTAAATTCCTTTTCTCTGTGCAACTCTTTGTCTTCTCGGCTTCCTCTGTGTAACAAAAAAACTTTTCTCTTAATTTCTCTTTTAAATTCCTTTTCTCTGTGCAACTCTGTGTCTTCTCGGCTTCCCTCTGTGTAACAAAAAAATACGCTTACACTTCACAAAAAACGCAACCCCTACCTCTTCTTATTCAACTCCTTTTTATATTCCGGCAAAAAAGACACAAATTTAATCACAGCTTCATCCAAAGATAAATCGCTTTGTCCCCCTGCCGCATGAGCATGCCCGCCTCCATTAAAATTTTTGCGTGCAAAAAGATTTACATCAAAAGTTCCCTTCGACCGAAACGAAGTTTTTACAGCATCATCTCTTTCTACAAAAAAAGCTGCAAAACAAATTCCTTCAATCGAAAGAGCATAATTTACAATCCCTTCGGTATCTCCTTTTTTATAATTAAAGCGTTTCAACTCATCAGCCCGTAAACTGAAAAAAGCAGTGTTGTATTCTTTCAGCACGGTTAATTTTTCTGACAAACAATAGCCCAGCAAACGCAATCTGCCTTCAGTATTATCATCATAAATGCGGTTATGTATTTCCGAGTTATCAGCCCCTGCTTTTATTAATGCAGCTACTATTACATGTGTTCGTTCGGTGGTAGAAGGAAAACGAAACGAGCCGGTATCTGTCATCATACCTGTGTAAAGACAATTGGCAATATTCGAATTTATTTTTTTACCATCGCCCATCAAATTAATAAAATCAAAAACCAGTTCGCAGGCAGAACATGCTTCAACGCTGTGCAGCATATATTTTGCAAAATCTTCGGGTTGAAGATGGTGGTCAATAATAAATTTAATGGCTTTCGATTTCCCTACTTCATCGCCCAAAATATTAATTCTTTTCAATGAATTAAAATCAAGGCAAAATATCATGTCTGCTTTTGCAAGCAAAGGCTTAGTTACTTTGGCATTCTTAGAAAAATCTATTACTTTCTTGTTTCCGGGCAGCCAGTTCAAAAAAGCCGGGTAATCGTTTGGAGTAATAACCGTTACATTATGTTTGTCCTGGATGAGGTAATTATACAATCCTAATGAGGAACCCATTGCATCACCGTCTGGCGACCAATGGGTAACAATTACAATTTTTTTGGGTGTTGATAATAGAGTTTTTACCTCTTTAATTTGGGCTTTGTTCAAGTTTGGTTTTTTTAATGGGCTACAAAAATACTATTATTTTTCAGTTGGGAGGGGGTTGTATTTGTGAAGGAATGTTAAAGAAAAGAAACCCTCTGCATTTCTGATATTTGCCGTGCCAATAAATTAGTAATCGTTTAGCGCCCTGTTATCAATAAAGGTGAGTAAGAATAAGAATATTAGTATTGAAAGTGCTAATTAATGAAGTTTGTTTTGAAACCACACATTTTCTGAAAGACAATAGCCTGGAGGGAGGACAAAACTCTTTATTGGTGGTTAGTTGGAAAAGCAGATGGTTATACTTTTGCAATAAGTCTGAAATCCTTTTCAAATAAACCTATTGCCCAATCATTGGCATTCGACCCGGAAGAAATGAAATCAAGGTAAAATGATGTCTTTCAAAAAAATATCAGGAATGTCTTTAGCTTATTATTTAGTTGGTTTAATGCTGAAGATTTCATTGTTTTTTATTTTTTGAAAAGGTAAGTTTTTTGGTTTATAATTCCGTTTTATTTATTTTGTTTATTGTCAATATAGCCATGAAATTCTCAAGAGATATTCATCCTACTCTAATTCCTTTCAAATTTATAATAAACCGCTCAACATAAATTTGAAACAAGCGAAAAGAGCAGCCACTACTTTTACAAAAAAACAAGACTATGAAAACTTCATTATATCTAATAATTGTTCCGCTGATGATTTGCAGAAGAGAGTAGGGTAGAGGGGAAAGGTGAACGGGGTATAGTGTTGATGAATTTCAGTTTTGCGTTTGGGCACTTAAATGCTCGTAGGTTATTGCTTTTAGTTTGTATTTTTCATCCAATGTAATTTCTACATAAGTGCAACTATAATTGGCTGGTTCGGGAATGTTCGGATTAAATAAACTTTCACATTCGGTGGTTACATAATATTCGTATTTTCTTTTACTTCTGTTATTGAAATTTGGTTTTCCAAATTGTTTTAAAATAAATGTTGTGTCTTTGCCTGTTAAATATTCTTTATATTTTTTCCATAATTCTACCCCTCCTTCGTTCTTGGTATAATTTATTTTGATGTAGTATAAATTATTTTTTTTGTCGTTTGCCCAAAGTGTATTTTTTTCTGCCTTAAATTCTTTTTTTAATTTAAGGTTGTGAAATGAGTTGCAGCTTTGTAAAATGACAAACGACAAAAAAAATAATTTTTTCATATTAAATAATATTGTGTTTCAAAAAAACACGTCTGCTTTTATTGTTTAATAAATTTGATTGCAGATGTTTTATTTGGCTAAGCTTTTAGAAATAATAATACATTCCTAATGAGAAAGTGGATAGGTTTAAACTTAAACCATAATTGTTATTGACTTGTTTATTATTGTTGTCAAAAGTTGTGTTTTTTGTTATGGAATGGATATAATATAAATCTCCCCAATCTGTTCTTATTCCTAGTTTTGGAGTAAGGAAGTATTCGAGTGCCGGAACAATAGATGCACTCATATTGTTAGCTATGGAT
>JANYDQ010000257.1 GCA_025363555.1 Bacteroidota bacterium | reverse complement strand
CAAGTCAACAAAGAAACGCTTATGTTGCCATTATTAAATCCCTATCCGATTCCATCAGGAACAAAAAAGTAGATTCGTTACAATTAGTTGATAACATTGGACTACTTTCAGATTATCATAACTACCCGATTGTTGTTTCTCAACTCGATACCTGCAAGCGTGATAATTCTATTTTAGAAAACAAAATTGCTGGTAAAGAGTTACAACTCGGACTTTGCAATCAAATAAGCAACAGGAAGGACACAACAATTAAAGATTTAAATGTTAAAATTTCAACTATTTCCAAAATGGAAAAGGTTCAAAATAGAAAAAAGAACTTTTGGATATTCACCGGATGGGCGGTTGCTGTTTCGGAAACTGCACTGGCTGTAAAATATTTTTTCTTTTCGAGTAAAAACTAATGACAACAGAACAAAAATATGAGGAGTTAAAAATTGCAGTGAGAGAATATCTCCATGCTCAAAAGAAGCATAGGAATCATCCTGGAGGAGGGGCATCACAGAAAATTAAAAATAAATTGTGGGAAAAGGTTGTTGAAAAAGGTATTGCCCTTGACTTACTTTTTGCCGAATAAACAATAAACAGGAAAGCCGACACCCTGACAAAGTAGGCAAGCAAAATAAAAAATAAAATGAAAGATTTAAAAATTCAATTCCACGTGAGCGAAGTTGATTCCGTTGAAGGAAAAGACACAGCAACATTAATTTGTTCTGACGGTTCATGCAACAACCTAACAGTTGTAACCCCTGAAGGGGTGTTTCAATCAGGAACAGATGTGTTTGCAGTTTTTACTGCTGTTGAAGCATCAGCCGATACTGCTCAAGCGTAGTATTTGTAAATTCACAAGAAAGAAGCCTTGCAGAAATGTGAGGCTTCTTTATTTTTTGGACTTTATTTGTCCAAAAAGAGTATCCATCGCTTTGTCTGTTTCCTCTTCGTGAAACGCTTTCATATAAATTTCTGTGGTTGAAATTTTAGAATGTCCCAGAAGCTCTTTGATGGAATAAATATCAATGCCTTTTTTATGGGCGTAATCCGCAAAGCTATTTCTGGCACTATGATAACCTACCTTCGATACCTCAGCGCGTTCACACGCCCAATGGAGGTTCTTTCTGTAGAATGAATTTCGCACTCCAATACTATAATCTTCCTGGGACCAATCCACTTTTGTATCAAAAAGAAACTCTTTGTTTTTCTTCCGGTAACGCTCAACAATCTTTAGTGCCTGCGGCATCAGCTTAATGTTTCGCTCGTTGTTACTTTTGTGCATGGTGTATTTCAACCTGCCATCCTGAATCATTGAAAATTTAATCCGGCACAAATCACCAAACCGAATACCGGCACAGTAAAAAGAAAACAGGAACATATCAACCGCGAGCTGTGGAGTTGGGAACTTAGAGAAATTATACTCCTCCAGCTGCAGTATTTCTTCCAATGTATTTCTTTTCTTCTCGGTTCGTTTGAACGTGAGCTTATAATTCAGGAATGGGTTCTTGTGATATTCTACCCTCCCGGAATCAACAATGAGTTTATAAATGAATTTTATCCGAAGTAAAATATCGGAAATGTAATTAATATGCAATCCCTGTTTTGTTAGGTGCAGTTCCAGGTCCTGAACGAACTGGGAGTCTATTTTTTTTATAGGCAGTACTGGTGCAAATTCCTTTAGCTTATTCATCACTGAACACAATCGCTTATAGTTGTAAAGGGAATGTTTCTCTTTCGAATAATCAATTCGCTTTTGAAACCACCAATAAAAGTCCTCTTTGTTTCCTGTTTCAATAACACCGCCTGACAAATGATTCCTTTCGATAGCATTACACATTTCGATTATCTTCATATTGATGTCAACAGCATTAACCCTATTCTTTACCCTTCCATTCTTTTCATCCCATTCGGAAGGTTTAATTTTTACTCCAACAGGTATCAGTGTCCGTTTATTATTTACATTTGCACGGATATAAATAGGATAGGTACCATCTTTCGATTTGTACTTATTAGGATTAAGAACTGGTTTTATTACCATGAATTTGTGATTTTTTTGTGACGGCAATATTACATAAAAATACATTAATATACACAATTAAACATTGAGCGTTTCCCGCCTAACGCTTTACAGTAGTATAAAAGCCCTTGTTTTATTGGATTGTAGAAAAATGCCTGTTTTGTCCGGCACTGGGTACGCAAGTAAAAACAAATCCACCCGAAAATTAACTTTTTCGGGTGGATTGTTTTTTTATTGAGATAATTTTTCCTTAACTTTTAAATTCCTTTGTTTTTATAAAGAATAGAATCTAATGAAGTATGAGAGTAAGAGGTGCGTGCAGCTTTCCCGGCTTTTTTTAAACTGCCGTTTGAATTGTTTGCAGGAAGAGCAGGTGTGGTTATAATTTGGAATATAATAATGTTACTTTTTATTCCAATGGTTGAATCGTGGTTATTTCCATTATCGGCAGGAGTACCCGGATTTAATATCCCGTTATTCCCTGCGGTGGCTTTGGCAGCGATATTTAGCAGAACAACAAGCAGGAAAATTTTTAATACGTTTTTCATTTTAAAGTTCATCAAAAGTAAAAATATTTTTCCACAAAAACAATTTCAATAAAAATAATTAATCTTCGTTAACAAAAAACCCCGCCAAATTGCGGGGTTCTTTTTTTGTGTTAACTGAATAAATTAATTTGTAAAAACTATTTTTCTTGTTACTGATTTGCCATCAATGGAAAATTTAATAAAGTAAATTCCGTTGGTTAGATTATTGTCTTGCTTTGAAATAGTAGTTGTATAATCTCCTTCGCCTTCATTTTTATTATTTATCTCCGTTACTTTTTTGCCAATTAAATCAAACAATTCTATTTTAACGTTTCCTTTTGAATTCAAATGGTAATAAATAGTAGATGACTCATTGGTAGGGTTTGGATATACATTCACATTTGCATCGTCAATAGAATTTTCGATAATACCAACAGTTCCGTTTATGTTAATATCGTCAATAAATATATTATTACTTGCAGTACCTGTTGTGTATTCAAATTTAAAACGAACATTGCCTAACGCCATAGTGGAAGGAATGGTGTAGGAGTGCAATGCCCATTGGCTTTGAGTATTGGGCTGGAATCCTGTTGGTTTGTATCCATTATTACTTAGAGAAGCCCCTGTTAATGACAAACCAGGAATAGGTTGCCACGTTGCACCGCAATCGGTAGATTTATATACTTTCAACTGGTCGTTTAAGTCGGCTGCTGTTAAAGCAGTAGAAGCAGCTGCGCAACGGAAACTAAATGTGGCACCAGTCATACCAAATAAATTAAATCCGGGAGTAATGAAATCGTCAATATCATCGTGATAATTTCCATAACCATTCATTGCTATACTATGAGAACCGGTGTAGCCGGTAGAATTTACAATAGACCAGGCATGAGGATTATTATCATAATTATTCATAATCCAATTCCAGTAACTTGAACCTTCAAAACTTTCTGTTGCAGCACCATTGTATTGAGGCCAACCCGGAGATACATGAACAAAAGAAGTTTTGGTAATGGAATCTGTACCCGAAGTGTTAATTATGGTGAGCGTTACAGGATAGTCTCCCGCTGTGACATAAGTTACGTTTTGTGGCGCTGTATTTTGAGTAGCAGAGTTAGCAGCGGTAACATTTGTGGTAACAAATGGGTTACCGCTCGACCCAATAAAATGCCATCTTTTTGTATAAGCAGAAGTAGTGCTGATGTTGGTAATGTTGGTATAAAAAGATACCGTTCCGCCTGCACAAACGCTTTGTTTATTAGAATAAAAATCCGGTTTTGGAACACATATTGAGTAAGTGCCACCATCTGTGCCCGTAGCTTGTAAATTAGAATTTATCCATAAATGATTTCTATAAGAAACACTTGATAATAGTGTCGCTCTTGCTCTTTGCTCCTGACCATGGGTAAACATAATTTGTCCATTTGGCGGGCAATAGGAGTAATCCATAAAATTTTGATAATTTTCAATTAATCCGGTGGTATCTACAAATTTTACATTATCAATACCGAAGGTTCCTGTAGAGTCTTCAGCATTCCAAGCATAGAACCGGAATGTTAGCGGTGTTTTTACATTTGTAAAATCTATAGTATTAACCGGGAAATTTATTCTGCAACCTGTTTGGGTATTAAAAGAGGTATCATTTTTAAAATAAAATTCGTTTGTTGCAGTTACCACATCAAGAGCAGCATTAGCAGGACTAATGCTGGCTGGAAGATTAGTTGAATAATTGTTAGCAGAAGAACGAACCACAAAAGTCCGTGCGCCGGCAGTATCTCTTTTTACATTAAAACTAATAGTTTTGAAAACAGTAGAGAAGGAATATCCAGGTGTAAAAGTTACTTCGTAATATTTGGAAGTGTCAATGGAACCGGTAAAGGAGGCTAATGAATCTCCATTGTTTGAACCTCCTGCCCACTTGGTAAAAGTGAAATAGGAAGTATCAACCGGATTTGCAGAAACTCCATGGGCAGTAAATGAGGTGCGAAGAAGTGTATCGTTAACAGGAACAACAGTAGGGTCGGTGGTGGCGCTAAAAGGGGTTACTGCTGAAAAATTATAAAGCCACTGACTGGTGAATTGTTTTGTACACACAGGAATTTGGTTAGCTATACCGCAACCCAAGTGTCCTTTTGTTAAAGGGGTATCGTCCACTCCATCATTTCCGCACGGACTGGTGGCGCTATAAATATCGCCATTACCCCAAACGTGGTCCAAATTAAAATAATGACCTATTTCGTGTACTATTGTTTTTGAGTGGCTAACAGTACTTGGGGATAAACTACTTACATAGTCATATAGCGAAATTACGCCATCACCTTGTGGATAGAACTGGGCTCCCGCAGGTAAAAATGCATAAGCAGCAGCCTGGCCGCCCGAAGTGGAAGGTCTGAAATCGTGAATTACCCATATATTCAAATATTTGTCTCTTGGCCATTGGTTTAATTTAGAGGCATCATCTGCATTGTGGGTTAAGTGTGAGTAAATACGGTCTATTCCGCTAGTACAATTTCCGTTCGGGTCTAATTTTGCCAACCGAAACCGGATTTTCATATCTGACGCTAATGTATCAAATGGAGAATTTTTTACAATGTAAGAAGTATCGGCATTTAATTTTGACCAATTTTTATTAAGGGTATCTATTTCAGCATAAATATTTGCATCAGGGATGTTTTCAGGTCCGTTGGTGTGAATAATGTGAAACACTACCGGAATATAAACAACAGGGTCGTGTATAAGCGACTTTGCGCTTTGTCCGCTTTTTATGGCAAGTTCCAGTTCCTTGTTATAATCATCCATTTGTTTTTGCAAATCGGGGTATTTGAGCAACATTTCGCGTAGCTTTTCATCCGTTCCGCAAGGTGTAATAGTTTGCGCTTTTAGGTTTGCCGACAGGGCAATAAAAAACAATGCGCTCATTAAAATTAGTTTGTAGCATTTGGCTTTCATAGTAATATTTTTTAAAATTATTTTTTTGTGATGCAAAACTAACAATAAAACAAACACAAAATAAAACAAATTTGGCGAATGGTAGGTTTGGGGACTTGGATGGTAGGTTTGGGGACTTAAGCGGTCGTTTTGGCGAGTGAGATTTTTTTTATTTTTCGGTTTTTGAACAAAAAAAACGTCTTTTTCTTTCAAAAAAGACATTATTAAAGCTCTTTACAGGTTTTAAAAACCTGTAAAGGGTACATTATTTTCTATTTGCTTTTTTTAATATCAATAGGAATAATGAGTTTCACACTCACGTTTCGTCCCATATTATAAACGCCCACTCTGCCGGTTACATTATTGGTGTCGGTATATTTAAGCCGGTTCATGCTGCTTTGGTAAGCCACATCGGCAATATTGTTTACAGAAATTACGAGGGTACATGCGGTTCCTCCTTTTTTGCAGCAGAAGTCGGTGCCGATGCCCACATTAAATAAAGTGTATTCAGGCGTAATGGTTTCGTTTCCGAATTTATAAAACACTTTGTTTTGTTCGAAATAATAATCCATGCTGAATTTGATAAATGCGTTTTTCAAAAAGTCTCCTGATTTTACCATTACCAATTTTAATTCGGAATGATATTTATAAGGTGGTGTGTAAGGCAGATATTTTGACGAATCGGGCTGGTTCAATTGTTTTGCATTTACCATTCCGAAAGAGTTGTTCCAATGTACCCCTTTTATAGTATGAGGGTGAACATTAAAAATGGCTTCGCCACCGGTGAGTATGGCATTGCCCTGAACGTATTTAAAAACGGGACCACCAAAACCTGCAGCCACATCTGTTCGCATGGAATCTGAACTGTTGTTCCAGTTTGCCAGCTTTTCAGGGAAAATATAATTGTTGATTTGATTGTAAAACGCGTCTGCTTCCAATGTAAAATCTTCGGTATTTACTCCAAAGGTAGCATCCACCTGCAAACTGTTTTCCGATTTCAGTTTCGGGTCGCCCATTTCATAGAAAGGGGTTCCATCGTGTATTCCATTTGAACCACTTTCAGGAATACTTGGAGCGCGATAGCCACGAGAGAAATTTAATTTGCCATACACATTTTCATTAAAATCATATGCCAAACCTAAACTGCCTGATAAGCCGGAAAAAGAAGAATTACTTGGTGTGAACTGTTGGTAGGAGGTAGAATCAACCGGACCGGAAATGCGCTTGCCGTTTGCGGAATTCACCCACATTTCTTTTACTTTGGTGGTTCGCATATCGTAACGCAAACCACCGCTGATGGCTAATTTCTTAAATTCTTTTTTTGCAGTTACAAATCCTCCAATGTCGAAAATGTTGTATTCGGGAATTACAAACACAATTCCGCGGTCTTCCGAATTTTGTTTCATACCGTTTACACCAACGGCTAATTCGAAATGATTTTTTTCGGGCAATGTGTATCTCAAATCATAATTAATTGTTTGAAGGAAAAAATAATTGTTGTATCCGCCACTGATAGAATCTGTTTTAGTTATATCGTTTGCTTCCTGCCGATAATTTTGCTGAAAGCCCAAACGCAATCCCAAACGCCCGCTGCCGAGTGCAAAGCTGTTATCGAGCACTGCTTTGTAATGCCGAACGTGCTGATGAATAACCGGGAAATTAGAATACTTCGTAAAATCTGCTTGTGGTGTAATGCCCATACTGTCCGTGTTTCCGAAGCCATGAAAGTGAGTCAGAAATTTTCCCGTTGCCGAATCTCTTGCTCCTTCTATAATTCCGAGCTTCATATCAAAATCGGAAATGGTAAGGTGTGAATAGCCCCATTTGCGGTTGATGCCCACCATTGCTTTTACATTGCTTTCGGAATAACCTGAATTGGTAACATATCCATCGTATTTATTCTGATAACAATGTGCCATTTTATTGCTGTAACGCAAATCCCAGACAAATCCTTTTTGATTTCCACCCACATTAAACGACTCACCAAACAAACCATTATTAGTTTGATAATTGGCAAGCACGTTTCCTTTTATCGTCCCTTCGGGCAATGTGGGCGCAGACAGCATATTGATAACTCCTGCAAAAGCATCGGAGCCGTAACTCAAGGCAGTAGGTCCTTTTAAGATTTCTACCCTGTCCACCGAATACTCGTCTATCTCTTCGCCAAACTCATCAAACCATTGCTGCCCTTCCTGCCGAACCCCGTCATTGACCGTAACCACGCGATTATATCCCAATCCGCGAATAAATGGTTTTGAAATTTCGGGTCCAAGGGTCATTGCATTTACCGAAGGGGCAAGTGAAATGGCATCAATTAAATTGGATGAACTGTTTTGCACAAAATCATCGTGAGTAACCACATCTATCGATTGCGGACTGCTTTGGGCTTCGGTGGCAGACGACACACCGGTTACTATTACTTCTTTTAATTCTATGGATGATTTTGCCATTTTGATATTCATAATGGTTTTCTCTTTTCCGTTTATTTCTACTACAAAAGTGAGATAGCCAACTGCAGTTACCTGCATCAAAAATGTTCCGTTCGGGATATTGTGAATAGTAAAACTTCCGTCTTCTTTAGAAATAGCTCCTATTTTTAAATCAGGGATATAAAGATTTACTCCGGGTAATGCAGAGTTGCTGGTGGAATCTTTTACCGTTCCGGTTAATTCGTTTTGGGCTTTTGCATTTAATATAAATGCGGTGAATAATATGTAAAGTATATGTTTTTTCATTTTTGAATGTTTAGACCTCACCCCCTGCCCCTCCCCTTGAAAAAAGGGGAGGGGTGACGGGGTGTGAAGTATTTATTTAATTTTTTGTTTTATGAAACTCACCAGCTACCCCCTCCCCTTTTTTTAAGGGGAGGGGATAAAGGGGTGAGGTCTTTTTAAATGGTAATTAGTGGAAATTAAACAAACTCGGGAGGAGGTGAATTTGTTTTAATGTATTCGGAAACGTAATTTTCTTTGATTGGTAAAAAAGAAATTTTGTTTTCTGAAAGAATAAAATTTTGTTGTTGTTTATTGGTACAAAAGATTTTTACCACATCATTTTCCAAACTCTTTTGAGAATTGTTTTTTAATGGTTTGGTAGAAATAATATGTGTATTAATATGAGTATCCAAATCGGTAAACAAGGTTTCTTCCTGTTTGTCGTTTATACAATAATAAGTAAGGGAAGTTTTATTTTCTTTGCTTTTTACTACATCGTATCGTTTATTGTTATACACCATTTCCCTGCCGTTTTCCTGCCAGTTTATTTTCGATAATTCGTTTTTATTAATGGTAATAATTGTTTCTTCTTGGGTAATTATTCCTGATTTTATTTCTGAAACAAGGGTTGATTTTATTTGGTACTGACTGATTTTGAACGCCACGAAATACCCCATTGTGTTAAACAAAAAAATGGAGAGCAGAAAAAAAGCGGTAATTCGTTTTGTGATATTCATTGGCACAAATGTAGAAAAATAATTGAGAATGGAAAAAAGTGAACAGTTAAAGAAGATTTTAATAATTTTGTACAAAATAAAATAAAATTATGACAACATTGTTAATCCGGAAAAGTTTGCAGGAATACATACGATTTGCAGATGAAAAAAAAATAAAAGCTCTTTTCACTATTGTTGAAGATGAGATTAATCAAAAACACGACATCTGGACAAATGAGTTTGTGAAAGAAATGCAACAGCGTTCGCGCGAAATGGAAACAAAAAAAGCGAAAGGTAATAACTGGCAAAACGTACAAAAAAAAGCGAAATCACTTCTGAAAAATGAAAAATAATTACACCATTATTTTTCATCCGAAAGCCGAAAAAGAATATTTAGATTCCGTTGAATGGTATGAAGATGCGATGATTGAATTAGGACAGGAATTTGTTGATGAAATTGAAAATACAATAAACAGAATAAGTACTAACCCGCTTTTATTTCCCGTCAAAAAGTTTCAATTAAGAGAAGCCGTAGTTAAAAAATTTCCTTTTGTAATAGTTTTTGAAGTAAAACAAAAGGAAAATCAGGTAAATATTCTAACTGTTTTTCATACCAGCCGAAACCCTAAAAAGAAGTTGGGTAAATAAAAAAAATCCTGCCCTTTTTTCAAGAGCAGGATTTTTTTTATTTTGAGTTGGCGGTGAAAACACCACCAACGGCTTTAATTACCAGATAGGCACCCAAATCACTTCACTTGGGTCGCCCTGTTCGCCCTGTTTATTTTCATAACAGGTTTTATATGCTGCAAACTGCCCCACCTGGGCGTCAGTAAAACTTTGAGAATAAAAACGAGTAGTTGCTACTTGTGGATTAGAGTCCCATTTTATATCGGCATTAGCCACCTTAGCGGGCATAACAGCCCACCATATTTTGGCATGATTGCCATGAGGCATCGAATCGCTTTCGGGTGTTAGCGGATTTTTGATTCTTAGTTTATGCCCTAAATGATGATTGTCCTCAATGGTTAAATTTCCCGGAGTTCTTTGAGCTATTATATGAGCATGACTGCTGGTGCCGGCATTAAAATGAAAAACAGTGTAATCGGCAGAATTTAATGCCGATGTGGGAATATCCTTATAAATGAGCGTTAACTGTGCTTCCATCAGCCCTATTAATTCGATAAACCTTGCCTGAACCGTACTGGTGTTGCCGGTTGTGGAAGCATGTTTTGTATTTATGTCAATCCACCCGTTGGCATTGTCCATCAGGTTATCAATTGCGGTTTTGTTACCTGCCGAAATACTTAATCTTACCTGCTCTGTGCCTATCCTGGCGCGGGCGGCAACGAAATAATTGTTTTTGTCTTCTTGTTTGTCCGGAAAATTTGCTGTTGCCATTTTGTTTTGTTTTTAATTGTTTATATTTAGTTAACTTATTGGTATTTAATTACTTTACTTGTTTTTAACGCTCACTCCCCTGTTTAAGAGAGCTGTTCCCCCGTTTAAGCGAATGGCTCCCTTGTTTAAGTGAGTCGAGCCGCGCTCACGGGAGTTGCTCACTTGTTTAAGTGAGAGGCTCCCCCGTTTAAGTGAGCAGCTCCCGTGTTTAAATGAACTGTTCCCTTGTTTAAGTGAGCCGAGCCGTGCTCAAGGGAGTAGCTCCCCCATTTAAGTGAGCAGCTCCCGTGTTTAAGGGAAATCATGCTTTTTACTTTTTACTATTTAAAGAACTGGTAAACTTTTATTCCTCCCCTTTATTATTCAACCCCTCATTATCTATTTTACTTTTCGGATTGCTTTTTATATACTTCACATCTAAGTCTGCTACATTGTTTCCATCTGTATATTTACTATTGTCGCATAATTCGCCAGTACTTATTCCCATGGCAGTTGCCAGTTTGCTTAAAATACTAAATTTTGGGTCTTTCTTACCTTTTTCAATTTCCGAAATATAACTTCTGCTTACAACACTTACTTTTGCTAACTTTTCCCTGCTTATCCCTGTTTTATCTATATAGTAGGTAAGATTTTTACCTAATACCTTATTCGATTCTAAAAACAAATATTTCATTTTTTTGCTGCAATTTGTGAAATCCTATCCCTGATTTTCGCTGGGAGCGAAAATGTTAGTTTTTTGTTAATAAAATTTATACGGAGGTATCTCCAAAACCAGGTTTTAGAATTTAGTTTTTATGATTTAGCATTTTAATACTTACTTTCGTAGTATTAAATAATAAATGAAATGAAAAAAGCGATTGTTGTTTTGGTGTTCGTCATGCTGAACTTGTTTCAGCATCTCAACCTAAAAGCCCAGGCAACCTGGAATTTTAATCATACTACATGGTTGGTTAGCACAACTGAAATGACCAATAGTTCGTGGTTTACATATCTTACCTTAGATTCTTTAAATCCTGATACCACAATAAATTTCGTGACATATAAAAAAATAAAAGATGGATACGGGCAGTATATTTTGGGTATTCGTTCAGATAATCACAAACTTTATGGTATTGGTTTATCGCAAGCAGCGTTTCCATTTCATGAATATTTAATGTATGATTTTTCTGCAAATGTTGGTGATACAATTTATAATGTTGCTGCAAGTGATTTAAGTTTCAATGTTATGGATACTGTCAAAGCTTATATAACGGCTAAAGATTCTTTTCTTTTAAGTAACAGATATTATAGCGTCTTGAAAGTTAATTTGATTTCTTCAACAGGTGGTTGGTTTATAAATTCAATTTGGTATGAAAATATAGGTTGTAATATGGGTTTGATTGAAGTGATACCTTTCGAAAGTTTAACCAAGCTGGAGTGTTATAGCAATAATGATACTACAATTGATATATCCCATTTACCTACTCAATGGAATTTTACTACAGACACAGTTCCCGCTTCTCCCGGCAATCCATGCTTTGCAATACCTTTTAACAACGGCATAAACGAGCATACTAACGCAGCAGATATTTCAGTATATCCAAATCCGGCAACAACTAAGCTAAACATAGAAAGCACTTCCGCCAAATTATCAAAAATAAAAATAATGAATGTTATGGGGCAATGTATTTATCAATCCGAAATAAAAAATCCGAAAGCAGAAATTAATTTAACAAACATGGCTAAGGGAATTTATTTTGTGAGGGTGGAAAATGAGAAGCAGGAGGTAGAGAACAGGAAAATAGTGGTGGAGTAAAAATTACTAAAACAAATCACTATGGGTGCCTGTTCTGATAAGATGAATTTCTTTTTTTTCTGAATCACAAAACCATATCAGCAGCCAATCGGGCTGAATGTGACATTCCAGGTGATTTATATAATTACCTTTTAGTTTGTGAGTTTTGTACTTGGGAGGTAAAACCCCCGTTTCTTCAAAAAGCTTGAAAGTGTTGTTGATTAAACCCATATCCAAACCTCTTTTTTTGCACAATTTGTAATCCTTCTCAAATTGCTTGGTAGTGTGGAGAGCAAACAAAATAATTATTTGTTTAGAAAAGAAACCAGGTCTTTCGAACTTTTGTGTTTTTTTGTTCTGCCTTTTTTTACATCGTCCATTGCCTTCAATGTAGCCGGGTTGGGTCCCTTATGCACCGTTACAAAAGGTAAGGTTTTAACATATTCTAAAAACTGCAATGCTTGCTTTTCGGTTGTATCAATGGTTATGTATGTCATTGTTCTATTATTATTTGTGCAACAAAGATACTAAAAATAAAATTTCAAAACTCCAATTCGCAATTATTCATTATCCATTTTCAATTATTTACCTACATTTGCAACCCAATAAAAACGGAGAGGTGTCAGAGTGGCCGAATGAGCAAGCCTGGAAAGTTTGTATACTCGCAAGGGTATCGCGGGTTCGAATCCCGCCCTCTCCGCAGACGAATAAATTAACGTGTGCATTTTTTGCCACGTTTTTTTAATTTAATTACATTTTTAAATTTTTGAAATGAAAAAATCAATCTCCTTTTTACTTCT
>JANYDQ010000241.1 GCA_025363555.1 Bacteroidota bacterium | reverse complement strand
AAGTAGGGGGTATGTTTTAGTCGGAAAATTTATTTATAGCAAAACCAAGCATCACCAGGATGTTTTCTCTTCAATTATTTTTTAGTCGGTTAATAGTGAAATAATTTATACTAATTAATAACTAACACAAAACAATACATTATGAGCAGAACTAATATTAAATGTCTCAGCGAATATGCGGGATTAAAAGAAATTGAACAGCCATCGTACCTGGGTACACATTCTGATTTCATTACCACCAATGCAACAACATTTCCGGATATTCCGCACAATGGAGGGGCAATGGGAACAAAAACTACCGCTTTATTCAATGCCTATAACAAACGGAATAAAAGTACAATTGATATGACTAACTATACCGATTTGAAAACGACATGTGAGCTGTGGATGGAGGAAAATTATAATTATGTAGATTTAATTTCGGACGGAGACGGGGCTATTGTTGAATTAGCTGGCATTCGTGGCACCAGCGATAATACTGCCCGAATAGGAGCACCTTCCATACCTTCAGATGTTAAATATTTGTTTTCAGATAATGTTGGTGAAATGTTTTTAAGCAGAAATCCTGATAAACTTGCAATGGGTGGTATAATATGTACGTATACAAAAGAAGGAGTAACAGTGGTAAAAAGCGGAGATACACAATTAAAAATAACAGCACCTGATGGAACCATTATTTTGGTGGACGTGGAAACAACCAGCAAAGCACTTATTAAAAATTTACATAAAGCGGAAAAAATAAATTCGGTAATAGCAAATTTTAATACCAATGGACTTTCGCCAGTGGCAAGCCCTGCACCTGTTGTAGTGCCAAGGTAAATTTATTAAATACTAAATACTAAATACTAAATACTAATTTCTAAAAAGCTTTGCAGAAATGCAGGGCTTTTTTTGTTTCTTTTATTTAACCACAAAGAACACAAAGGTTTTACACAAAGTACACAATGAGAAAACTCTGTGTTCTCTGTGTAAGTTTTTCTTTGTGAACTTTGTGGTTAATTTTTAGGAGCTTTTTTTGTTTTGATAAATGAAACTAATATTCATTAAATTTGACAAATGAAAAAGCTAATTCATATATGTTTTTGTTTTGTGATTATTATTTCTATTTCCTGCAATAAAGAAAATTGGTGGATTAAAAATTCAAAAGTGTTTGGAAAGTGTACAGACCAGTGTACCGGATTACCGATGAAAGATATTGTAGTGGAATTATGGGGAGGAGACAAATATGCGACCAAAAGAAAACAGATAGGAATTGCCTATACTGATTCAGAAGGTAATTATGAATTTAAATATTATAAAGAAAAAAAAGATTATTGGATTGAGCTATCCCAATGCCCTTTTACTTATTTGTGTTTTAGTAATAATAATTATATTATTAGAAGTAAATATATGGAGATTAATTTTTCTTTAGTTAGCGCAAGTAATAATGCTCAAGTCAATTTGGTTATTAAAAACACAAGTCCGTATAATAATAATGACAGTATCCATATAAACATTACAGAACCTAATAATGTGGACCCGGATTATTCTTATTGGCTACCACATTCATATCCAACTTTTCTTGTTGGCTCATCAATAGATACGACATCGACTTTTAGTGTATCAGGATGCAGCCCCTTGCTAGTTAAATATAATTGGACAGTAACCAAAAATGGAGTAACAAACAGTTTCAGAGATTCCGTTGTTTATTCTCCCGGTGTTACCGGACAATATAATCTTAACTATTAATTCCTTCTTTCGTTTTTGTTTTAATATCGCTTGTGGAGAAGGCTGGGGAGATGCTCTACCTGTTCAGCCTGTAAATCTTACCTCCCTGGGAAGAAACAAATATTTTATTTCCACGAATACAAACAGAATAATAATTATCAGTACTTAGTTTTGTGATAGTGTTCCAGTCGTTTCCGGCATTGTCAGTAAATACTATTAAACCTGTGTTTCCAACAGCATAACCTGTGTTGGCATTTGAAAATTGAATGTTATTAAAATGACGGTTGCGAACGATGTCGGTGTTGTTATTTATTTCTTCGCTCCAACTGTTTCCAGCATCGGTAGTTTTATAAATCCCTCCATTATAGCCACAGGCAAAGGCAGTTCGGGTGTCGGTAAAAAAGAGAGAAGTAAAAAAATCGTCTTTGCTGTTTAATGGTTGAAAACTGTTGGCACTGTCTGTTGTTTCAAAAATGGTTCCGTAACCGGCATAAAACCCGGTATATTTAGTAGTAAACCAAACGCTGCGCAACTCATGGTCGAAGGTATTGTAAATCCATTCGGCACCACCGTTATAGGTTTTGTAAGTTATGCCTACCGAAAAATTGGCGCCACCAGCCGCGTAAGCAGTGTTTGCATCCACACAATAAATGGAATGCAGTGTGCCGCTATATCCCTGTATAGGCTGGTTAGGAGTTTGTGCCATCCAATGATTGCCACCATCCATTGTTTTGAGTAACAATAAATTTTCGCCACAGGCATAGCCAATAGTGTCGTTTGCAAATTTAATATCATACACGCATTCACTATTGTTGGCATATTGTTTTGTCCACGAATTACCTGCATCAGAGGTTTTGTATATAACTCCTGTTTCCGTTTTCTTTCCGCCACAGGCATATCCCACGTTGTCATCCAGGAAAATAAGTTTTTGAATATTCACATCCGAATGAACATCTAAGACGGTATAATCTACATCCACTCCTTTTTTCTTACAACCGCATAGCGTAAGGAAAAGAAAAGTTATAAAGAGAATGTGTTTCATTTGGTAAGACCCCATCTCCCTTTCACAAAGGGGAGGTGAGCCTGTGTATGACTTAATTAGTATATCTTATTTTGTTTATGTTTCTCACCATCTGCCCCTTTCTTGTGGAGGAGGATGAAGGGAAGAGGTGGCACAAAAATAAGAAATGTTTGACACACTGAATTTATATAACTTTGCACCCATGTTAAATACTACTAAAAAGTCGCGCCCTTTGTTTTGGTTTAATGTGCTGGTTGTCTATGTGCTGCTGCAATTTGGTTGGTGGAGTTACCTGATGGTGAATCAAAACAAAGAAATTTATATTTTAAAATCGGAAGTCAATTTATTAAAGCACGATTCACCAACGGATATCATAACGAAGGGCAATGAGCTAAACTCAAAACTTCATAGTAAATGGATTATGATTGCTGGCGAAGGCACAGTGTTCATCGGGCTTTTAATTCTGGGTATTATTCAAATCAGGAAAACGTTTAAGAAAGAAACTGCACTTGCACATCTGCAAAAAAACTTCCTTCTCTCTGTTTCTCACGAATTAAAATCTCCTATTGCTTCTGCAAAACTGCAATTGCAAACCTTGCAAAAACATGAGTTGGACCGAGAGAAACAAAAAGAAATTTTAGCAAATGCAATTAGTGATACGGATAGATTAAATAACCTGGTGGAAAACATCTTACTGGCTGCAAAGATTGAAAACAATGTGTTTACTACTCACAAGGAAGAATATAATTTATCGGAATATATTACCGAAGGAATGAATCAGACCATCGAATCGTTTAACTATAAGCAAAAAGTAGTGTTGAATATTGAACCGAATATATTTATGAAAATAGACAGAACAAGTTTTCCTTCCATTATTTTAAATTTGTTCGAGAATGCTGTGAAATATTCTGCGCATAATTCAACTATTACTTTAGGTTTAAAAAAACATAGCAATAAAATAATTTTATCCGTGACAGATGAAGGAGTGGGAATTTCGGAAGAAGAAAAGAAAAACATTTTTCAAAAGTTCTATAGGGTAGGTAGCGAGGAAACGCGTAAAACAAAGGGCACAGGGCTCGGTTTGTTTATTGTAAATTATTTAGTGAAACAACATAATGGAGTAGTGACAGTAAAAAACAATTTACCGAAAGGAAGTATATTTGAAGTAGTGTTTAATTCCTCCGAACTGGCTTAAAGCCCTTTTGGAGGTTGCGAAACAAAGGTCATGATTAGTAAATTCGTAATAATTAGTTATCTGTATATATGAAAAAAGCAATGTTAATTATTTTAGATGGCTGGGGAATCGGAGATGGTTCCAAGTCGGATGCAATAGCCAATGCAAACACCCCGTTTGTAGATAGTTTATTTAAAAATTATCCTCACAGTACCTTGCGTACTTCAGGAGATAATGTTGGTTTGCCCGATGGACAAATGGGAAACAGTGAAGTAGGGCACCTTAATATAGGTGCCGGAAGAATAGTTTACCAGGATTTGGCATTAATCAATAAAGCTATCAAAGAAAAAACAATTGACACTAATCCTACTTTAATAAAAGCATTTGAATATGCGAAACAAAACAAGAAGGCGGTTCACTTGATGGGCTTGGTTTCCGAAGGAGGAGTTCATTCATCACAGGCGCATCTGCATTATTTACTGGATTTGGCAAAAGCAAATAATTTGGAGAATGTATTTGTTCATGCGTTTACAGATGGCAGAGATACCGACCCTAAAAGCGGATTAGGATATTTGAAAAATCTTGAAACTCATTTGAAAACATCCACAGGAAAAATTGCAAGTGTAATAGGGCGTTATTATGCTATGGATAGGGACAAACGCTGGGAGCGAATAAAGTTTGCTTATGATTTATTAGTGAAAGGAGAAGGAAAAAAAACGGAGAATATTTTAAATGCAATTGAAGAATCGTATAAAGAAAATGTAACGGATGAATTTATTAAACCTATTGTGGCTACTGATAATACAGGCAATACAATCGGGGTGATAAAAGAAAATGATGTGGTGATTTGTTTTAATTTCCGCACCGACCGGTGCAGGGAAATAACTACTGTGCTTACCCAGCAAAACATGCCGGAACCAGGGATGAATACATTGCCTTTGTATTATGTTACGATGACTAATTACGACCACACTTTTAAGAATGTGCATTTGATGTATGATAAAGATGATTTAAAAAACACAATTGGTGAAGTGATGGAAAAGGCAGGAAAAACGCAAATACGAATTGCAGAAACAGAAAAGTATCCTCATGTTACTTTCTTCTTTTCTGGAGGAAGAGAAAAAGAATTTATTGGGGAAAAGAGAATTATGATTCCTTCGCAAAAGGTAGCTACTTATGATTTAAAACCGGAGATGAGTGCAATAGAAGTTACCGATGCCATAGTTCCCGAACTGGAAAAAGGAGAAACGGATTTTATTTGCCTGAACTTTGCAAATGCAGATATGGTAGGACATACGGGAGATTACAAAGCCGTAACAAAGGCTGTGGAAACAGTGGATGCCTGTGCCAAAAGGGTTATTGAAGCAGGTTTGAAAAGCGGTTATTCATTTATTATTATTGCTGACCATGGCAACGCTGATTACATGATTAATCCTGATGGCAGCCCAAACACAGCGCATACCACTAACCCGGTGCCTTGTATATTGATAGATAGGGATTATAAAAAAGTGAACGAAGGAAAGCTGGCAGATATTGCTCCCACTATTTTAAAGATAATGGATATTGAAATTCCGAAGGAGATGGATGGAAAGGTGCTAGTTGAATAGTGAACGCATTCTCTAATTATTGTTAATGTTAATAGTCAGTTCTAAATACCAAGCCTTCAATCCAATAAATAATTTTATCTTTGTTACTTATTTAATAAGTTTTCTTAAAACCAAATGGAATTTAAAGCCGGTGTACTGCTCGATAAAATTGAATATCCGAGTGATTTACGCAAATTAAAAGAAGAACAACTTCCTGAAGTGAGTAAGGAATTGCGTCAATTTATTATTGACATCGTCTCCAAAAAAGGCGGACACTTTGGTGCGAGTCTGGGTGTGGTTGAACTTACCGTTGCGTTGCATTATGTATTTAATACCCCTTATGACCAATTGGTTTGGGATGTGGGACACCAGGCTTATGGACATAAAATATTGACCGGCAGAAGAAAAAACTTTGAGACCAATCGTGTTTATAAAGGTATCAGCGGTTTCCCAAAGCGTTCGGAAAGCGAATATGATACATTTGGAGTAGGACACTCTTCTACTTCTATTGGTGCGGCATTGGGAATGGCAGTTGCTTCTCATTATAAAGGCGAAAAAGACCGTCAGCACATTGCAGTAATTGGCGATGGCGCCATGACAGCCGGAATGGCTTTTGAAGCATTGAATCATGCAGGGATAGCACACTCTAATTTACTTGTGGTGCTAAATGATAATTGCATGAGCATTGACCCTAATGTAGGTGCATTAAAAGAATATTTAACAGACATTACTACATCACATACATATAATAAAGTAAAAGATGAAGTATGGAATTTGCTTGGCAAAATCAGCAAGTTTGGACCTACCGCACAAGATATTGTTTCAAAAATTGAAAACGGAATTAAATCATCTTTACTGAAGCAAAGTAATTTATTTGAATCATTAAAGTTCCGTTATTTCGGACCTGTTGACGGGCATGATGTGGAACGATTGACAAAAGTATTGCAGGATTTAAAAGATATTCCCGGACCAAAAATATTGCATATTTTAACTCAAAAAGGAAAAGGTTATAAATTTTCGGAAGAAGGAAACCAAACAGTATGGCACTCTCCGGGCTTGTTTAATAAAGATACAGGAGAAATAATCAAGATTGTTCCGAAAGAACCGCAACCTCCAAAATACCAGGATGTGTTTGGTTATACTATTGTGGAATTAGCAGAAAAGAATTCAAAGATAATGGGAATTACACCCGCAATGCCTTCAGGTTGTTCTTTAAATATAATGATGAAGGCAATGCCAGACAGAGCTTTTGATGTTGGTATTGCCGAACAACATGCGGTAACTTTTTCAGCAGGATTGGCAACACAAGGATTGGTTCCGTTCTGTAATATTTATTCTTCGTTTATGCAGCGAGCCTACGATCAGGTGATACATGATGTTGCACTGCAAAATTTGCATGTTGTGTTTTGCCTGGACAGAGGGGGATTTGCAGGTGCTGACGGACCAACACATCATGGAGCTTATGATTTGGCTTATTTCCGTTGTATCCCCAATATGATTGTTTCTGCCCCGATGAATGAAGAAGAGTTAAGAAACTTAATGTACACTGCACAACTGGAAGAAAACAAAGGACCATTCTCTATTCGTTATCCGCGAGGAAACGGAGTATTGACGGACTGGAAAAAACCATTTCAGAAAATTACAATTGGTAAAGGACAACGAATTCAAAACGGTGATGACATTGCAATTTTAACTATAGGACATATCGGCAATTATGCAATAGCGGCTTGCAAGCAACTGGAAGCAAAAGGGATTAAAGCAGCACATTATGATATGCGTTTTGTAAAACCAATAGATGAAGAGTTGTTGCACGAAGTATTTTCTAAACACACCAAAGTGGTTACAGTGGAAGATGGCTGTATAATGGGCGGAATGGGAAGCGCAGTTATTGAATTTATGGCTGATAATAATTATTCGGCAAATGTAAAACGACTTGGCATTCCGGATAAATACATTGAACATGGTGAGCAATTGGAGTTGTATAAAGAATGTGGTTTTGATACAGACAGCATAGTAAAAACCGCGGTCGAGATGGTAGGCTTTAAATCAAATACAATGACCGGTTAGTTCGCTGAATCAGGCGCTTTCTCTGTAATTTCGTTTTTCTCTTTTTCATTGCTGAAAATATATCTCAATGTAAAAGCAAATTCCAGGTTAGCTCCTTTATTAAGTTCCGCCCAAAAGAACCCATTCCCTTTTATTGTAGTGTTTTGTTTAACCACCGGAATAATGGAATTACAATACCTTACATTCAAATAAAGATTATTTACTATTCTGCATCCAACGCCTAAGTTAATCGCAATCTCATCATTTTTGAAATTATTAGCATAAGCACTTCCATAATCGTAAGTGCCTTCCTGCTTTACCCGAACTAGTCTTCCATAGGATGGTCCTGCTTCGATGTAGAAATTGGTAATTTGTTTTTTTCTGACATTAAATACAATTTTATGTTTAATCATTAATGGGATTTCCACATAATTCAAATTCAGTTTATAATAACCGTTACCAAGCGAATCAGGTTTTTGCAGGCTTCCTTTTTGAGTGTATAGTATTTCGAACTGTAACGAATTCTTTTCCGAAAGGTTGGTTTTTAATAATGCGCCTGCTGTCAATCCGGCTTTGTTAAAATCATTGTCGTTATCTTTTAAATCTACTCCATCCACATCGCTGGCAACAGCTCCGAAAATTAATCCGGGTTTGAATCGTTGGGCAACACTATTTGTTGAATGAACAAAAAGTAAAACAATAAAGAAAAGGATAAAACGAGTTTTCATTTTTAATGATTTATTTTAAGTTTACAAAATTAACAGATTGTGAATGAACTTCAACAAATTAAGGGGACATAAAAGGCTTTTAACAACATTTGTGAAAAGTGAAAAAAGCAATAGTTCAAATTAATTAAAAAATAATTTGGGCTAAAATAATTATAATGTACTATATTTGGACGCTAAATAATTAATCTTAAAAAATTATGACAGTCATCAAAAACAAAACAACTCTTGTAAAAGCGATGTCAACAATGACAATTGCGGTAGCTCTGGTAGCTTGTAACCATCCTGGCAATGATAAATCAGACGTTACAACCAATGCGGATACCACCAAAACTATTAATAAAGAAAAAAGTTCTAAGGCAAAAAAGGTTTTCGCAACCATACCTGAACCGGTGGAAACAACCAAATTGCTGAAAGATGCGGGCGCAAAATACAATGCCTCGTATTTGAACCCGGTGGAGAATGCTGCAAAGTATTCTTCAGTAAAAGCGAAAGCAATAAACCTTGGAATCTATGGTTCTGATTTGAGTTTTATCAGTTTGTACGACCAAACACAGGAATCGTTGTTGTATTTAAAATGCACCAACACACTTGCTTCCTCTTTAGGAATCAATGGTGCTTTTGATGAAAACACTACCACCCGTATTCAAAACAATATGGATAAAAAAGATTCGTTGATGACAATTATTTCCCAATCCTTCTGGACTGCGGATAATTATTTAGTGGATAACGGACAACCGGGAGTTTCTTCTCTTATTGTTGCCGGGGGATGGATAGAAGGGTTGTACATTGCTACCCGTGTGGCATCGGCTACAAAAAATGATGGAATAGTTACCCAAATTGGTAATCAAAAAACTTCTCTTACTAATTTATTGGAATTGCTTGATAACTCAAAATCGGAAAATGCCGGGGTAGGAGAAGTGATGAAAAGTTTAACTGATTTGAAGGCTGCTTTCGAATCGGCTGATGCAACTGCAATGAAACTGGATGATGCACAATTCAAGGCAATATCGGATAAAGCAGCAGCAATAAGAAACGGTTTTATTAAGCCGTAAAAGCTCACCCCTTAATCCCCTCTCCAAAGGAGAGGGGGTGTAAGGTGAAGTAAAAAACGAATCTCATCGGATGTGAGGTTCGTTTTTTTTATGCCTGTACTTTTTATTTATTAGTTGAAAAACTGGAAATCGCAATAATCTGAATCTTTCTCTCCAACGCTGCAGCAGGACTGTAAATCGAATTCTTGGTATCGTAATAATCATCGCTTACATTTGGGCGGGCTTTTAATTCTCCAATATCTTCATCCATAAAAGTAATGCTTCCTTCTCTGGCATTTGTATTATTTATATATCTTGTAAACACTCCATTATCATATTGCATAAAATAATTTCTTAGTGATGATATTCTTCTCTTTGCCAGATTAATATTATAATCGGTTGATGCAAGAGGACTGCAATAGCCTTTCATGGTGATGGTTACTTTTTCGCTGTCGCTTAAAACTTTTTTCAGTAACAGGGCAAACCGCTCCAAATCCTGAATCCCGGCTTCCACACTGTCGTCAAAAAACAAATCAATATCATTTATTGCTCTTTCGTAATCTTTATCTTTTGCTCCTTTGCTATATTCTTTTTTATATTGTTCGCGCATTACTACATAATCTTCGTAGGTTTTTTTATAATTTTTCGTGGTAGTAATTGCAGTAGTTTTTTTATCAGGCTCATCGTTATGAAAATATAAAGTAAGAGGAACCAGCAATTTCATTTGGGTAACAAATACTTTTGCGCTATCCACCTTTACAGGCGGTTCGTTGATTTTGGGAATTTTAAATGTGTAAATATCGTTGCAGCAACTTTCTTTTTCTTCGAAATAAGAACCGGTGCGATTGGAAGAAATAAATGCGGCTGTTTTTTTTGAATTGATGGTAAAATAAATATCGTTGTAGCTGCTGTTAATGGGAACGCCTAAATTTTTTGGCTCACTAAATGCTTCATCTTTGTATTCGCTTTTAAAAATATCGAAACCACCGAGACCTTTATGCCATGTAGAAGAAAAAAATAAATCCTGGCAGGGTTTGCAATAGTAGGGGGTTATTTCATCTTCGATTGAATTTATTTTTTTGCCTGCATTGACAGGTTGTCCGTATGTTCGGTCTTTATTTATTTTACTGTACCAAATATCCATTTTGCCTTCGCCACCCGGACGATTGGATGAAAAAAACAGAACTTCTTCATCTCCCAAAAATCCTACTGCGGGCTGTGTATTGGTATATCCCTTCATATTTATTTCAGAAGGAAGTTTTTTTAATTGCTGCCAATGCCCGTTTTTAAAATTGGAAGAATATATTTCACACATAAAATCCTGCGCGTTTTTTTGCTCGCAACGGGTGATGTACACCTTTGTGAAATCATTGTTAAACGAAGTGTTTGCATTGTGAATTCCTTCTTTATTAAAAACAGTGTCCAGTTCTTTTGCTTTGTGCCAGCGGATAGAATCCTGAACGGCAGTAAATATTTTATTATAACTTTCGTTGTGTTTTTTGTCTCTGTCTTTTTTATCTCTCAAAGAAGAAAAATATAAAACACTATCTACTTCGACAGGTGCATACTCTGAAACTTTACTGTTTACCATTGTGTCGAGGTGGATTATTTTTATTGATTTGTCTGGGCTTGCCATCAAAACTTCTGCTAAATCGCAGGCGGCTACTTCCTGGATAGCTTTTTTTACAAAGTAATCATCTTTCTTTTTTTTATTTTTCTTTGCATATTTATCAAACATTTTTTTTGCTTCTTTGTATTTGCCTTGATTTTTTTTGAGGGAGGCTATCCAGAAGGCGCACTGGGGATAGAGTTTTCCTTGTACATCTTTTTTATAGACCTTTGCGTAAAACCTGTCGGCAATTGGATAATCATAATTGAGGCGGCTTGCTTCGGCATATTTGTACTGCAGGTCAATGTCTGATGAATCCTGCATGATGGCTCGGTTGTAATATATGGTTGCGCCAAAAAAATCATTTTCTTTCATTGCTTTGTCTCCGCTTTGGAGCAATGTTTTTGTTTTTTGGGCAAAGAGAGAAGAGTTGAAAGAGATGCAGGATGCAAGAATCAAGAACCAAGAAAGGAGAATCGGAAATTTATTCTTTGACATAGATGTATTGATTTTTATTTCTGACAAAGTTCGTAAAGTTTATTAAGGAGAGAATGTTTTGCGAAGAAAAAATGGGGAAGGGGATGGAAGGCTGATTTTTATGATTGTTAAGGTTTAAAATGATTTGATTGTGTGCGACTTCTTTAGCTTTTTCCAAATTCAGGAAGCGCAGCGTGAGGGATTGTAACGGAAATCCTTTTTTGTTGTGTTGCAATAGGGGGGGGGACAAAAAAGATTGGAGTGGAAAGCCCGACCCCGATTCTTCATCGGGGGCACGCCCAAAAAGAACGAAGGGGGGTGGTTATGGAGGGAGGTAAATTTTTATTATTTGTGTATATACTGGTGTAAAGGGAGAGTAAACTGACGTTTTGGGAGAGTAAAGTATGGTAATTGGAGAGTAAGGTATGGTAATTGGAGAGTAAAGTATGGTAATTGGAGAGTAAACTGGCGTTTTGGGAGAGTACGGTGGCTTTTTGGGGGAGTACGGTGGCTTTTTGGGGGAGTATGGTGGCTTTTTGGGGGAGTAAATGGTTTTTTGCTGGGTGTGAGAAAGGGAATTGGGAGTGCGAGGGGGGTATTTTTGTGCGCAAGTTGCATGTTTGGGGATAGAAGTGTTTTACATTTGGTTGTTGTTGAGCGATTTGGGATTTAAATGGGGGGTTGTGTTTGAAAAAATGCTACTTTTGAAGAAAAATTTATTATGGAAATACATATTGGAAGTATAATAAGCCGGGTGGCTGCGGAGAAAAAGATGGGAACGCGTTATTTGGCGGAGAAATTGGGGATGGTGAGCGGTAGTATTAACCGGCTTTATTCTTACAAATCTGTTCAAACGGAGCAGTTGGAAATGATAAGTGCGGTTTTGGATTATGATTTTTTTGGGGTTTTTTCGGAAGAGTTAAACAAGAAAAAAGCGGAGGAGGAGGTGTTGGGGTGTGAGAAAATGCTGGCGGAAAAAACGGCTGAATTGGAAGGGTATAAAAAGGAAACGGCAAAAGAAATGGAGATTTTGAGAAGGGAGATGGGTTATTTGAAGGAGATTAATGATTTGTTGAGGAAGAAGAGGTAAAAAAGATATTTTTTTAAAAATTAAACTGCAAAAACGGAGAAACATTTACTCACCTAAAAAGAGAAATTAAACTCTTAAACTCGCGAAGGAGCGAGTTCGGAGGGGGTGCTACATGTAGATTGGACAAATTCTTTTCTTTGCTACAAAAGGAATTATCTTTTTGAAAATATAGATAATGGAGATTTCGAAACCTCCGCGATGGTTGGTGGCAGCTATTAGTTTGGAAGTGTTGATGTCGTAACTTACTGCGACATTAAAATTCATGTAATCTGCTCCTGCTGCAATAATAAAAGCATCTTTGATTCGGTAAAATGCTCCGATGGAAATGGCTGTGGGCATGCCATTGACAGGGGTGAGATAATATTTTGCGAACCCTCCTGCAACAGTTTCGTTATACTTTCCCTGATGTTGATATAAAACAGTTGGAATAATATCCAGGTTTTCGGAAACAGGAAATTCGGCAAGTCCGGAAAGGGCGGTTTTCATTTTTAACTTGTCGGTGGTGGTGCCATAAAATTTTTGATTGGGTTGAGTTAAGTGTAAAACAGACATACCAATATTTAATCTCATTCGCTGATTTTTTCTGTATAGATAGGCAAGTCCGCCAGCCATGTCGAAATAAGTAATGCGGGTGTTGGTGAAATTTTCTCCGCTTGGTAATGCTGAATTGTAGCGGTCACCATCGTATTGATTATCAAATGTAAGAGCATTGGCATTAAAACTTTTGGTAACTACACCGGGTTGTATGCCAATGGAAATAAAGTGTGTGGAGTCTTTGTTTAGTGTTTTTATAAATGCTCCAGATAAATAAATTTGTGTGGTTGTTAAATGCGATGTTCCGGAATTGTCATTGTTTACAAGCAATCCGAGAGATGGGGTGGCGGTAGCGAGATTTGTTTTTAATCGTGTGTCGGTAGAAAGAGAAAATGTTTTGTAAGGCACAGGTATGGCGGCCCACTGGCTGCGGTAGTTTCCCAGAAACCTCCAATCGCCATTAAACAAGCCTGTTTGTGCAGGGTTTAAGTTTTGAGGGGAGGAGTTGAATTGGGAGAGGTGGATGTCCTGAGAGAATAGTTTGCCTGGTAAAATAAAGAATATCAGCACTAAGGCATTGAGGGCACTAAGGCTTACGAAGTGTTTTTTATGGATGATAGTATTTATTTTATTTGATTTCATTGTTATTATAATTCTTTATAATCGAGTAGCATTCCAGCGCTCCTTCGACAAGCTCAGGATGACAGGGCACCCGGGTGATATTGAGATTGTCGAAATGTTTTATCTTATCAAGGTAACATTTCCTTTCTTTTTCAATTCTTCTCCACTAAAACATTTTGCGGTTAAGTACCAGGCAAACACATCGGAGTTTGCTGGATTGCCTTTGTATATACCATCCCATCCGGTTTTAATATCATTGGTTTCGAAAACTAATTGGCCCCACCGGTCGTACACGGCAAAATAAATTTGGGCAAGACTTATGCTTCGTACATATAATATATCGTTTTGCCCATCGCCATTTGGTGTAAATGTATTGGGAACGAAAGCATCATCTAATGTGCATTTCATAGAGATAACATATATGGTTATGGTTGAAGATTTTGGGCAACCGGAAGAATCTATAATGGTAACGGTATAAGTGGTAGTTATGGTTGGGGATGCGGTTGGATTAAATGAATTTGGATTGGATAAACCTGTAGCGGGACTCCAGAGGATTGTTAATGTAGTATCTGTAAAGGCATGAAGGATGGTGGAGCTTCCCTGGAAGATGGTATCCTTGTTGGCAGTAGCAGAAAGTGGAAATGCAGATGGAGTATAAACTGAAACTGTTGTGGAAAGTGAGGATGTGCAGGTATCTCCTTGGGTGGTAACGGACATAATCGTAACGGTATATGTGGTAGTAACAGCAGGACTTGCAGTTGGATTAGAAATGGAAGTACTGTTTAAACCCGCTGAAGGAGTCCAACTGTAAGCAAAACCTCCGGTGGCATTTAACTGGGTTGAAAGCCCGGTGCAAATGGAAGTGCCTGGATTAACGGTAACAAGAGGTGTTGCCAAATCGAGTTGAATAACTGTAGTGTCGGCACATCCATTTGCATTATGAGAAATAAGCTGGACATTGTAAGTTCCACCGGAAGGATAAGTGTGAGAAGGGTTTTGTTGTGCTGATGTAGTTCCGGCATCATTAAAATCCCAAAGCCAGAAAGTAGGAGCAGTATAGGATGAATCGGTAAATGAAACATTATCACTGCAAGGAGTTGTAATGAAATTAAAATCGGCAACAAAAGGAGGAAATACTGTGATGTTTGTTACGGCAGTGTCTGCTGCATGGCAATTGTTGTTGCGAACAAACAAAGAAACCGAATAATTACCCGGAGTAAGATATGTAATAGTAGGATTAAAAATAACTGTTGATGTATCGCCATTACCAAAGTTCCATAAATAAGTTTGCCATGAAGTACTGAAATTATTGAATGTTACACTAAAAGGAGAACAACCGGAATTAATACTGGTTGTAAAAGATGCGGCAGCAGGAGGGACCTGAAAGTCGAATTTGAAAGTTCCATTATTACAATTATTATTTTGCGTATTCATATTTATTCCTGTAGGATATGGGTTATTGGGATCATAAGGAATATAATTTTGCGAGGTATAAGGCCAGGAGCCGGGTGTAACAGGGAAATCATCATGTCCGCCACAACCAGCACAAACCGATTGATATACGATTCCCTTTTTATCAAACCTGCTTGTGCCGCCATCCACATGTTCTCTGCTCGCGCCTCCACCAAAATAGGATGCATAAAATAATGACGATGCATTAGAGGTGAGAACAAACAAATAAAAATTATACCCATCTGTATTCGCCTGGAAAGCATTGCCGGTAAGCGGCATTCCATTGGTTGGAACAGATGTTATTATATTTCCTCCCCAACCGCTTACATAAATATTTTCGCAATCATCTACCAGGAAAGCTGCAGGAGATATATTAGGCATTCCGTTGCCATTGCCAAATACAGTGGAAAATATAAGTGTGTTCAATGTTTTATCCAACTTCGAAATAAATTGTCCGCTGTTTGGGTTGCTGTAAACACCTGCTGTAACCGGCATTGCGCCTTCTGTTTGTCCGACAATGTAAACATTAGAACTTTGGTCCAGTTGAACAAAATAGCATTGGTCGTATGAATTGGTACCTATGAAAGTTGAATTCAAAATGGAGGTTCCATTTTTATCAATTTTAGTAACATACCCATCGGCCATGCCGCCATTATAAACAGTATGTAACGTACCCGGGGTGGAAGGGAAATCACTACTGCGTGTTCCCCCGGCAACATAAACATTCAACGAATCGTCTAATGCGATTGCGTATCCAGCATCCATATTGGTACCACCCAAAAAGGTGCTCCAAATTAGTTGTGTTAAATTTGCGTTCATTTTAAACACTACCGCATCCTGTGTTCCCCCTAAGGTGTTATCAAATCCATTTACAATTGGAAAATCGGAAGAGCGAGAAGAACTTGCTACATATATGTTTCCATTAGCGTCCACATTAATTTCTCCTCGATACTGGTCACCATAATTATATTGAAGAAAATTTAAGTCGTCATTAACCCCGTCATTCTGATTTCCTCCAATGTAGGTGGAAGCAAGCAAGGCAGTGCCGGTTGAATTTAGCTTTGCTAAATAGATATCAGTACCGTTGTTATAAGTTGTACCGTTTGCAACAAAAGTAAGAAAAGTTCCGCCATTAAAAGAAGTATCGTAAGCAGTTGCAGTTACCGGAAAATCAGCAGAGCCCGTGGCTCCGTATAAAAATAAATTACCCTGTCCGTCCACAATTAAACTTGTAACTATTTCTGTGCCCAGTGCCCCGCCCAAATAGGTAGAGTAATGTAAAAATGTTCCCGATGAATCGTATTTGGTAATCACCACATCCGTTCTTCCGGAAGCAACTACACCGTTATAAGTAACATCATAGGCACCCAGTGTTGTAGGAAATCCCTGCCCAAAGCAGGTTCCCCCCGAATATAAATTTCCCTGCGCATCATAGGTTGCTGTCATTCCGAAGTTGTCGGCTGCGGAGCCGGAAGAGCATGCAAAAACAAGAATAGGGTCTATGATTAATTCTACTGTTTTGTTGTACCCCTCAGGAAAAGCAAAATGAACTTTATTGTTTTCCAAAACAAATTCACAATTAATACTCGTTCTCTTTCCATTAATTAATTGATATGCAAACGGTCGTTCCTCCTGCATTTCATTAACAGAAGTTTTTAAAATAAGCGCACCGTTTACTATAGATATGTTATCTAACCCTTCATAAAATAATTGAATATCATTCGGGTTAGCAGAAGGTGAGACTATAAAATTATATTTAATGCTATTCTCCAAACCCTCTATCTGCATATCAATGCCCGAGTATAGGCCTTTGTAATTTATTTCCCTGAAGTTTTTTGCATTGCCTGCCCATTTGCTTTTATCATTCCCGATAAAGAAATTGCAATAATCATGAGTGATTTTTTTTGCGGATGCGGCAACTGATTTAAGGGCATTAACAAAAGTCATTCGGAAAGCGTGGGAACGAATATCTTTCACTTTTTCAGAAATTTTCTTTTTAGGATTCTGCACGTGATTATCACGCAAGGTTTCTTTATCGTAAAAATTATAGGTAAAACAATTTTTTTGAAAAAACAAAACGCCTCCATCTAACTGTGCCCGATAAAGAATTTTTTTATCCCACTGGTTTTTGTTTTCGGTAAACTTAACGTCTGTTTCAGCATGAGAAGTTTTTACACCCTGTGAATACCCAATGCGGATAATAGAAATGAAGACGAGAAAAGTAAAAATGTTTTTGTAAAGTTTCTTCATTATAACCTGAATCGTTAATTACATCATCCAAAATTACTTTATTTATTTAAGATATGCAAAGTATTGCGCAAGGAGTTGAAGAGTGAGAATTGATGATTACCCAATTTATAACATTTTATTCTTTACTTTTGTGGTATAAACTAACACTAATTTAATTATAACTACAAAATGAAAAAGACGCAAACAATTTTAATTTTAATGGCAGTGCTTTGCACTATTGGTTATTATGGTTGTAAAAAAAGCACTGACGACCCCGCTCCGGCACCTCCAAATCCGGTAGGTTCGCCCAATTATCTTTGTGATGGAAACGGGCATACGACATATTATCCATTGGATTCAACAGATACATGGACCTATTCGTACAAAATTTTTGGAGTTAATCAATCGAGTCCGCACCTTACGGTTACTGGGCATGCTAATTATGGGGGGCATAAATATGCAGTCATAACAGATGCTACTCACATAATGTATAATTCGGCATATTATTTAAGAGAAGATTCGGTTTCCCACGACATTATTAATTTTAATGATAATAATTCGCAGGCATATCTTGAAGTACCAAATGCTCCCGTTTTAAACCAAGACTGGAATTTGCAAGGAGTAGCTTATCATAAAACAGTAACTAATTTGTCTGCAAGTATTACCACGGCTTCCTGTACTTATTCTGGTTTGCTGGAAATAACGGAATATAACGGACCTGCCTCCACCACAAATATTGTAACAAAGTTTTATTATAAAAAGGGATTGGGATTAGTTTACAGACTGGACCCGGGTTCTTTGTCGGATGAATATGCAGCTACTGCTGCTACCCTGCATTAATTATAAAAGTGAAAAAATAAAAAGCCCCGATTAATTTTCTTAATCGGGGCTGTTTATTTATCTCTCTCTTTTCTAATAAAATTAATCTTTAGAGGGTTTGCTGCATTGTCCTTATTTTCTTTCCGGGTTTTGTAAATATCAATAGCGGTATAAATAGCTGTGCGGAACGATTCCTCTGATGCTTTATTTTTTCCAGCAATGTCGTAAGCCGTTCCATGGTCGGGCGAAGTACGAACAATTGGTAATCCGGCAGTAAAATTTACACCCGAATTAAATGCAATAGTTTTGAACGGAATCAGCCCCTGGTCGTGATACATGGCTAATACTGCATCAAATTTTTTGTACGTTTCGTTTCCGAAAAAACCATCGGCAGGATAAGGACCCCAAACAGCCATTCCTTCTTCCTTTGCTTTATTAATGGCAGGAATAATAATATTTTTTTCTTCATCACCTATCACCCCATTGTCACCCGCATGTGGATTCAACCCAAGCACTGCTATCTTCGGCTTTTGAATATTAAAATCATTTTTTAATGATTTGTTCAGCGTTTGTATTTTCTGTATTATCTTTTCGGTGGTCAATGCCTGTGCAACTTGTGTAACAGGAATGTGCCCGGTAACCACCGCCACCCGCAATACATCGCTTACCAATAACATCAGGCTATTTCCGTCACCAAATTTATCTTCCAAATATTCGGTATGTCCGGGAAAATTAAAATCAGGAGATTGAATATTTTCTTTATTGATAGGTGCAGTAACCAATACATTTACTTTTCCCTGGGCAAGAGCATAAGCCGCAGCTTCCAATGATTTCAAAGCATACTTTCCGCCATCTATTGTTTGTTTACCCAATTCAATGTTCACCTCTTCTTCATACACATTAATAATGTTGGCACGCTTAGCGTTTGCTTCACTCACCTCTTTTATAGGGTTGAAACTGAAATCTTCAATGCCCAATGCTTTCCGGTGAAAAGATGCTGTTTTGTTTGAACCAAAAACAACAGGGGTGCATATTTCAAATAGAGTAGGGTCGAGCATTGATTTAATGATTACTTCCAAACCAATACCATTAATATCTCCCTGCGATATTCCAACAATTATTTTTTCGTCTAACATAAATTTTATTTTTAATGAGAAGCCAAGATAGTTACTTGCCTTTGGTATAGTTTGTGCCCTTTAAGTAAATAATTATATCTACTTTTGATGCTGTAAAAGTAGTAAATAAGTTGATTGACTAATAAAGGATTGAATTAATAAACAATGAACAAAGAAGAATTATTAAAACGTGCACTCAACTTCGAATTCTTATCCATAGAAGAAGGAGTATATTTATTTAAAAATGCGCCCACTGCCGAATTGATGTTGGTGGCAAACGAATTAAGAAAAATTCAGAAGCCGGACGGAAAAGTAACCTGGCAGATAGACCGCAATGTCAATACAACCAATGTCTGTATTGCCAACTGCAAGTTTTGCAATTTCTATCGTATTCCCGGACATGACCAAGCATACATCACCAACATTGAAACCTATAAAAAGAAAATTCAAGAAACTTTTCATTATGGTGGCGACCAATTACTATTACAAGGGGGGCACCATCCTGATTTGGGACTAAAGTTTTATGTTGATTTATTTAAGCAACTAAAACAACTTTTTCCCCATTTAAAACTCCATACCCTCGGACCTCCCGAAGTAGCCCACATTACAAAACTTGAAAAGAGCACACATACCGAAGTACTGAAAGCATTAAAAGATGCCGGAATGGACAGCATGCCCGGTGCCGGTGCCGAAATATTAAACGACAGAGTTCGCAGACTAATCTCCAAAGGAAAATGCGGTGGGCGCGAATGGCTCGATGTAATGCGCGCTGCACACCAGCTAAACATTACCACCTCCGCCACCATGATGTTCGGACACATAGAAACCATTGAAGAACGTTTTGAGCATTTAGTTTGGATACGCCAAGTGCAAAACGAAAAACCCAAAGACGCCAATGGCTTCCTTGCCTTTATTCCCTGGCCCTTCCAGGACGATGGCACTTTGTTAAAAAGACACAAAGGAATCAAAAACAATGTAACCGGAGATGAATACATCCGCATAATAGCCATGAGCCGCATTATGC
Organism: Bacteroidota bacterium; assembly: GCA_025363555.1. Classification (GTDB taxonomy): domain Bacteria; phylum Bacteroidota; class Bacteroidia; order 2-12-FULL-35-15; family 2-12-FULL-35-15; genus 2-12-FULL-35-15. The sequence continues at coordinate 2,407 of JANYDQ010000241.1, read as the reverse complement.
TCCCCAACATTAAAAACATACAAGCAAGCTGGCTAACAGTAGGCAAAGAAGTGGCAAAAATTTGCCTTCATGCCGGGGCAAATGATTTCGGCAGCATTATGATTGAAGAAAATGTCGTCTCTGCTGCCGGAGCACCTCACCGGTTTACTGCCAAAGGAATACAGGAAGCCATTACAGATGCCGGTTTTGAACCCCAGTTAAGAACCCAGAAATATGAATTCCGCCAAATACCACAAGGCATGATAGACCAGGTCATCGATTATTAATTTTATTTCAAACGCTTCGCTTTATCAAGCACACAGGTTACAAACCAAGTGTGCCTCCGGCAGTCAGTGTGTAGTACGCCCGTTTTTTTTCCCTTTCTGCAAGTTTTATCTATTTCAGCATTTTCATAACTTCCAATTCCCCAATTACCCCCTTTTCCCCCAAACCGCAAAAAAAAATTCGCTATTACAAAAAACGTTAATCCATTACTTCCCCCACCAAAACTTGACAAACAGAACAGAAAACACCAGCCAAGATTGAAAAAACAAGTAAAAAACCAGGTTTTGAGACTTCCGTTAGTCCCCTTTCTTATCTGGAAGACATTTTATATGCCCTATAACCAAAGTTTTATGCTTTCCAACCCAGTTTATACCCTATAGAACGGAAACTTTATGCTCCCCAACCAAACTTTATTGCTCCCCAACAAAAGTTTGATACCCTGGAAAACATTTTTTACACTCCCCAACGAAAAAAAAACACCTCCGTTAACAAGGTTTGCCCTCCCCAACAGAAACTTTATTGCTCCCGAACGAAAATCTGAGTTTCCCAAAACATATTATATCCTCACCAAAACAACCTTTATTTAAACCACAAAAAAACTTATTACCACAATACAACAGAAATACTAACCATAACACCAAACACCAAAGCAAAAAATCCCCATTCTAATCAAAGAACAGGGATTATACATAATTATAATATGGCTAAAGAACCAATAAACCAACAAACCAACAAACAGCTCTATTGACTCACCATTTTCTTTTCGTTTCTCTTTCTGTCGTTTTCGTCCAAAAACACTTTACGCATCCGTATGGATTTTGGAGTAAGTTCCACATATTCGTCTATTTGAATGTACTCCATCGCTTCTTCCAGCGAAAAATTGATTTTAGGAATAATCCGCATTTTATCGTCAGAACCCGAAGCACGCATGTTACTTAGTTTTTTCTCTTTAGTAATGTTCACCACTATATCATCCTGGCGGTTGTTTTCGCCAATTATTTGCCCAGTGTAAATAGGGTCGCCTGCTTCTACAAAAAAGTTTCCTCTGTCCTGCAATTTGTCAATAGAATAAGCAATAGCAGTACCCATTTCGCCCGAAATAAGCACCCCGTTATTACGGTGAGGAATAGGTCCTCTCCATGGTTCAAATGCTTTGAAGCGGTGAGCCATAATGGCTTCTCCGGCAGTTGCAGTCAATAAATTATTTCTCAAACCAATAATTCCGCGGGAAGGAATCTCGAATTCAAGGTGTTGTAAATCGCCTTTTGGCTCCATCAATAACATATCACCTTTTCTCTGGCTCACATATTCAATCACTTTTCCGGCAGATTCTTCCGGAACATCAACAGTTAAAATTTCGATTGGCTCGCATTTAACTCCATCAATTTCCTTGATGATAACCTGCGGCTGCCCAACCTGCATCTCATATCCTTCGCGTCTCATAGTTTCTATCAATACCGATAAGTGAAGAATTCCACGCCCGAAAACCAAATACGAATCGGCTGAACCAGTTTCTTCCACCCGTAATGCTAAGTTTTTTTCAAGTTCTTTAAATAATCTATCTCTCAAGTGGCGGGAAGTAACAAATTTTCCTTCCTTACCGAAGAACGGAGAATTGTTGATGGTGAATAACATATTCATGGTAGGCTCATCGATGGCAATAGGAGTAAGTCCTTCCGGATTTTCAAAATCAGCGATGGTATCGCCGATCTCAAAACCTTCGATACCTGTAATGGCAACAATCTCACCTGCTTCCACTTCAGTGGCTTTTTGTTTACCTAATCCTTCAAACGTAAATAATTCCTTGATACGGGATTTCACAATGGATCCATCACGTTTTACCAACGATACCGGCATATTTTCTTTGATCGTTCCTCTCAATACACGACCAACAGCAATACGACCAACGAAAGACGAATAATCCAATGAGGTTATCTGCATTTGCAAGGTGCCTTCATAGGCAGGTGCTTCCGGGAAAAAATCAATGATCTGATCCAATAAATACGTAATATTATCTGTTGGATTTTTCCAATCCGGACCCATCCAACCTTGTTTTGATGAACCATAAACTGTCGGGAAATCCAATTGCTCTTCTGTTGCATCCAAGTTGAAGAACAGATCGAAAATAGAATCATGTACTTCA
>JANYDQ010000237.1 GCA_025363555.1 Bacteroidota bacterium | reverse complement strand
TAATAGAACGAACCAATGCTTGGCTGGACGCCTTTAAAGCTCTTTTGGTGCGTTTTGAAACAAATAAAATTCACTGGAAAGCACTACATTTATTAGCCTTTACCGTTATTTTATTACGTCAACTTTAAACAACTTCAATATCAAAGGTTGGACAGTAGTGTATAAATATATGAAAACCATAACCAGGATATTGCCCAGGGGAGATGATGACAGATGGAGCGCACTTGATAAAGCTAGTCGCAAAAAAAGTATAACCCCACCTGCATCTATGCCTTTGACCAATGCCACACAAACAAAACTGGACAATGCCTATGCAGAGTTCACTTTACTTTTGAAAGACTATGCTGGTGCTGCGGCAGGTAAATCCAAAATGACAACTTTATCAGAAAAGGCAAAAATAAAAGCAAAGATGTTTGTCAGCCATTATATCCAGGCTTTTAATAATGGCGTGGACAGAGGACTTTTCCAGAGAGGGGATCGCGGGTTCTACGGATTGGAAGTTTCCAGCAATTCGGTTCCTGAATTGTTTTCAACGGAAAAAATTAAATTTTGGGCAGAAAGAGTTATTAGGGGCGATGCCAGAAGAGTTGCTGCGGGTGGTGTTGCTATGAGTAACCCTTCGGCAGATGAAGTGGCAGAGACGTATAATGATTTTGTTTATTATAATAATCAACTTTCGTTGCTCAAAAGTGAATTTAAAAAGGCGGAACAGGCAGTTAAAAAATTGCGTAAACCAGTGGACATTGCAATAAAAAAGGTGTGGGACGAAGTAGAAAGTTTTTACAGCGAACTGCCTGCGGCTTATAGTCGCAGTCGTTCAAGAACCTGGGGAATATATTATCAACCGGAAACAATAGTTGTAATAAATGCAAATGTGATAAATAAAGAAACTGGCAAATTAATTTCGAATGCTGTTATTAAAGTTTTGCAAAGCAGAACTAAATATACTACCAACCGTGCCGGCACTGCCATTATAAAAACGAAGGTAAAGAAAAAAGTTACTCTTCAAACTATTGTGCCGGGTTTTGAGCCATCAGAGCAGGTTGTAAACTTTAAAAAGAAAGTTTTTAAATACTCTGAAACCATAGAATTGGTTCCAGTGGTAGTGGTAAATGAGTGATTGAATTTATCTTTAATGATTTTATTTATTTTGGAATGAGAAAAGAATCTACTTTTAGCTGAAGATAATGAAACAAATATGCTTTTTACTTATTGCTTTTCTTTTTATTCAAAAAGGGAGTGCTCAATCCAATGTATACCGGGAAGGTATTCCACATAAAATAAAAATTGATAATAAGGAAAACATAACCCTTAATAAAGGAATACTATATAGCGTAACCGATACAAGTGTTATTTTGATTTCAGAAGAAGAATATCATCGCTTTAAAAGTAATCTTGATATTGAAAAGAAAATTGTAATTCCGGTTAATCAAATAGATTATCTTATAGTATGGAAAAAGAATCGCTTTGGACGTGTACTTACATTATCAACTGGTATTGGCGCAACGGTTGGAGCAATTGCTGGTTATGCAGATGGTGCTGATGGACCCGGTTATGTTTCTTTCAATGAAAATGAGAAAGCACTTTTAGGTGGCATAGGAGGTGCGTTTTTCGGAGCACTTGCAGGATGCTTTATTGGGTCAACTCATGTCAGGATACATATAAATAAAAACAAAGAGAAGTTTATTAGTAAGAAAGATTTTTTGGCGAGGAGAAGTGCTTTGAAAACTTTTTAGTTTTGTTTATCCCACTCATCCTCCCCAAAAACCAACCATCAAATAAAAGATAACAAGTCATTATATTTTCTACTTTTATCCCCACAAAACAAAAACACAATGAAAAAAAAACTATTACCTATTATATTACTTTCCGCCCTTGCAGCATGCAACGGTGGTGAAAAGAAAGAAACTAAAAACACTATGAAATACGTTCAAACAAGAAAATGCGATACGGTGGATACCTATTTCGGAACCAAGGTACCCGACCCTTATCGTTGGCTGGAAGATGATAAATCGGCAGAAACAGGTGAATGGGTGAAAGCCCAGAATAAAGTTACATTTGATTACCTGGCTACTATTCCGTTTCGCGATAAAATAAAAGAACGGCTTGCCAAAATATGGAACTTCGCAAAGTGCAGCGCACCAAGCAAAAAGAAGAATTATTATTTCTTCTCCAAAAATTCAGGAGTGCAAAATCAAAGTGTGCTCTACGTCCAGGAAGGATTGACAGGCACACCAAGAATTCTGCTTGACCCGAATACATTGGCTGCTGACGGCACTGCTTCGCTGGGAAGCACTTCTGTGAGTAAAGATGCCAGGTACATGGCATATACCATAAACCGTGCAGGAAGTGATTGGGAAGAAATATTTGTGCTGGAAGTAGCTACCGGGAAACAATTAACGGATAATCTTAAATGGATTAAGTTTTCTGACATAGCCTGGAAAGATGATGGATTCTACTATTCCGCTTATGATGCTCCTAATAAAGATGCTCATACGCTTTCCAATAAAAATGAATTTCATAAAGTGTATTATCATAAAGTAGGCACGGAGCAAGGGAAAGATGAGTTGGTGTATCAGGATAAAGAACATGCACAGCGTAATTTTTCGGCAGGAACAACAGAAGATGAAAAGCTGCTGTTACTTTATGGTTCGGAGTCCACATCAGGAACTTCGCTTGCCGTAAAGGATTTAACTAAACCTGATTCTAAGTTTGTAACTCTTGTAGATAATTTCGAAAACAATTATGGTGTAGTAGGTAATGATGGTAATAATTTATATGTGATTACAGATAAAGGCGCACCAAAATATCAATTACTAAAGATTGATATTACTAAAAAACCAGCGTACGAAAACTGGGAAAAGATAATTCCTGAAAGCATGGATTTATTGGAAAGTGTTTCTGAATGCAATGGAAAATTGGTTGCAAAATATCTGAAAGATGTAACCACCCGTTTGTATGTGTTTGACAAAACCGGAAAGAAAGAAAATGAAATTCAACTGCCCGGCATTTGTAAGGTGGATGCGTTTGACAGCGATAAGGATGACAGTCTTGCTTTCTTTTCGTACAATACATTTACTGCCCCGGCAATCATTTGTAAATACAATATTGTAACCAACAAAATGAACATCTGGTTCAAACCGGAAGTTGATTTTAAGAGTGATGATTACGAAACTAAACAGGTATTTTATGAAAGTAAGGACGGACAAAAGATACCGATGTTTATTACTTCTAAAAAAGGGTTGGTGATGGATGGAAACAATCCATGTTTCCTGTTTGGGTACGGTGGATTTAATTCTTACTACTCTCCCGAATTCAGAATTGACAGAGCTTTGTTTTTAGAGAATGGTGGCGTTTATGCGATCCCCGGTTTGCGCGGTGGTGGCGACTATGGCGAAGACTGGCACAAGGCAGGAACAAAATGTCAGAAGCAAAATGTGTTTGATGATTTTATTGCTGCAGCAGATTATTTGGTGAAAGAAAAATATACTTCTCATGAAAAACTTGCTATTCACGGGCGTTCTAACGGTGGTTTACTTATCGGTGCTGTAATGACCCAGCGACCGGATTTAGCTAAAGTAGCTATTCCAACAGTGGGAGTAATGGATATGTTGCGTTATCATAAATTCACTATCGGCTGGGCGTGGGCAAGCGATTATGGAAAGAGCGACAACCAGGAAGAATTTAATTGCATCATTAAATACTCTCCTTTGCACAACATCAAAGAAGCGGAATATCCGGCTACATTGGTTACCACAGGCGACCACGATGACAGAGTAGTTCCTGCACATTCGTTTAAATTTATTTCTACTTTACAGGAAAAACAAAAAGGAAGCAACCCTGTGCTGGTGAGAATAGATACCAATGCAGGGCATGGTGCAGGAAAACCTACCACAAAACAAATAGATGAATACGCTGATATCTGGAGCTTTGTGTTTTATAATCTGGGGATGAAGTATTAGGGTGCTGATAACCTATTACGCACGAATTTAGTAATTGAAGTTATCAAAAGTTGATTTTTAATAACTCCCAAGGGTATCTATTAATTGTAAAACAATAATATTTACCATTGGGAGAAAAAAGAAACAATGATACGAAAAAGTTTAATAAAAAAGAGATTTGTTCACATTTAAAATTTGGCAATAAATTGAACAATGCTAAAGTAAAGGATTATCAATTAGTACAAGCGATTTTGTATAAACTTAAA
>JANYDQ010000224.1 GCA_025363555.1 Bacteroidota bacterium | reverse complement strand
AGCATATATTGATGAATACACATATAGGTTTAATAGAAGTTTTATGAAGGAAAATATTTTTGATAATCTTTTAAATCGGATGATGTTCAGCAAACCTCACACCTATAAAATGATTATAAACTAAATGCCTAATTCAATACTATTATTTATCTCCGGGCACCCTCCTGCCAACAATGCCACTATTATTCCCCCCGGTTTTTACCCCCCTTAGGTAAAGCTAAGGCGTTCCCCCGGTACTGGTTCTATGCCTTACATAATATTGATTTTCATTGTTTTAACCATTTTTAGTTCAAAATGGAGTGTTTTTGGAACTTTTTCTCCAGCATCCTCCCTTCCCGAACCGAGGACAAAAAATAATTCCTGTTTTTTGGACTCCTAACCTATGCAAAGGGGGTAAAATAAAAATGCAACTGGTAAAGAAGGAAGTATTTTATTGTATAATTATTTTACTGGTTTCTGTCATCCAGAGCTTGTCGAAGGATCTCTCCATCTCCACCTTCACAAAATAAATCCCTTTTGCTTTCGCAGATAAATCTATTTTCTCATCCTCATTTTTTATTCCTGCTTTTTCAAAAACACAATTGCCAAGTAAATCGAATACACAGATTTTTTTGATTGCGGATTGCGGATTTTGGATTGCGGAATGAAGCGTGAAGATGCCGGAGGAAGGGTTCGGAGTTAAAGAGATTTCGGAAGTGGGATTTTGGATTTTGGATTGTAGGGAAGTAGTTAGTGAAGAATTGCTTCCTGCAATAAAAAAACGTGAATAATGATTTTGGGCAGGTAATACAGTATTGCCAAATGTAACAGGCTGGGGTAAGGTATCGTAATTAATACTCCAGTAATTGGTATTATTATAACTGCCTCCGGAATAGGTATGTCCCTGTTCATCCGAAACCATATCTGAAAGCAGGGTAACTCCTGTTCCTTCTGAATGGAGAACCCAGGTAAATTGGTTAGCAGTATTCACTCCTCCAATTATTACATTAGGCAAGGTATCGGGTAATACAAATAAATTATCATACCATAATGTATCCAGACTAAAGTTCCAACCCCTGTTAAAATCACCACCGATTATTAATTCATCTGCCATGCCTTTGGTGATATAAGGCAGTACATTTCCATCATATCCGTTTCCTAGTCCCTTTCTTAGTGTGCGCCCGGTAATGGAGGTTACCGTAAAAATAGTATAACAATTTTCGTAATGGGAACAGGTATTAAAATTTGCTGCAATAGTTGAATCATTAGTTATGGTCCAACTCCATAAATATTCGAATGGATAAAACTCCGCAATATTTGTAAGGCTATAATCAAAAGGATTAATTTTTAAAATAGTATAAGCATCGCAAACGTAATTGCAGGGATAATAATCATAATGCGTAGATAAATACAAAGTGCCATCTGCGCGGGTATTAAATTTTCCACCCAAATTAATATAAGGCAGGCTATCGGTATAAGATGAAATATAATTTCCATTTAAATCGCATCGCAAAAGATAAGTGCCCAATCCATTATTGCCAGTGATTAATTGAGTTCCTGTGTAATAATCATCCTTAATCTTCCCAGCCAGAAACAGGTTTCCTTGCAAATCGGTAATAATTGCGTTTCCCGTATCGTCCTGCAACCCCCCGGCAGAGGTAACCCATACTGTATTTCCGGAAGCATCCAGCTTACCATACATTATATCTTTGCCACCGTGAGAAATTAAAGTTGTTCCTCCAAAATTTATTAAACCCGAAAAATAGCCAATGAAATAAAGTGCACCAGTATTGGTTGCATATAGCGACTGTATAGTTCCTGCATAATGGTTTGCCCACACTATTTGTCCCCCAGAGGTTACGTTTATTATCACACAGCCCGAATCGAGATAAGTAGCATTAATAACAGAAGGTCCATTTTGTATCAGCAATGCAAATACATTGGTACTGCTTCGGCATATCATTTTTGTTTCCTGGTTTCCATAAACAGAATCAGCTGTTACAGCCCACTCCCATTGCTGCGCCCCTGCATTCAAACTCAACCCAACCAACACAACCACCAAAACCCTTTTCATTCCACAATTATTTTCTGATTAAACATTTTTTCACCCGTTTGCATCTTCACAAAATAAATTCCTTTTGCATTCGCAGATAAATCTATTTTCTCATCATCATTCTTTATTCCTGTTTTTTCAAAAACACAGTTGCCAAGTAAATCATAGACACATATTTTTGTATTTATATTTTTAAAAGACTTATGAATAGTAAAGATTCCGGAGGAAGGGTTGGGGGAGATTTGGATTGTTAATTGTTGATTGTTGATTTGCGATGTTGAACTTACAACGGAACTATTATTTTTTACGGCAGCAAAAAAGCAATCGAACGAAAGCGAATTGACAGGGGCAGGAAACTGGTAGGTACTGCCGTGAAGAAATACGGACTCGTTATGATTTATTCCTAAATAAATAAGGGAGTCGGTAACAGCCATGCGTCCGCCAAGGGTTCCAAACTGGTTGGAGGAGTACATATACTGGGACCATACATAATTCAAATTCGCATCGAGCTTTATCAGCACTGTTGCTCTCTGGTTAAAATGAAGGGCAGTGGTACCCACCATTATATCGCTGTCGGCATCGCCCAATAAAAAAACATTGCCCTGTGGGTCGGTTTTAATATCGGTTACATAATATCTTCCGGGCGAAAACACCGGGAAAGAAATATGATTAATAAGATTTCCCTGGGCATTGGCTTTAATAATAATCACGCTGGTATCGTGTTGGGAGATGAGCGTTCCATCGTAATAAGTGGAGTCTTCGCCAGTGATGGCAAGGAGGATGTTATCAGACATATCGGTGGTAATAGAATTTTGGTGCTGGTACTGTTTTCCTCTTATTGCTTTTGCCCAAAGCACATTTCCACTACCGGAATATTTGGTAAGAAAAACATCGCTTCGGTTGGATGGAACGGGGGCAGCAAGACAAGTACTGCCTGACATACCATGAAAACAAATGGTATCGCTAAGCCATTCGTTGCTTATTACAAAGCCGCCATCTGTGGTAGGTGTTATTTTTCCCTGCCCTATTGTGGCGTTGGGCGGTGGTAGCGACCAGATTGTGGTGCCGTTTGAATTTAATTTATTAAAATGATTAGTTTGCGCACTTGCCATGTTGCAAATAGTTTCATCCGTCCAGAAAGAAATAAGTTCATCGGTAGTCAAGGCAGTAACGGAAGTTCCTGCATCGGAGCAACCGTTGCCACCTGTATTTATAAACAGTGGTTTGCCAAATTTATCTAATTTTAAAAGGAAATAATCTTGTGTGCCCTGGAAAGAACTTCGTTGCAAGGTATCCACACCAATGCCAAACGACACCGTGCCGGAATAACCACCGGTGAGGTAGCAATCAGAATGATGGTCGAATGTCATGGAGCCGGCTCCTGCGCTGTTGGCAGCACCCCAACCCCCGCTAACCCAAATTTTATTTCCGCCTGCATCGTATTTGGTAACAAACATACTTAGCCCCGACATAGGAAAGGTGCCATTTTGGGCGTTAAAGGTAACGGAACTGCTGCAGGTTCCCATAAAATAGGGGTTTCCTGCCGAGTCGGTGCTAACGCTGGTTACCAAGCTTAAATTATTAGAACTTACAGGATATGCCCATTGCCATTGTTGCGAGTAAGCAGTTACATTTACAATAAATAAAATAAGGAGTAAAAGTTTTTTCATTTTGATTTGTTTTAAAGATTATAATTTATTTTTTTGTTAAGCCTTCTTTCAATAAAGGGATAGTTGATTATTGTAAAATTATTTTTTTCATTTCCGTCATACCCGGCTGGTCGAAAGACCCCTCCATTTCCACCTTCACAAAATAAATTCCTTTTGCTTTTCCGCTTAAATCAATCACTCCATCAGTTAAAACCTTTTTATCCATCACACAATTGCCAAGTAAATCGTACACGCATATTTTTGAAAGGATATTTTTGGAAGAAGTATGAATAGTGAAAATGTTCGTGGAAGGATTTGGCGAAATGGTTATTTGGGAAGTAGTGCTGTTTTCATTAATACCTAAAGGCGAAAGGGGCAAGGTAACTTTAAACAATCTTCCATTCCCGGAATAGGCATATTCAATAATGTATAAAATATTCGAATCAAGGTAAGAATCCACAGGGTTCAAAAAGTTTTTGACAATGGTGGTGGCGTGCATTTCGTATTCGCCTGTACTGTCCAGTGTAAGTTTTATATGCAGCAGGTCTTCGCCCGGGTCGCACAAGGCACCAATGTTTCCATAGGGGTCGAGTCCGGCAGAATCGCCACCAATGGTAAAGGACATTAGGAAACCATCTCCATTCAAATCGGAAGCTAAAATATGGTTCCTGTCGAAGGCTAAGCCCAGCGGACTTCTGTGGGGCGAAAAACTGCTTATAAAATTTCCGCTGTTACTCCCATCATTTATCTGCCCCGATGGTTCCCTGTATCTATCGGCATCCGGACCCAGGTTTTTTATTCCCGCAGTAAAGGTTATTCCTGAAGAAGAAGGAAAGGTAGGGTCGTTGTGATAATAATTATGAAGATAACAATTGCTGTGGTGATTTAATAAAGCATCGTTGTTTGCCACATAGCCCGGAAATTGTTGCGGGTTATTATCTCCTCCCAATTTCCATGGAAAGCCATAATTATGTCCCTGTCTTATCCAGTTCAGTTCATCCGGGTCATCGCGGTCGCCCGAATTTTCTGTGGCAAAGAGATTGTTGTTGGAATCAAACGCAAGGTCGAACGAATTTCTTACCCCATCAGCATACAAATAAGGTGCAAGTCCGGAAACAGTATTTGGTAAAGTTAAGTTTACCGAATTGGCAGGTATCCTGAAAATAGCTGAAGTTAAAGGCTCTTCCCTCAAGCCGGGATACATTCCGTAATTGTTTTGTTCTTCTCCGTGGTCTGTTCGCGAGCCGCTGTTTATATACAAAGCACTTAAATCAGGACTTGCAACAATGCCACTAAAGCCATGGTCGTAATAGGTATGACTTTGGGCATAGGTGGCAGTGGTTGCTACGTTTACCCATGTTCTAATTCCCGAAGGTTGCAATACTGCCTTTTTTACCAATCCTGTATTGAGGGTAGAATCTATCAGGTGGTTACCAATTAAAAACAAAGAGCTGTCTATAAAAGTCATGCCCTGCAAAAAATCAATTCCGTGGGTGGCGGTAGTATAAAGTAAAGTATCGTAAGGAGAAGTGTTTAGGTTTTTAATTTCATAAACATTACCATCAGAGGTAGTGTAAAAAAGATTGCCTGTTGCGGGGTCTTTTGCCACGCGGTCGGCAAGGTGGTGAACATTCATTATAAACTGGACCGTTACATCACCTCTAAGCGAAATAGGTGAAGGTTGAGCAAAAGCAGCAAGGGGCATAAAAAACAAAGTTGTTTTTAACAGCAGGGAGTAAAGTTTCTTTTTCATTTGTATTGGTTTTAGTTAGTATCATTTATTATTATTTGCCGCACAAAAGTAATTAGCGCTGTTTCTTTCCCTGTTATACATATTATAAAATAGGTTACAGGTTTTTACATGGTTTGGTTTAACCAATTATATTTAAGAGTGAAAAAGTGCAGAAATAATTGCGGATGCAAATATGGAATTGGTTAAAACTATCTGGAGGGAAACAAGTACTGAAGACAAAACAAGGAAAAAGGGACTGGTGTTATTGATTTATTTGCAATAGGTAAAAAAATAAACGCAACTTACTTTTACGTTCAACCACTGCGTCAGTAGCGTAAATCAAGAATTATTTCAGGTTTTTTTATCTTACGCTATTCCCATTTCCTCATACCCCACCATCTTATTTTTTTCGGGGTCCCATGCTTTCAGGCGAAGGCATTTAATAATATCGGAAGGGAAAAGGCTGGTTCTGTTTACATTTTGTAATTCAGGAATTGCTTTCATTGCTTCGGGCAAACGGTAAAAAGGAATACGGGAATTAAGGTGATGCACATGGTGATAACCAATGTTTGCAGTTATCCAATGCCCGACAGCATTCATGTCCATAAAACTGGATGATTCCAAAGCAGCATCAGCATAGTTCCAGTCGGCATTATTTCTATATCTGGCTCCGGGGAAATTGTGCTGTGCATAAAAAAGATAAGAACCTAGCATGTGAGAAAGGAAGAAAGGAAGAAAGAAGGTGAGGAGCCACGCAAACCATCCAAAATGAATAATTAAAAAAGCGGCTATGCCGAAATGAATAATTAATACTGCCAATGAATCCCAATGCCTGCGGGGACTGGATACAAAAGAAGCAATACATATTCCGTACATAAAGGTGGTGAAATAAGCAAAGAACATATTTAAAGGATGACGAACAGCAAGGTAATAAAACCTTTCCTTTTTGTCGGCTTCCATAAATTTCTGTTTGGTCATTATCGGAAAAGAGCCAATGCTGGCACTGAATAGTTTTGCATTGTGGTTGTGATGATGGTCATGAGAACGTTTCCAGATATTGGGAGGTGTTATCATATAGATACCAAAAATGGTGAAAAGGAAATTTGCAATAAATGATTTTTGAAGAATGGAGTGATGCTGAAAGTCGTGAAAGATGATAAATACTCGCGACAACATTATGGCTGCAAAAATGCTGCTTAGTATTCTTCCATACATATTATTGATACCCCAAATGGTCGGAAAAAATAGTGTGCCAAATATAGCACCAATTAATAATACAAATCCGGAAAGTGTGTGATACCAACTTTTCCAACGTACTTCTTTTGCAAATGGTTTTGTTGCAAGAATTAAATCTTTACCTCTTAACATTTTGCAAAGGTAACAAGATTTCTACTTATTTATTGTTAAAATTTTTTGTTTTTGTTTTTTAGTAAATAGTTTTCAAATATGTTAAAACGAAATCAATTAATATGTACTTTTGTCATTATTTAAAATTATTCTAAATAGCTTAAGTGGAAAAGATTAAGATTACCATAGCCGACAGTCATTTTTTGAGCAGGAAAGGATTAGCAGTGTTGCTGAATGAGAATACTGATTTTACCTTGCTGGCAGAAGCCATTAGCACTGCCGATTTGATTAACCAATGTAAGTTCTATAAACCCGATTTAATTATTATTGATTATACCTCTGCACACTTTAGCCTGGAAGGGTTGCAGCAAATTGTAAGAAAATATCCTCTTTCCAAAATACTTGCCATTACAGAAGTAAACAATAACCAGGTGGTTTCGAAAGCTATGTTAACAGGTGTTACCAGTCATTTATTAAAAGACTGCGACCAGGATGAAATAGTGGAAGCTATCTATAAAACCGCAAAAGGCGAGCAATTTATGTGTGGTAAAATTGTTACTGCTATTTTAGAAGACACCCCTGATTTTGTAGATAAATATTCGTGCGAAGGATTAAACATCAGCGAAAGAGAAATTGAAATTATTACCCTGGTTGCTGAAGGGCTTTCTAATAAAGAAGTTGCAGACAAACTGTTTTTAAGCACACACACCGTAATTACTCACCGCAAAAATATAATGAACAAGTTAGGGGTAAATAATACAGCAGGGCTGGTGCTGTTTGCTGTCCGCGAAAATCTGGTAAGCCCTAATCATTTCCTGTTTTCCCAAAATAATTAATTCCCTTTTTTCTACCTGTTTATAGGTATTTTAATAAGATACCTTATTTTAGGTATTGTGTCTTCCAATCCTCCATTCTACTTTTGTCGCGTTATTTAAATCAATTAATTATCATTAATGAGAAAAAGCATACTGCTGTTTATTGCATTTTTATCTGTTGTTTCCCTGTCGGCACAAGACAGGCAATTTGTTCATACCTATCAAAGTACCAACTTAGCCAAGGGGTTTCGCGATTTTGAAGTATGGACCAGCTTACGAATGGGGAAAGAATCGTTTTACAGGGCTATTGATGAACGACTGGAATTTGAGATAGGACTAACCGACCGACTGCAAACCGCTTTGTATTTTAATGGAACACATCAATCGTTTGCTGATAAAAATGATTCTACCGGGACTATTATCAGCCACTCTAAATTTTCAATATCAAGCGAATGGAAATTAAAATTGTCGGATGCTACTACCAATGTTATTGGTTCGTGTTTGTATGGAGAAGCTACTATTTCGGGAACTGGTTTGGAACTGGAAGCAAAATTAATTTTAGACAAACACATAGATAAACATTTAATTGCTTTTAATGCGGTAGGAGAATGGGAATGGGAGCAACAGGTAAAGGGAAAAGTGGCGAATGGAAAAGTGGAGCAGACCAATACGATGAAACTAATGGCTTATCCTGTTGAGTTTGATTTGGCATATATGTATTCCATAAAACCCAATTTGGGACTGGGGCTGGAAGCAAAAGACCAATATGAAATTACTACTGCCGATGGTTTGGAGCATAATGCACTGCTTGCCGGTCCTACTTTATACTGGAATGCAAAAAACAGCAAACATTCTATCATCATTAACTTTCTTCCTCAACTTACTAACCTGCGAAAAACATCCGCACAGCCCAACTCACTGGATTTGGATGAGTACGAAAAATATCAGTTCCGTTTGTTATTCGATTTTTCTTTTTAAATGATTTCTGCAAATAAACTATTTGTTCTGCTGGTTCTTTCGGTTCTGTCTGTGTGTTGCAGCCCTACATTATATAAACCAACGCTGGCAGATGTGGAAGCAGGAAAAAAAACATATCCTGATTTAACAATGGAGCAACTTACCAGAGGAGTACGATTGTATGGAGACAAGTGTGGTTCCTGCCATTCGTTATATAAACCAAAAGAAATAACCCCGGCACGGTGGGCGGAAATGCTGCCGGAGATGAAACAAAAAGCGATGCTGACGGATAAAGAATATGAGTTAATTACCCGTTATTTAAAATCTAAAAACGCTGCTCCCTGACAGGGTTCAATTTTATTTTCTACTTTCGCTACCTAAATATTCAGTATGATTTTAATTGCAGACAGTGGTTCCACCAAAACAGATTGGCGGCTGATTGATGATAACAAACAAATTCAGCAATGCACCACGCAGGGTTTCAATCCCTATTTCCAGGCAGGCGTAGATTTATCTTTAAGTATCCGAACAGAATTATTTCCTGCTTTTCCCATTCTTCCTTCCCACTCTACCCTTCTTATTTATTTTTATGGAGCTGGTTGCGGTTCCGATTCAAAAAAACAGCTGGTGCGTTCTGCTTTCCTGGATGTGTTTCCTAATGCACTTATTGAAGTGAATACGGATATGCTTGGTGCTGCCCGGGCTACCTGCGGGTATCATGCAGGAATAGTGGCTATACTGGGAACGGGAGCTAATACCTGCTTCTATGATGGCAAAGAAATAACAGAAAGTACTCCTTCGCTGGGTTATGTGCTGGGTGATGAGGGAAGCGGGGCACATCTGGGGAAAACGTTTGTTCAAGCCTATTTGAATAAAGAAATGCCAACAGAATTATCCAACCGGTTTTTCGAAAGGTATCAATTGGGTAAGGATGAACTATTGGATGCACTTTATAAACAACCTAATCCTAACCGGTTCCTGGCTTCGTTCAGTAAATTTATTTACCAGAATTTAAAAGAACAATTTGTTATTGATTTGGTAGCTGATTGTTTCAACCAGTTTTTTGATAAGCACATTTGTAAATACAAACAACACCAGGAGGTCAAATTAAGTGCGGTGGGTTCGGTTGCTTTTTATTACAGTAATATTTTGCGTGCCGTGGCTGCTAATAAAGGGGTGAACATAGATACCATTATCGAAACTCCCATAGCGGGACTAACGCTTTATCACCTTGAATTAAGTTAGAGAGTTAGAGAATTGAAGAATTAGAGAATTGGAGAATTGGAGAAGCGAAGGAGGAAGAATAAAAAAAAATGGAGAATTATTTACTTAAATAATTCTCCATTCCTCTAAATCTCTAATTCTCTAATTTGATTCTACTTCATATTATGATACACCGTTTGCACATCGTCATCTTCTTCTAATTTACTTATCAGTATCATTACTTCTTCCACTTGCTTGTCGGTCAGTTCTACTGTAGAAGAGGGAATGCGCTCCAGCTCGGAACTGATAATGTTTAGTTTTTTTGTTTCCAATGCTTTTTGCATTTTTCCAAAATCGGTAAAGGCAGTATAAATGACTATGGCTTCTTCATCGCTTTCTATTTCATCGGCACCAAAATCAATTAATTCAAATTCCAGTTCTTCGGCATTGCTATTTTCGTTCTTAATGGTAAATACTCCTTTTCTTTCAAAAAGATAATCCAGCGACCCTGTTTTGCCCAATTCGCCCCCATGCCGGTTAAAATTCATTCTCACATTGGCAACTGTGCGGGTGGGATTATCAGTAGCACATTCTATTAAAATACCAATGCCAAAGGGTCCTTTGCCTTCATACACCACTTCTTCCAGGTTAGATTCGTCCTTGGAAGATGCCCGCTTAATGGCAGCATCTATCCTGTCTTTGGGCATGTTCAAGCCTTTTGCATTTTGAATAGCAACCCGCAAACGGGCGTTTCCCTGCGGTTCCGGACCGCCCAGCTTTACAGCTATGGCTATTTCCTTGCCGGCACGGGTAAAACCTTTCGCCATTTTATCATAGCGGGCAAACATTTTATATTTTCTTTTTTCGAATACGCGTCCCATAGTGGTTAGATATTAGATGTGAATAGTAAACTTTATTAGTGGTGCAAATGTAGAAATTAATTGAATAAAATTTTACGAAAAAATTAATTTAAAAAAGGTATGATAATCCCATGTGGTTCCGTAAAAACAACCATCGTAATAATATTCGATGCTTAAATTGACAAAACAGCAAAGGGCAATGAAGGTGAAAAATAAAATTTTAAACACCGGTTTATTGCTGATTATATTCCATAAAAAACAAAAAGGGATAATGAGTAAAGAATAATATTCTACAAAACTCCGGGCTCCGAAAGAGCAGCCAAACCACCAGTTCCACCACGATGCAAAAATATAGGAAATAAGTAAAAACACCATCGCTATGTATATTCCAAGTATTTTTTTGTAATAAATCATTACCCCTATGCCTATGCAACTTAATAAAACAAGGGGACTGTATATAAACAAACCATTCATGGCACTAAACCACACTTCGAGCAGTTTGGGATGTTTCCAAAAATCGAAGCCCTCGTTTTGATAACCAAACTGAATGAGTTTTCCGGTGGTGGTTTTCCAGTAAATTAATTGAGGTATAAAAACCAAGAAAGAAACAAGGAAACTGCCAATGGTTACTAATTTATATTGGAGAAAATAACGGAGCTTGCTCTTTATCATTTTAAAAGAAGAGACACTATAAAATAATGGAAAAAGAAGTATTAAAATATTGAGCGGGCGAATGAGTACCCCAATGGTAACGGTCAATGCAAACAAAAACAGGTTTGGCAACCTGGGGTAATTTACCTGCCGGCACCAGGCATACATGGAACTGCTTAATATAAAAAACGAATAAATATGCGACATTCCGGGTGCATCTATGGTGTAATAATATAAATTGGTGGATACAAAAAACAGCAGTATGGACGACACAGAAATGAGTAGGGAAAAATACCGGGTGAGCACACCAAGTAAAAAAAACATTGCCAAAAAGCAATACACCACACCCGAAACATATATACCGTAAGCATATATTTTCGAAAACCCATCGCGCTTATAGCCCAGCGGTTTTGCCAGCAAATGAGAAATTAAAAAAAACGGGCTTTCCAAAAGGGCAGTTCCGCTAGGGTATTTGGTATATACGGAATTGTTGGCTCTGTCTAACAAAAAACCATTCCCGGTTTTAACATCTATACTATCAGGAAAATTGGCGGCATTGTTTCCATATATAAACCACATGGGGTTATACACATAATACCCCGCTGCATCTGCCCATATTACATCATGATAGCTTTTTTCCTTGTCTTTGCTGTGTTTGTTAAACGACAAAAACAGCATCAATCCCAAAAAAAGGACGAGGATTACAAGGTAATAAGCTAGTGAATGGGTAAGTAGTACCCCTTCTTCTTCGGGCGATTGTTCCATAGTCATTAGGGGAACAAATGTAGGTTTATTTCTAATAAATTTTCAGGAATAATGGTAATTAAGTTTTAGTAAATAATTAATCAAACCATTCAAAAAAATTTGGGCGTGCCCCCCGATGAAGAATCGGGGGTCGGGCTTTTCACTCCAATCTTTTTTGTCCCCCCGCCTTTTGCATCGCAACAAAAAAGGATTTCCGTTACAATCCCTCACGCTGCGTTTCTTGAAGTTCGCTCTGTGGTTGGCAGTGAGTTTTTATGTGTTGTGTGGTGGGGAGACACCTCCGAATAATCAGCACGAACACCGCTCGCGCTGGCGAGTCATGCTACCCCGAAGGGGTCGTTACACTTGCTTCTTAATTTTATTACTATAAACATGCCACCTTTTCAAGGTCGAAAACCTTAACTTAATGACATTGCACTCCCTCCTGCGGAGTAATGATTTG
>JANYDQ010000206.1 GCA_025363555.1 Bacteroidota bacterium | reverse complement strand
CAGAGAAATTTTGGAGTTTAAGTAAGTATTTAGTCATTATAAAAGAATAATATTATTACTATAAAAATTATAAACAAATGAAAAATTCAACAGAGTTAAAAGGTAACTGGAACGAGCTTAAAGGCAGGCTTAAACAACAGTATGCAGTACTTACTGATAACGATTTATTGTTAGCTGAAGGTAAGCAAGATGAACTAATCGGAAGATTACAAATCAAGCTGGGAAAAACAAAGGAAGAGATACAAAATATTATCTCCGACCTTAAAAATTATTAACTAACATAATATAGATAGAAACAATGGGAAATTTATTGTACGGAATAGCTGTTCTATTAGTAATAATATGGGCTATAGGGTTTTTAGGATATAATGCCGGTGGTTTAATTCATATCCTTTTAGTGATTGCAATTATTGCAGTAATATTAAGAGTAATAGATGGCAGAAAGCCGCTATAAAGTAACATAATAATAACAATTTAAACATATTTAAAAATGAAAAAAATATTTTTTTGCCTGATGACAACATGTATGTTATCAGGAGCAATGACCACCACAGTATCAGCCAGTAATGCAATCGCAACAACTACTACAAGTACTACTAAAGCTAATGAAGCTGCTGAAGCAAAGGTATTATTAAATCGTTTATACGAAATAAAAGCGATGGATAAATCGGACATAGGTCCGTCAGAAAAAAGTGAGTTACGTACCGAAGTGCAAACTATCCGCACCCAACTTGCTGCTATAGGTGGAGGTGTTTATATCTCTGCCGGTGCTCTGATTGTTATCCTTATTTTATTGATAATATTTTTGTAAAAATAGTTGAAAAGCCTTTGATACTATTTTTTGTCAAAGGCTTTTTTTAAACTTTAAAATTATGACTGTTCAAACTATTAAACCACTTATTAAGGTAAAAGATTTTGCTACTAAGCATACTATTAAATTGAGTGAAAAAACCATTGCAGGTACTTCAAAAGTAAATAGTTTTATGATAGAAGTAGCTGAAGTTTTTTTGTTTATTTCAAGTATTATAAGGGAAACATTTAACCGAAATTTTGAATTTAAAGAGTTTTTGCGACAATGTTATCAGATAGGGAATAAATCATTGCCATTAATTACCATTACAGGTACTATTATGGGCTTGGTTTTAACGATACAATCACGACCTACATTAATTAATTTTGGAGCAGTAACTATGCTTCCTGGCATGGTGGCAGTGTCAATTATTAGAGAAATGGGACCAGTTATAACGGCATTAATATGTGCCGGAAAAATAGGTTCGGGTATGGGTGCCGAATTAGGCTCTATGAAGGTTACAGAGCAGATTGATGCCATGGAAGTATCGGCAACAAATCCGATACGTTTTTTAATTGTAACGAGGGTAATTGCTGCTACTTTGATGATACCATTATTAGTAATTTATGCCGATGCACTGGGTATTTTGGGAAGTTGGGCTGGTGCAAATATTAAAGGAAATGTAAGTTTTATATTGTTCTTTTCACAGGCATTCAGTCATGTTGATTTTATGGATTTTTTACCTGCTGTTATTAAAACGTTTTTCTTTGGTGCTGTAATTGGTTTGGTAGGGTGTTATAAGGGTTATAATGCCGGCAAGGGCACCGAAAGTGTTGGTATTGCTGCTAATTCGGCTGTGGTAACTGCTTCTTTATTGGTTATTATTGTGGATGCGATTGCGGTGCAGATAACGGATTTGATTCATTGATTCATAGAATTATGAATTATGAATTTTTACTGCTTAACTTCTGCTTTTTTTAAGGAAGGGAACTTTTCAGGGTGAAATTTGAGTGTGGTTGGTATTTTAACATAAATGGATGAAAAATCGTTTTTGGGTTTTAAATTGAAACTTAGGGGGTTAAATGAGTTTTTTGGTTTTTGAGGTGATTAGGATTTGTTAAAAAGTGTTCTTACTTCATTACCGAGTGCCCTTACACCATTACCGAACGCGCAGAACTCATTACCGAATGCGCAGAATTGATTTTGTAGTGAACAGAATTGATTTTTGTAGGGTGATTATAGGGTTATTTTGCGCTTTAGCGCAAAGCGAATTATTAACGCAGTAGATTTATACGTCATTTCACGAAAGTGAGAAAATAATTAGGAATTACGAATTAGGAATTATGGATGATAAAATAGTTATAGAGATTAATGGTTTGAGGAAATCTTTTGGTACTCAAGAGGTATTAAAGGATGTTTCTTTGAAGTTATTTAATGGCGAAAATTTGGTTGTTTTGGGTAAATCGGGTACGGGTAAATCGGTGTTGATAAAGTTAATTGTTGGCTTGTTAACTGCGGATGGGGGTACTATAAATGTGTTTGATAAGGATGTTAATCATCTTAATAGAAATGATTTGGCTGAACTGCGAAAGAAGATTGGTTTTTTATTTCAAAGTGGTGCTTTGTATGATTCTATGACAGTGAGAGAAAATCTAGAGTTTCCTTTACGGAGAATTAAAAAGGAATTGAAAGAAAAAGAAATTGATGATAAGGTGAAAGAAGTGTTGGAAAACGTGGGTTTGGCTGATGCTATTGATAAAATGCCTTCTCAACTTTCGGGTGGGATGCGAAAACGAATTAGTTTGGCGAGAACTTTAGTTATTGACCCATTAATAATGCTCTATGATGAGCCTACAACAGGGCTTGACCCTGTTACTTCGAGTGAAATTAGTTTGCTTATATTAGAGGTACAAAAGAAATATAAAACGAGTTCTATGATAATTACTCATGATATTGAATGTGCAAAAATTACTGCCAATCGAATCATTATGTTGAAGGAAGGGGGAGTACATCAGGAAGGAAATCTGGAGTTATTTGAAACTTCTGAAGACCCATTAATTAAGTCATTTTTTAAATAATAATAATATGAATACGAACACACCAAAATTTAAAGTACGATTAGGGCTATTTATAGTCATAGGTTTAGCTATTTTTGCGATAGCAATTTTCATCATTGGGAAACAAAAGAATTTGTTTAATCCGGTATTTAAACTTACTACTAATTTCTATAGTGTAAGCGGCTTACAGGTAGGAAGTAATGTTCGCTTTTCGGGTATAAATGTGGGTACTGTTGATAATATCAGCATCATAAATGATACTACAGTAAAGGTAGAAATGTTGATTAGAAAAGAGATTCAAAAGTTTATTAAAACAGATTGCCAGGCAGGTATCGGTTCTTCGGGTATCATTGGTGATAAAATCCTGGTAATTTCGCAAGGAAGTACGGCTGCAAAAGCAGTTAAAAATGGAGAAGAACTTAGTTCTACAGAGCCGGTTGAAACAGACGCTATCATGGCTTCTGTAAAAGTTACTACAGATAATGTTGCTATTGTTTCCGAACAACTTGCCGAAATTTTAACGAAAGTAAATAAAGGGAAAGGCACGATGGGAAGATTGCTACAAG
>JANYDQ010000202.1 GCA_025363555.1 Bacteroidota bacterium | reverse complement strand
CAAATCCATCAGGTATAACTATACTCCAAGAAGTATGAACAAAATCCCATGTGGATTGTGCATTTAGTCTGTTTTGTTCCAAGAACAAAACAGTTAATGCGATATATAAAATTAATTTTTTCATTGTTTTATAAATTTATAATTGGAAGTATTCAATTTGTTTTTTATTCTGATAAAATACATACCCTCATTCACATTCTTTATATCCAATTTCGTTAGCTCATTTTGTAATCGCTGATTAATAATAATTTTACCGGATATATCAGTTATTTCTATTTCCTCTCACAACCCTATCAGGATTCCAATTTTCTTCACGAAACAAAAGTGCAAAAAAAGTCCCGACTATAAACCGGGACTTTAATAATATTTTATTTTTCTTTATTCCTTTTCTCTATTCCTTCACAAACTTCTTCATCTCTAATTCTCCATCCTCATTAATAGTGCGGACATAATAAATACCTTGCGAGCAATGTAAAATATCAATATTAAAGATATTACTCACCGATGCACCTGTTTGCCATACTATTCTGCCCATCATATCTATTACCTCAATTTTCTTTATGCCTATAGGTTTTTGGTTTTTGGTAAGGGTAAGTTGGAAAGTACCGTTGTTGGGGTTAGGTTGAATATTTAAGGAATTTACAACTGCTTTGATTGGCTTATCCTCTTCATCATCCTCTCCGGTCTTAAACCCACTATCTGTACACTGATTGTAAACCATTCCAGTAATATTTTGTTTGGTAATTGTATCATCATTGTTTTTTTTACAAGAACTTGTAAAAAGCAAAACTAACAAAATAAGAAAGAGAATATTTTTCATCGTGATATTATTACTTTAGAATGCTGAGAAGTATTTAAACCATTAATTTGTAACAAATAAATACCATTTTCTACTTGAAGTAGGTTTACTTCATTTGGCTGATTATTGTTTTTGAAAGAATTGCCTTTCCTGTTAAATCAGTAATAATTATATTTGAACTCGCTTCATGAGAATAATTTATTATTGTAAATGTTCCGTTATTGGGATTAGGATACATTTCAAATTCACTATGTTTGCTTTCTTCATTCTTATTATCACTAAATATTTTTTCATTCCTCTACGTTTTAATTAACAATTAATTTTGACACTATTATATTATTATCCCTTGTAATAACTTTCACAAAATAAACACCAGCAGAAAACTGATTCCTTTTTACTATATACTTTGATGACAATACATTCTTATCACTTACCATCAATTCACCAACAGGATTATAAATATTTATTTCTTTGATAATGTCCGACTTATTATCAAGTTCTATCAAGCTTTCCGAAGATAACGGGTTGGGTGAAATAGTAAGATTCTCCATTTTAGTATGTATTTCTGAAATACCTACAGTAATATCTACCAAAGGGCAAGACGATGTACTGCTTGGGTAAAATTCAGAATTATAGGAAAAGCACATTAATTGAAAAAGATCACTCATTGCAACTCCTAATGGTTCCAGTAAACCTGTTGGGCTGCCAACTCCTTCTATATAAGAATACCCGCCATTTAGATTGAATCTTTTATGATAATTACTGCCTACCAGCACTGAATCTATCACATTAACTCTAAAATCCCAATAAGGAAGAGGAACGGAATTATAGGTATCATATACCGTATCTCCCACCTGTAATGAAAAATCATACAATAACGTATCCGAACCAAAATTCCAATAATAAACCTTTTTATTAATGCTATCATTTCTTAATCCGCCATAAAACCAATTAAAACCTGTAGGAGTACCAAGACAAATTTCTCGTATTCCTGAAATAAATATTTTTTTATACGTATAACTGCCAATTGTGGTATCGCCTCCAAGAGTGTATTGATATGAAGAATATAAACCAGCGGGAGAACATGGATAGTCATTTTGATCATCCACCCTCCAAATTGCGTTCGATAAAGGCATTGGATGATATATCCAAGCTTGTGCCTCTACATTTATATAACACAGAAACAATAAAATAATTACTAAATATCTTTTCATGATTTCTATTTTTTAATTTGTTCAATTTGTTTTCTTAACTCCTTATTCTGTTCATTCAACAGGATAATATATTGCGCCTCACCATCTTTTCCTTTGTTGCATGAAATCGTATGAGAAACCGTTAAACTTGTTATGCTTAATGAGGTAGGTTCGGTGATGGTTGTATTTTTATTGATGGTACAACCGTTCTGGTCAGTAATTGTTACAGAATAACTGCCAACAGTTAAATCTTTTATCGAAGATGCCGTAGCACTGTTACTCCAGGCGTAGCTATAAGGAGTAGCCCCTCCCCCCACTTCTGTATTTATTTCGCCATCATCATTTCCATGAATAGAAATAGAAAACCCATTAAAATCGCTTGGTATAAGCGTAGCAGTTAATGCTGCCGGCTGATGCAAAATTATGTGCTTCGAGATAGTATCACCAACGGAATCAGTAACCAGGCAAATGTAAGTACCCGCAGGACCCGAAATATCCTCGGTAGTTGCCGAATAGCTGTTAGAACCTGTCCACGCAAATGTATAAGGAGGAATTCCGTTAACAGGAGTAGCATCTATCGCCCCTGTGCCACCATGGCAGCTAATTTCAAAACCTGAATGATTCTCCACGTTGTAGGTTACATCTAATTGAGAAAATACCGCTTTTGCGAATAATACAACTAAATATAGCTGCTAAAAGATTTTTTGAATTAGGCACTTTGAAAATAACTTCAACCTCCTATCTTTGCAGCCAAAATAAAATAAAAAATGGAAGCAAAATATAAGAGCCTTACAATATTTGAGTTTCAGGAGAAATTCAAAAGTGATGAAGATTGTTTGGAACAC
>JANYDQ010000185.1 GCA_025363555.1 Bacteroidota bacterium | reverse complement strand
CTGTGGCAGCTTGCTGAGTTGTTTGTGAAGAAGCAGTTCCCATATTTGTATTCCGGAAGCAAATGTAGCACTGGTAGAACTTTGCCATTGGAAAGTAATACCTGCATTGCCTGAAGCACCTGTTAAAGAAAGGGTATAGTTTGTACTGGGAGCAGAAGGGTTAGCTGTTGAAGCAATAGTGCCGGCTGTAGGAGTTCCTGCACAAGGAGGCAATGTATAAACCAAAGTAACCTGTCCGCTTGCACCATTACCGCCAGCCACACTTCCCCACGCTGTAGGACCACTAGCACCCCCACCAGGTGCAGTACCGTTAACGCCAGCTGCGGTAGCAGTTGAAGTAGCAATGGTACAAGATGAATTATATCCGCCAGCACCACCAGGATAAGTTCCTGTTCCGCCTGCGCCACCTGCACCAGGGCAAGTGCCAGCGGTAACAGTACCTCCATTACTTCCCGAACCGGCAGCTCCGCCACCAGTACCTGTAAGGCCTATTTGAGAACAGTTACCACAAGCTCCATAGGTACCGGCTCCACCTGTAAACATTATTGATCCTGTTATGCCTACACCACCAGCTCCTCCGGAAGAAGTTGTTGCGCAACTAGGAGCTGCACCTGCACCACCGCCTCCGGCAGACACTGTTCCGCCTGTTCCTGTAAAAGTAGTTGTACCCCCGGCAGTTCCGGCTGTTGTTCCAGCAGCACCGCCGGCACCGCCAACACCAACTGTTACGGTATATACTTGTCCAGCAGTTACGGAAAGCGTGCTTTGCGCGAAACCGCTACCGCCACCAGCACCACCGTTTCCACTATAGCTGCAACCTCCATAACCGCCACCAGAGCCGCCACCAGCACCCCATGTATTAATCAGGATGGATGTTACACCCGCAGGCACCGTAAAGGTTCCCGATGTAGTGATAACTTGAGTTACTTGTGCCATCAAATTCATTGCCGACACTCCTATTATTAATAGAAGCATAAATAGCCAACGCATTACCTGCGTTGTTCTTTGTGTTTTTGTAAAATTTTTCATTTGTTTTTTGTTTTTGGGTTAGTAATTAATTATTTTTGTTTTGTTTTTATTATCCCTTTAAATTTCTTTTTTTTAATAAAAGATTTTTAGGGCAAGCTACTTGTTTTGTTTAAATTAAATTTGGTTTTGATTTGTTTTCTTTCTGTTTCTTTGATATTTGGGGTTAGTTTTTATGTGTTAGTACTTGGTTAAGTATTGCTATATTTAATTGTTAATAAGTTTGTTAGTAAAAAAAAATTATGTTGGTTTAAACTAAAAAAATAAGCCTATCTTGAAATTGAGTTTGCAAAGGTGTAATATTTAATTGAGAAAACCAAATATTTGTTAAATTTTTTTCTTTACCCTCTAACCTCCTGAAAATTAACCGAATTTAAAATTCTTGATTTTAAACCCATATTACCCTTAAACAGGACTATGCAGAAGCATATTAGTTCTTGTGCTATGTTTTCATCTCCCGGCAAACCTTATCCCTTCCCCCTTTAAAGACGCTGTCTGCTTCAAAAAGGTTGCATGGGGTGAAAGATAGTTTTAAAAATAAATAAACTATTTATTTTCAATTTGGACCCTGAAAGCATTGATTTAACAAGTATTTAAAAGCCAATTAGCCCGAATAAAATAAATTTCATTTTTTCTTAACATCTTTTATTAGTTTCCTGTATTTCACTGCCGGTGCAGTATTAGAAATAATATTGCCTGTCACATAAATTAAAAAATTATTAAAAAACAATAAAACTCAACACTACAGTTGGTTTTTAAGTTCACGATTTTAATTACAACAGCTATCATTGTTTTTTCTCACAGTTTGGGTTCCGTTCTCTACAGTTCAGGTTCCGTTCTCTACAGTTCGGGTTCCGTTCTCTACAGTTCGGGTTCCGTTCTCACTATTTTTGACTCATTCTGTAAACATTTGGATTTAATATAAAAGTGTAAAGTTCTCCTTTTGATAAACTTACTTCGTCTATAGCTAATTGTTCTGTTATATTTTCGGGATAGATGAGATAGTCTTCACGGTGTGGCTTTTGCTCCCACTGCTTAAAATCACTAAGTTTCTTTTTGTAGCTCCGATTGAGTTTCTTGGGTTGTACCTTATGATAACGGGCTATGGTGCTTATAGGTTAAATAAGTTTCAGTTTGCCGAGATCTAACAATTTTATGGTTGTTTACTAAATATTTTTAAGAACAATTTAGAAAGCGCATAAAGTCTATAACTACTAAAATTTCCAATATCTGATTCATTGTGCAAAAATAAATTATTCTATCTTTGCCGCCTGTTATAAAAAAAAGACACGTATGGAAAACATAAATGAATTGCCCGATTTGCCTGAAAAAAGTGAGACGGAAGAACAAAAGGTGAATGAAACGGAAGGTAACACCGGGACGAGTATGGCTGATGCGGATGTTTCGATGGAGATGGGGAACGAGGAACCTGTTGCCAAAACGGAGGAAGAAAAGGGGACTGGTGCGGAAGTTTCGGGAGAGATAGTGAATGAGGAGGCTATGGCTGAAACGGAGGAAGGGAAGGCGACCGATGCAGAAGTTTTAGAAATGGAGAGGATGCCGATGGAGGAACCGGAAATGGTTTTGGAGACAGATGCGCCTGTGGAGGTAAGTGAGGAGCCGATGGAGGAATTGGAACCGACAGAGAATTTTGGTGCTTACAGTAAGGAGGATTTGACGCAACGTATGGAGGGGCTGTGCAGGGAAACGGATTTGAATGCAATAAAGAATAAAGTGAACCAGGCAAGGGAGGCGTTTAACGCCATTGTGGCGCAGGAGAGGGCTACTGCCCTTTCGAAGCATCTGGAGGAGGGCAATAAGGAGGAAGATTTTGAGCATTTTCCGGATGAGAAAGAGGAGCGTTTCAGGAAAGCGTATTCGAAATACAGTAAGCTGAAAGCGGATTTTATTTTGGGGCAGGAAAAAATACGGGAAGAAAATTTGAAGATAAAGCAGGACATACTTTCACAAATGAAGAATTTGATTCAGAACGAAAATAATATGTCCAAGGCATTTACAGAGTTTCATGAGTTGCAGGCAAGGTGGAGAAATACGGGGGCGGTGCCTCAGCAAAATGTGAATGATTTGTGGCTGAACTATAAGCTATACATTGACAGATTTTATGATTTTATTAAAATAAACCGAGACTTGCAGGTGTTGGACCAGAAGAAGAACCTGGAAATGAAATTGCATTTGTGTGAACTGGCGGAAGGGCTGATTATTGAGTCTTCTTTGAACAAAGCTATAAAAGAAGCACAACGACTGCAAAATAAGTGGAAAGAAATTGGTTTCGTGTCGAGAGAGCAGAGTAATGAGTTGTGGGCACGTTTTAGAACGGCACTGGATAAGGTGTATGAGAATAAAAAACAATACCTGGAGGAGCAAACTAAAAAATATGCTGAAAATTATGCGGAGAAAATAAAACTGTGTGAACAGGCGGAGGTTATTGCCAATGCTGTGTATGAGCAGCACAACCAATGGCAGGAGGGGCAAAAAAACATTTTGGAACTGCAGGCTGCGTTTCAGAAAACGGGTGCTGTTGGGGAAGCAAAAAACGAAGAGATATGGAAACGGTTCAGAAAGATTTCGGATGTTTTTTTTAAGCAGAAGGATGAGTTTTATAAAAAAAGGAAACAGGAGTTTGCTGCTAACCTTCAAGGAAAAACAGAAATATGTATACAGGCAGAAGGATTGCAGGAAAATTCGGACTGGAAAGCTACGGCTGATGAGTTGATACGGCTGCAACAGGAGTGGAAAAAGTTTGGTGCAGTGGGTACGCAGGAAAAAAATAACAAGCTGTGGGCACGTTTTAAAGCAGCATGTGACGTGTTCTTTAATCGCAGAAAGGCAAATTTTGAAAGTAAGGATAATGAGCAGGAGGAGAATTACAAGAAGAAACTGGACTTGATTTCGAGGGTAGAAAAATTTGAAGTGAACAAGAAGGATACTTCGGAAAGCCTTGAGCATTTGAAAGCTTTTCAGCGCGAATGGACGGAAACAGGTTTGGTACCTTTGAAAAAGAAGGATGGAGTGTGGGATAAGTTCAGAACGGCTATTAAAGTTCATTTTGATGTGCTGGATGTTCGTCCTGATTTTAGAGCTGGAGCAACCTATAGTTCTGAAAGAGGCAGTTCGGCTGCTAAAGCCACTACTGGCGATGAACGAGATATTACCAACAAAATGAACAAGCTGAAAGAAGAGGTGATGCAGTTGGAAAACAACATTGAGTTTTTTGCAAAATCGAAAGGTCCCAACCTTATTAAACAGGAATACGAAAAGAAAATTCAGGCTTCGAAAGATGAGATTGCAAAACTGAAAGCAAAACTGAAAGAGATAAGAAGTGCGGAATAGTTAATAATTAAACCTCCAAAGGAGCAAAAAGAGCCCCTTCGGAGGAAAAAAATCCCGTTGTAAATTCTGCAACGGGATTTTTTTGTTGGTTGTGTCGTCCTGAAAAAAGTTGACTCAAAAAAGTCAACCAATGGAAAATAAAAGAACAAAGCTTAGGATTAGTATCCCGCGAAAATATTATAGTGAAGCCTATAAAAAAGAAATTGTACGGGAGTATGAAAAGGGATTTC
>JANYDQ010000165.1 GCA_025363555.1 Bacteroidota bacterium | reverse complement strand
TGCCAACCATACTGGAAGCAGCCGAAAACTATGCCACATTAGGAGAAATAGCGGATGTGATGCGAACGGTTTTCGGGGAATATACAGGGTAGTTAAAACCGACTAATAACTATTAATTAACGTTAAATTACCAAAGTCTTAAAGGCTGAAATTACCTGCCTTACAAAAAATAGTTTTATTTTTGCAAACCGTAATCCCCTTTACAACGTATAAAGTATCTGAACAATAAAGAAGGGAGAATATTAAATAGCTTTTGTAAATTATTTAGGATTAAATGAAACAACTCTTTTTATTACTTATTACCTTTATTTTCTTTTCAGTTTCTAATAGTTTCGGACAGTCTCATATTCAAACCACATCTAATTATATCGGTTTGCCGGGAGCAGCACCTTCCACTACTATAATAAGCAAAGCATTTGCCGCCTCTAGTACTACCGGTAACCTTATTGTGGTTCACCTGGACGGACTAAATAATTATACCTTTCCACCGCGGACATTGGCACCGGGGCTTTATGTTATTTCTGTTTCTTCAACTAACAACGTTTTAGTTAGAAAAGTAATTGTAAAGTAGCTTTTCTTTTTCTTACCACATTTCCATTTTTTCCTTTTTTTTATCCGTGAATTTTAATATATTTGCATTTAATTATGAATTATTGAAACCTTTTGTAATAATTATCGTAAAACATATATAAGCAGAAATTATTAAATTTTAATAGTTTTAAAAATGAAAATAAAACTACACTTCTTTGCCGCTTTTGTTCTCTTTTGTTGTTCTTTTCATCTCCCAGCTCAAAACCTGGTGGTGGACGGAAACATTAGCAATTCTAATGTTAACTGGGGTGGGGGAGTTTCCGAGGCTCCCTTTACAGCAGCAACATTTGAAAATACTTATTTAACTACTGGTTGCAATACTAATTATGTGATGGAAGTAGATAATGCTTCCAATCCAACCCAGGTGGTCAATGGTTTTACCAGCGGAAGTCAATACACCCTAACCTTTCGTTACGCCTGGAGAAACACAGGATGCAATTCCTCCGTTAATCCTACTAATTTAGTGATTCAGTTTACGGATGCGGTAGGTGTTTTAAATGTTACTGTTTCCGTTCCAAGTGCCACTACCACATTAACCCCTGTAAATTTTAATTTCACCAACAATGCTTCGGTAAGCCATACACTTCAGTTTACTAACCCGGGAAATGCCAATACATGTGGTCTTATTGTAGATGATATTTCTATCACCCGGTTAGCTTCTCCGGGAGGTGTGGGAACTGCACTTACCAGTTTATGGTTTAATGCAAGTAATATTGGTATTGCAGATAACTCCAATGTGTATGCCTGGATTTCTAAAGGAACCAATTCTATTGTTGCTTTGCCTCCTTGTGCCAATCCTCCTGTTTATAAAACAGGATTGGCTTCTGCCGCCAATTCATTTGTTGCTAATTATAATCCTTATTTAACATTTAACGGCACTAATCAATATTTGGAATATACAATAGGAAGATTAAACCTTTGCGACCTTTCTGCTGGCGGAGCAGGAGGTAGTTATCTTAATGCCTATATGGGCGGAACTTCCGGCTTGTTTGTTTTCGGACACGAAGGAAGCGGTAACAGCAGGATTTTGGGTAAAAACAATGAAGTGGTATTTGGAAATACTGCTGCGGCAGGAACATCCAACGATGTTAATTTCACTAAAAATTCGCGTGTAAATATCAATGCTTTTAATGGAAAAAGTAGTGGACTTATTGTTTCGGATTTGAATGGAACCAACCAGGTGGCAGGCAACGGGGCTGCTGATGTAGATTACCTTACCATAGGGGTTAGAAGAAACAATGCCGGAACATATTCCCAGTTTTATGATGGTGAGTTGAGCGAAATAATGACCTTTAACACTATTCTTAACAATACTCAAATGCAACAGGTACGTTCTTATCTAGCTTCTAAATATGGTGTAACGCTTGCAAATAATAACACAACAGGGGGAATAGATGAACGCAATTATTTAGCTTCCGATGGAACTACTACCTATTGGAGTGCTACTCTTAATGCAGGTTTTCATAACAATGTAACCGTTATTGGCAGAGATGATAATACTGCACTGGACCAACGAAAATCAGTAAGCACAGATGCAGATGCGAATGGGTGGATGGCTAATGCTATGTTAACTATTAATAATGCCGCTGCTTTTTCATCCGATGTTTCTTATTTTGCAGCAGGACACAACGGAATTGGATTAAACGTTACTGCGGAAGTGGTTGATATTCCTGCAACCATTCAATCGAGAATGCAGCGGTTCTGGAAGTTTCAGAAAACAGGTGCAGGCGTTGCTGCTTCTGTTGCTTTAACATTTGATATGACAGGTTTTGCACCTTTAACCGGCAGTGATTTGAGGC
>JANYDQ010000146.1 GCA_025363555.1 Bacteroidota bacterium | reverse complement strand
CCAGTTGATAAGGAGCTAAATTAGGAACTCCTGTCTGGAATATTGGAAGCAAATCCACAGAACGTGGTCTGTGTGGTCGCAATAAATAATTACCAAAAATAGTTGGGTCTAATGCAGTACCGTTAAGTGCAGCATTGCCATGTAGAACATATAATCCCTGTTTTGTATTTCTGAAATCCACATTTCCCAAAACCGTTTGAGAAGCTGCCTGAACTCTTAAAGCAGCTAATGCCGGAACAGAACCACCAAACTGCGAGTTATCCATGTATAAAGCCAATTCAGGATTACAGAAATAATTATCCATAGTTGTATCTTCATTATACGGAGTTCTTGCATTCCATCTGTCTTTAGAACCAATAGGAATAACTGCTTCGTTAGTTAACGGCATTCCGATACGCGATACCTGTACATAACCTCCGGAATACGATTCAGTACCGTTATTGCTTAATGTTCTTATTGTTTTTCTGCTTGCAGAAGCCCACACCCCGATAACATAATTACCATCCAAAATACTGGTTGCAGAACTTACATTCATTCCGTTTTTTTGCAATGAACTGATAGGAACTTTAATGGCAATAGTGTGTATGTTTTTACAAGCTACTCCATCAAAAGGTGCATTCATCCCGGTACCTCCTGCACGGGTTTGACCTAAATCGAATATACCACCTAAATCAACAAAGAAAGGGTCGTCAGCAGGTCCGCAATAAATAGTTTCTCCGCCACCTCCGGAAGCATTTGCTATTGCTGCTGTCATCAGTGCATTGTAATTAGCTGCACCCAAACCTACAGGGTCGCTGATAGAGCGAGGTCCGATGTTTGGAGGAGGCACTATACCATTGGAAACAATAGTAGCAAACGCACCACCGTGAATGCTTTTTTCAGCAACATAAGTGGTTTTTAAATTTTGCTGTCCTAAACGAATGTTAAAAAATGTAGTAGGGTCCTGGTTTACTTTGGTAAATGTAAAACGATAAGTAATATCATCACCTGTAGTAGTAGCATCATTTTTAATGTGAATTTCGTAACGAATATTCTCACCAAATGATGCATAATTAGGTCCTCCTTGCGGAAATTGCAAAGGAACATAGTTAGCCAAAATTGTTACTGTATTTGTATCATCCGGACTTCTGAACGCGTAGAGGTCTGTATTGTCTGCCAGTGGATCGTTAGCGATCAATGGCGCTTCTCTGTGGCTGGATGCTTCCACAGTAGATTTCTGCGAATCCCAGATTCCAAATGCCAGAGCTACTGCTGCAACACATGCAATGGTAAGGATTTTACCTGTTGTTACTATTTTTTTCATTGTATATATTTTTTTAAAGTTTCTGTTAAATTATTTTTTATTATGATTTGCGTATCCTTCCCAAGGTGTTTGTACATAAGGGAAATTAACTTTGAAAGTGGTATCGTTAGCTTCCACACCGGTAGTGTATCCTAATACTCCAAGCAAATTGGGAGTAAGCGGAGTGCTTCCAATGTTCCTGTCGTCATACCAAAGACCAACTGCAGCAAGTACTACGCCACCCACAGCTTGTAATTCAATACGGGTAACATCATCTTCCAATCTTCTTCCGTTAGGAAAACCATCCATATTAGGTATCATTTGCAGGTTATTATTTGTATTGTATGCAGGGTCTGTTAAACCAAGAACAGCGGCTTTGATAAGACCAAGAGAACTAAATTTAGGGTCGTTGCGAGGAGTTACAGGCACTGCCATGTTTAATCTCAACATATCTCCAAAGGTTGGTAAAAAGTTATTTACAAAAGGTTTTCCGGCTGATAATGGGTTACCATCTGTTTTTCCTGTTGCCAGTTGATAAGGAGCTAAATTAGGAACTCCTGTCTGGAATATTGGAAGCAAATCCACAGAACGTGGTCTGTGTGGTCGCAATAAATAATTTCCAAAAATAGTTGGGTCTAATGCTGTTCCGTTAAGTGCAGCATTGCCATGAAGAACATATAATCCCTGTTTTGTATTTCTGAAATCCACATTTCCCAACACAGTTTGAGAAGCAGATTGAACTCTTAGAGCAGAAAATGCTGGTACTGCATTTCCAAACTGTGAAGTATCCATATATAAAGCCAGTTCAGGATTACAGAAATAATTATCCATGGTGGTATCTTCATTATAAGGTGTTCTTGCATTCCATCTGTCTTTAGCACCAATTGGAATAACTGCTTCGTTAGTTAACGGCATTCCGATACGGGAAACCTGAATCCATGTACCTGAATTGGTAGAATTACCACCAGTAGTACTCAATACCTGCGTTGCTTGTCTGCTTGCAGATGCCCAAACACCGATAACATAGTTAGCATCCAAAATACTTGTTGCCGAACCTACACCCATTCCGTTTTTTTGTAACGAACTGATAGGAACTTTGATAGCAATAGAATGTATGTTTTTATGTTTTAAGCCATCCACCGGAGTGTTCACTCCTGTGCCGCCTGCGCGGGTATGTCCCAAATCAAAGATGCCGCCTAAGTCAACAAAGAAAGGGTCGTCAGCAGGTCCGCAATAAATGGTTTCTCCTCCGCCACCTGTTGCCGAAGTAATGGCTCCCGTTATAAGGGTATTGTAACTTGGCACATTTAAGCCCGCTGCTCCCGAAATAGACCGGGGTCCGATATTGGGAGGAGGAACTATACCATTGGTAACAATGGTACTAAATGGACCACCATGTATGCTTTTTTCTGCCATGTACATGGTTTTTAAATTTTGTTGTCCTAAACGAATGTTGAAAAACGTTGTAGAATCCTGGTTCACTTTTGTGAACGTGAAACGATAGGTGATGTCGTCACCTGTGGTGGAAGCATCGTTCTTAATGTGAATTTCGTAACGAATGTTTTCACCAAATGAATAATAATTCGGTCCTCCCTGTGGCAGTTCCAATGGAACATAATTTGCCAAAATGGTTACCTTGTTTGTGTCGTCCGGACTTCTGAATACATAGAGGTCCGTGTTGTCTGCCAGCGGATCGTTCGCAATCAGCGGTGCTTCTCTGTGGCTGGACGCTTCCACAGTAGATTTCTGCGAATCCCAAAACCCAATAGTTATCGCGGTACCGATAACTGCTGTGAGTGTCAGGATTGTTTTTGTAGTTTTTTTCATTAGTTTTTATTTTATTATTTATTTATTTTTCTTCAGTCTGCTGTCGCCCAATTTTGGTAATTTTTTTAAGCTGTTTCATTAATTTACGGTAAAAGTTATTGCTTGGATTTGTATAATTGAAAAAATAATTATTTCCCTCCCGAATTTTTTACTGCTTTCATCACATCTTCTTTGGTCAGTCCTGTAGTATTCTTGTCAGGGTCGGCTGCGTTTTCCTGTTGCGGAAAGGTAAGTTTCATCATGTATTCCGGGTTGCCTCCTTTCATTTTTTCTCTTATCATATCGCCATAGGCAGTTCGCGCTTGTTCCACTGTTTTTTTGCCGGTAACAATGTCGTTAGCCAGGTTCAATGCCAGTAAATTGTTTGCTTCTTTGTCGCAACGTGCGCTCATAGTGCCCTTGGTGCGGTCGAAAGTTACACTGCCATCAAAATGTCCCAGCTCATCCATTTTTTCTTCGGGCACTTTGTAGGCAATAGTAGTTTGCATCATATCCGTATGCTCTATCGGAAAACTGTGTTTGGTTTCTTTTTTATCAATGCATATTTTTTTCCAAACTCCTTTGTTCATCCATATCAGTTCGTCAGCGGTGGCACCATCCGGGTTGCCGTATTTGCCTGTTATTTCTTTCACCGCCATTTGCGATGCTTCGGGCCATGTGCTCACATCTGTCATCATCACAGCACTTTTGTCTTTGTTCATGCCTTCATTGTTTTTCATTTTGTTATCCTGCGCGGATACGTTTCCCAGTCCTGTAATCAAAACCAGCGAAATAAATGTTAGTGTGTTTTTCATTTTTTTGTTTTTAAATTATTTATTAATTTTTTTTATTTTTTGACAAAAAAAGCGGGTTATTTTTTTTATAACCCGCTTTACCGAATTTTGAAATAGTGGGTGGAGTTGTTTTCGATTTTGTTTTTTTTAGATGTAAACTATTTATTATGGTCGTCCGAATCGTTATCGTCTTTCATATCTTCTCCCTTGTTTATCATCTTGTCATTTTTCATCGGCATCATGTTTCCATCCATGTCCATGCAGTCGCCATTTTTAAGCATCATTTTGCTGCCGTCTTTTTTCATTACTGTTCCATCTTTCATTACTTTGGTTCCGTTGCTCATGGTCATGTCTTTGTCCATCATACTTGTTTGCCCGTTTTTCATCATCATCATTTTGCCATCTTTCATCATCACACAATTGTCCATTTTGTGGTTCATTTTGTTGTCCATGGTGTTGTCCGTTTTGTTGTGGTCCATGTTGTCTCTTTTATTGGTTCCGCCATCCTGGGCATAAGTTCCAATTGCAAAAACAAGTGCTGCGCATACTGTAATTAGTTTTTTCATGATTTTTTTGTTTTAATTATTTTTCCCTGTTATTTGTTTTTAAAAAAACCATGTCAGCAAACAGAGATTAATGCCCGGCTTTTGTTTATATTAATTGTTATAAAAAAAATAGCTTTTGGTTTAGTAAAGCGGGTTACCCTCTGGTAACCCGCCTTTCTTGAAAAGAAAATGCAATCACTCATTTTCCTTTTTTTTTAATCTTCCTGCTCAAACCGGTAATCCAGTGTGCTTCTTTTCCTGGAAAAAAAGGCAAGAATTTCCTTTTCTTTTGCCTTTTGCTGATTGGGTTTTTTAAAATTTTTAAATTTTGTAGTTTTTTTTTCCGGAGCATCCTCCAGGTGTTCGTGGTGGTAGTTTTGTTGTTTTTTCATTTTATTTTGAGATTTAAAATTAATGTTTTTTTCAGGGTGCAAAGGTGTTGTATTTTTAAAAAACGGGTGTTATATAATTTTTTAGAAAAGTTTATAAAATTTCCATTTCACCATCTGGCAATTGAACCTGCTTTGAGATATTTATTTTAATAATTATGTTCAATAAATTTAACCAGGTCGGCATTCAATTTGTCTTTTTCAGTAATAAACAAACCATGCGCAGCACCCTGATAAACCAGGTATTCTGCCCGGTGCATGAGTGCTGCAGTTTTATTTCCGGCAATGTCGATAGGAACTGTTTTATCGGCATCTCCATGAATGATGAGCGTGGGCACATCAATTTTTAAAACATCGTTTCTGAAATCTGTTTCTGAAAAAGAGCGAAGACAATCAAGAGTTGCTTTTGCTGAACTCATTAAGCAAAGCGCCTGGTTCCAATCTAACAGCGCTTCGCTTACGGGATGGCTAATGGCATTTACACCATAAAACTCTTTACCAAAAGTGGTAAAAAAATCGGGGCGGTCTTTTGAAATCAGACCCGCTATTTCGTCAAACTTTTCCTTGCCTATACCTTCCGTATTATCATCTGCTTTGAGCATATAGGGAGTAACAGAACTTATCAATACTACCTTCCCTATTTTACTGGTGCCATATTTTCCGATATATCGCGCTATTTCACCACCACCCATTGAGAAACCAACAAGTGTTACTTCTGTTAAATCCAACTCATCCAGCACTGCTTTTAAATCATCGGCAAGCGTATCATAATCATACTTTCCCCACGGACGGTCGGACTTACCGAATCCTCTGCGGTCGTAAGCTATGCAGCGCAAACCAAGCGCAGGCAATACACTTAACTGGTATTCCCACATTTCGTGGTTGAGGGGCCAGCCATGAATAAAGACAACTGATTTACCTGTGCCTAAATCTTCATAAAATAAGTTTACCGGATTTTCTGAATCATTTTTGTTGCTGTTTATGTATTTCATTTAGTGTAAGAGTTTAATATTTTATGTTTGAATTTTAAAATGGGATGCTGAAAAAGCAAGGAATAGCGAACTGAATTTTCAGGGCGCAAAGGTGTTGAGTTTTTAAAAAATAGGTGTTATATAATTTTTTATAAAAGATTATAAAATTTTCATTCATCTATTTTGTTAGCATCACAAAATGTATATCTAACATAGATTATTAAAACAAAAAAAACTCCCCACATTAGTGGAAAGCCCGACCCCCGATTCTTCATCGGGGGCACGCCCTACGAGCCAACTTTTCAATTTAAAATCCCGTCACCGCTATCTATATCTTATTTTTTATGGCGTTCTTTAACCCTTGGCATAGCAGGCTTCACAAAACGTTGTTTGCTTAGGGAAAACCGGCAGCCGTTCACCAATATATGCACTTTTAGATTTTCAACAAATACAGGACTATCGTCCTCCACTTCAGTTACATTGGTTTGGTTTATATCTTTTGCATCAATAATAACAACCATTCCCGAGCCAAGGCACCTGGCTTCTAACCCATTTTCAACCAGCATTGCCGTATCTTCCCCCAGACCAATGCCCAGTTGCCCGGGATTTACAATAACCGCGTGGGCAAGCCTTCCGAACCTTCCGCGCTTAATAAAATGGGTGTCCTCAATGCATTTTTCGAGCAGCCCCAAACCCGAAGTGGTTTTAAGGCAACTATTAAAAAGCGCCTCTTCGCTGCATCCTTGATGTATCATTGTTTTACCCATAATCATCGCCCCGGCACTTGTTCCCCCAACAATAAAATGTTTGTCGTGTCTGTATTTTTCATGGATTAATCCAGCCACCTGTGTTCCTCCTAATATGGTTGAAATCCGGAACTGGTCTCCCCCGCTGAACAAAACAGCATTGGCTTTTTCAATCCTCGAGATATTCTCTTCCTTCTTTGCCTGCTCCTTATCCTCAATGTTCAGGAATCCAATATTTTTATAACCAAGTTCGTCAAATGTTTTTTCATACATCAGTTATTTCGGCAGGAACTGTGGATGCCGTTGTTATAATTTCTATACAAGATTTATGTGCGCCTGTAACCAGTTCCTTCAATATTTCAAACTTCTTATATTTTGAATTATGCCTGGCTATTTCAGGAGTCAAAAACTCTCCCCTGTCTTCCGCCCCGCCAATAATTAATAATTTCCCTTTAGGTTTCATATTTTATATTTGGTTCATTACATCACTCATTAATGAGTAATCCTCCTCTTCCTTTTTTTGCGCTTCCTTTATCAGTGCAAGCACATTTCTTACATCATCAGGACACACCACAATAAAAGAATTTTCACGGGCTGTGGCTATTACATGGTGTATGGCTTCTGCTTCATTGCTTATCACTTTTACATTAACATCCTTTTCAACTTTTAAAATTCCTTCCTTTATCATTCCTGTCAACTCTTCATTTGTGCGCCCTCTTCCATCCCTATCGTGTTTTATTATTATTTCATCAAATATACGGGCGGAATAAAAACCCACATTTTGTATCTCCTGTGGTCTCCTGTCGCCTGTGGCTGATATTACTATTGTCTTCACCGCAGCATCCACCTTACTCATGTATTTTTCTAAAGCTATAAATCCAGCTTCATTATGGGCATAGTCCACCATCAACGTAAAATGTTTAAAGCGGAATATATTCATCCTTCCGGGAGTCATCTCCGGTGATGAATTAAAAATCTTTAATGAACTCTTTATTTTGTTTAATGGCAGTTCGCTTATAAATGCTGCTAATAGTGCCGGCAGGATATTTTGCTTCATGTATTCAATTGTTCCCGATTGGGTAATGGTAACATCCGTTACTTTCATTACAGGCAGCTTGGATTCCCATTTCCAGATAACAAAATAATCATCCTCTATAACCGCTGCCAGTCCGCCATCTTCACAATGTTTTAGCACCCGTTCATTATCCGGGAACATGCTGAAAAGAGCAACATTACAGTCCAGTTCTTCTTTCATTTTATACACCAAATCATCATCCGCATTTAAGATAGCATACCCATCATCAGCCGTATTTTGAGGCACTACCGCTTTTACTTTAGCAAGTTCTTCCAGCGTATCAATGTCCCCTAATCCTAAGTGGTCTGCCGAAACATTGGTTACAATGCTGATATTGCATTTATCGAAACCCAGCCCCGAACGCAATATTCCCCCGCGTGCACATTCCAGCACCGCAAAATTTACCATCGGGTCGCGAAGTACGACAGCTGCACTCGATGGTCCGCTGCAATCTCCATAACATATCGTTTGGCTGTTGATGTATATCCCGTCCGTGGTGGTATATCCTGCATTATATCCTGCCATTTTTGCCATATAAGCTATCAGCCGGGTTACAGTTGTTTTGCCATTTGTACCCGTTACCGCCACCAGTGGTATCCGTGCCGGAGCTCCGTTCGGATAAAGCATATCAAGCAAAGGACCTGCAACATTCCGTGGTTTTCCGTTGGAAGGCGATAAGTGCATTCTAAAACCAGGACCCGCATTCACTTCCAGCACTACTCCCCCGTTTTCGGTCATCGGTGTGGATATATCAGGAGCAATAACGTCAATACCACAAATATCAAGGTTCATTAACCGCGCTATTCGCTCCGCCAAAAAAATATTATCAGGGTGCATATCATCAGTTACATCACTTGCCGTTCCGCCCGAACTTATATTGGCAGTATCTTTCAGGTACAACTGCTCTCCATTATTAAGCACTAAATCCAGTGTTAACTTTTTTGCTTCCAGTATGTCACTTGTGTTTTTATCTACTTTTATTTTCGTTAAACTATTTTCATGCCCATCTCCGCGTTGAGGGTCTGTATTTATCACCTCTATCAATTCCTTGATGGACGAAACTCCATCTCCGGTTACCATAGCCGGAGTTCTTTTTGCAACTGCAATAAGCTTAAAGTTTATCACCAGCATCCGGAAATCCATTCCTGTTATAAATTTTTCAACGATAACGTCCTCCGAAACATTTTTTGCCAGCTTAAACGCTGCTACTGCGCGCTCATAGCTTGTTATATTGGTGGTTATCCCGCGCCCATGATTTCCGTCAATAGGTTTCACCACCAGGGGAAAGCCAATTTCCTCAACAGCTTCCTCCAATTCATCTTCATACCCCACCACCATTCCATCAGAAACAGGAATGCAGCCGCTTGATAAAACCTGTCGGGTCATTTCTTTATCTTTTGCAATAACCACTCCTATGCTGCTCGTGGTGGCAGAAACTGACGACTGAATAATCCGCTGGTTTACTCCCTGACCCAGCATAAGCAATGAATCTTTATTTAAGCGGGTATAGGGTATTTGTCTTTTTTCTGCCTCCCGAACTATGGAAAGAGTGCTTGGTCCCAAGCCTTCCCGCCTGTTTATTCTTTTTAACTGGTGCAGGTCTTCCGCCATGTCGTAAGGCTGCAAGGAGGATAGCGCTTCCACAAGCCGTACAGCAGCCTTGCCTGCATATATCCCGGCATTTTCTATGATATAAGCAAACACTACATTATAAACCCCTTCTTTCTTTGCATTCCGTGTTCGCCCAAAGCCGCAATCCATTCCTGCCAGTGTTTGCAGCTCGAGAGCTACATGTTCCACCACATGCCCCAACCATGTACCTTCCCTCACCCTTTGCAGAAAACCGCCCGGTTTGCCTTCCGAGCATTCGTGCTCCAGCAATGTCGGCATCAGGTTTTGAAGTGCTTCTGCCAATCCTTTTATTTTGTTAGTTGGCGTCTCTTCCTTTTCTTTCAAATCCAGCTTCATTACTATCAACTGCCGCCTGTAACCCGACCATATATTAGGTCCGCGCATTACCTTTATTTCTGTTATTTCCATACTTTCAAGTCTTGTATTATTGAATATTTTTCACTTCCTTTTTTTAAAATTTCAACCCTTCCGGTAGTGTAAGACAATAAAAAAAGCCTGTACATTACAGGCTTCTTCTCTATTTTACAGCCACCTTATTTTGTCTCCTCGAGCTGCAAAGGTCAATACAATTTTAATCATTGATTTTATACAATATTTTCATTCTTTTATATTTAAAAATAATTTCATTCGTATAAATTTAAAAAGTTGGGCTGTTAAATTTTATAATTTTTTTAAAATATAGTATATCAATCACCTTTGGGGAATGGTATAATTTTGCACCAATAAAATTTTAAAAC
The DNA here is from genome assembly GCA_025363555.1 of Bacteroidota bacterium. Classification (GTDB taxonomy): domain Bacteria; phylum Bacteroidota; class Bacteroidia; order 2-12-FULL-35-15; family 2-12-FULL-35-15; genus 2-12-FULL-35-15. Next base: position 812 of record JANYDQ010000146.1, on the reverse strand, counting down.
CATACAAACTTTAAAACTATACCATCATGATAAATATACTGGAATTAAGAGGCATCAAAAACGTTCAAAAAGGAAAGTTGAAACAAAAAATAGCGTTGATTAAAAAAGATGCACTCCTGTTTGCGCAGGGTAAAAACGATGAAATGGAAGGCAAAATTCAAATTGAATTGAGCAAAAGCAACCTGCCAGGCAAATGGAACTGTTAAAACTGTTTGCCTGTTCATTCTAAAAAAACAATTGGAGCGTGAGCCCGACCTCCGGTTCTTCATACGGGGGCACGCCCAACTCCTTTAAAGAGAGCTTTGCAAAAGTTCGTTTTAGTTTTCCACTGTGCTTTTTTGTGATTTTTAAAGAATATTTTAGCTTTTTTCGGGGTTTTCTTTTCTTTTTTTGACTTCTTTTTTTATTCGGAGGTTTTTTAACCTCCTTTTTTGGATTTAACTTGCATTTGCCCGCACCAATCTTGGTGAACCATACTCTAAAGAAAAGTTAGATATCCCAAAAAAAAATTAACTACCTTTGCACCCGCAAGCCGTTCTATCGCTGTTCTACGCAAGTAGGAGGGAGGAAAGTCCGGGCAACACAGAGCATCCCACTTCCTAACGGGAAGGATTCTTAGCAATAAGAAGACAGCAAGTGCCACAGAAAATTACAGCCGCATAGCAATATGGGGTGATGGTGAAAATGTGAGGTAAGAGCTCACAGAAATGACTGGTGACAGTTGTTTCGGGTAAACCTTGGGAGTTGAAAGACCAAATAAACCGAAGATTAAGAGCTGCTCGCTCAATTTCGGAGGGTAGGTTGCTTGAGGC
>JANYDQ010000136.1 GCA_025363555.1 Bacteroidota bacterium | reverse complement strand
TGGTAACTTTAACTGCTACCAATGTATCTTGTTGCGGAAGTGCTAACGGTACTATTGCTTCAACAGTTACTGGTGGAACTGGTGCATTTACTTATCACTGGAGCAACGGTGCTACTACAGCTAACGTTAGTGGTTTAACTGCAGGTACTTATACTTTAACTGTTACTTCTGCTGCTGGTTGCACAGCAACTGCTTCTGTTACTATTACTCAACCGGCTGCTGTTGTGGTTACATTATCTCACTCAAATGTATCTTGTAACGGAAGCACTAATGGTGCTGCAACATCTACTGTTACCGGAGGAAATGGTTCATACTCTTATCATTGGAGCAATGGTGCAACTACTGCTAACTTAACAGGTGTTGCTGCCGGAACTTATACTTTAAGCGTAACCAGTTCTAATGGTTGCGCAGGTACTGCATCGGTTACCATTACTCAACCAACAGCAATTGCAATAGGGGTTACTCATACCAATGTTTCGTGTTGCGGAAGTGCTAACGGCACTGCATCTGCTACTGCTACTGGCGGAAATGGTAACTATACTTACCATTGGAACAACGGGGCAACCACTGCTAACGTTAGCGGTCTTGCTGCCGGAACTTATACAGTAACTGCTACTGATTGCCATGGTTGTTCTTCTTCTGCATCAGTTACTATAACACAACCGGCTGCTATTGTTATTTTATTGACAGCAACCAATGTTTCCTGCAACGGAAGCGCAAATGGTTCGGTGGCTACTCTGGTATCCGGTGGAAGTGGTGTGTACACATATCACTGGAGCAACGGGGCAACTACTGCTAATCTTTCGGGATTAAGCGCAGGTACTTATACCTTAACAGTAACCAGCTCTAATGGTTGCACAGGCACAGCAGTGGTTTGCATCACTCAACCTTCTGCAATTATTATTGCATTAACTCCACATGCTATATCTGCTTGCAGTTGTGGTTCTACTGGTTCTATCAATTCTATAGTAACCGGGGGAACTGCTCCTTACACTTATCATTGGTCAAACGGAAGTGCAGCAGCCAACATCTCTTCTTTAGCAGCCGGCTCTTATACTCTTCACGTAACCGATGCTCACGGATGTACTGCTTCAGCAACTACTACCATTACTCACGCAGCACCTCTTGCCTTGTCCTTTACGGTTGTAAATGTTACTACCCAGGGCGGAACAGGTTCAGCTACTGCTATAGTAACAGGGGGTACTGCACCTTACACTTATCACTGGTACACCAACCCTGTGCAAACTAACGCAACTGCTACGCTTGGAGTGGGTGTTTGGTCAGTGCTGGTTACTGATGCTAACGGTTGCACTGTTAACGGTTGTGTTAAAATAATTTTACAACACCGTTGCGAAAAAAATCTGTTTCCAACCACTGATGGTGGCGACATAGCAGCAGGAGCGAAAATAGTTACTTTCCCTAACCCGATGATTGGCGACAATGCAACGATTGAATATACTTTCCCGGCAGACACGAAAGTAAATGTGGAAGTATATAGCATCAGGGGTCAGTTAATGCAAACTGTTTATGCAGGTGATGCCGTAGCCAATGAAAAGTATGATGTTGATTTTAATGCAGAAAGATTAGATGCCGGCACTTATTTCATCCGGATTACTGCTAATGACAATGTTTATAACAACAAAGTGATAGTAACGAAGTAACTAACCCCCTACCCTGCCCTATCAGCTTAACGATGGGCAGGGTTTGTATGCAGCGTTATTATTTCACAAAAAAGCCTTCCCCGATTTGGGGAAGGCTTTTTTTATGGTAGAAAAGAGGTGATAAACACTAACGGATGTTTGCTTTGTACACAAATTCCCAGTTGAGCAGCACAAAGTTGCCGAAACTATCCACAAAAACAGGAACAGCATCAAACAGCGACTTGTTTAGATTATCGTAAACGGTTCGTCCCCCAGCAAACGAAATTTCGCGCTCCTTGGAAAAGCCACCGAAAATTATTCCTATTTTCATACTTATTAGTGTATCTGTTTTTTAGTTTTAAAAAACCATTGCAAAAGTAAATATTATAAGCGAATGATTTTATACGCGAGGTTAA
>JANYDQ010000100.1 GCA_025363555.1 Bacteroidota bacterium | reverse complement strand
ACCTTTGGCAACACGTTCTGAGATATTCCAGTTGGTTGAGCTATCCCTTCATTGGTTGCTCTCCAGCAGAGCCAATGTCCGTTTTACTCAACGTACAAAGATAAACTATTTTTACCTGACACAGTTTATTGAACAGACCCGTGACAAAATTAATATTTTGACACAGTTTATTGAACAGACTCAAAACAAAAACAGTTGTTTTTAAAATGAGAACAGTTGTTAATAAAATGAGAACAGTTGTTAATGAAATGAAAACAGTTGTTAATGAAATGAAAACAGTTAGTAATAAAATGAAAGCAGTTAGTAATGAAATGAAAACAGTTGTTTTTAAAATGAGAGCAGTTAGTAATGAAATGAAAACAGTTAGTAATGAAATGAAAACAGTTGGTCTTAAGAAAAAGACAGTTGTTTTTGACATGAGAGCAGTTAGTAATGAAATGAGAGCAGTTAGTAATGAAATGAGAACAGTTAGTAATGAAATGAAAACAGTTAGTAATGAAATAAAACAGTTAGTAATGAAATGAAAACAGTTAGTAATGAAATGAAAACAGTTAGTAATGAAATGAAAACAGTTGTTAAGGAAATGAAATTAGGGTTAAAAAAATTGATAATAACCATTGAAACATTAGTAAAATAAGGAGAAACAGTAATAAGCAATGTTACCGGGTAAACCCGGAAAAGATAAAAAACCCAATTATAAACTAATAAAAAAACAAAACAAAATGTCCGGAATTACACTCAGCCCGAAAAAATTTGATGATTACATTACATCAACAGACGACAATTTACAAATCATTACTCCGCCCACCACCGCTGCCCGGTTTGGATGGACACCCACCAACGTAACCGACTGGCACGACTACCGCACGCAGTGGGAAGAAGATTTATACATAGTGTATAAAGTCAAAACAAAGCGCTCCACTACTTTAAGAGAGCAGGTAAAGGATTTTATAGCCAATTTCAGGCTGTTTGGCAACCCCCTGCTGGACAAAGCAGCAGCAAGCACCGGGGCTACTCTGGATGATGCCGGGCTGTCTGGAATAACACCCCATCGCCAATGCCCAAAGGCGGAAGTAAAATAGACGATTGTTCTATTATTAAAATTAAAAAATGGATAGATACAAATTATCTCCAGTAAAATATGACTAAACAACTATCCTTTATTTTAATTGCATTTTTTAGTGGGTTCCACTTTCATCTGAAAGCACAGGACGATGATATGTTGAAAATGCTGGACTCTGTTCCGCAAAAGAAAACCAAAGAATATATATATGCCACTTTTAAAGGCACCCGGCTGATTAATTTTCACACCGTGGAAATGCCAGGACCCAATTCACTGGAGTTTCGTATTTCGCACCACTTTGGAGATTTAAATACCGGCAGCTATAATTTCTGGGGTTTAGACGGGGGAGCAAGCATCAGGCTGGGATTGGAATACAGCAAAAACGGAAGATTTGAAGTTGGAGTTGGCAGAAGTTCGTTAGAAAAAGTATATGATGGCTTTTTGGAATATAAACTTTTAAAACAAACTGCCAATAATCGTCAGCCTGTTACCATCACCTTGTTTGCCGGAATGTATTACACTACTTTAAAAGACCCTAATGCGGAAATAACAAAAATAGACAAGTATCAATATCAAACCAGCAGATTGTCCTATGTTTACCAGGTAATAATAGCAAGAAAATTCAATCCGCAATTTTCGTTGCAACTTTCCCCAACCATGGTTCATTACAATATAGTGGATAAGCTGGATGATAAAAATGATTTGTTTGCAATTGGAATGGCAACAAGAATTAAAATTACTAAACGAATTTCTTTAGAACTGGAATATGAATATCGCATCAATAAATATGCAACAGAAACTTTTTATGATGGAGTAGGAGCAGGAATTAATATTGAAACAGGGGGGGCATGTGTTTCAAATGTTTGTTACCAATTCGGCAGGAATGATAGAACCACAGGTATATGGACACACCACTTCCGACTGGCAAAAGATGGGATTGAAAATTGGATTTAATATTTCCAGGATGTTTGCCATTGTTGGTAAAAAGAAAAGCAAGAAAGAATAAAATGTATCAGCAAATTGGGATGCTAAATAGAAATATAACAATAACGAACACCAAATAGTATAACCTAATTCAAAAGTTAAGTAAGTGTTCTTCTTTTTAAGTAACTAACTTTGCAAATTAATCTAAGGAATTATAAATTACACTAATAACTAAAAACAATAATAATGAAAAAAAATATGGGTTCAGCCGACAGAATTATCAGGATGATAGCAGCGGCAATAGTAGGCGTTCTTTATTTTACCAACGTTATAACAGGCACTTTGGGAATTGTGCTTATGGTTATTGCTGGTATATTTGTGCTCACCAGTTTCATTAGTTTTTGCCCTATTTATTTTCCTTTCGGCATCAGAACCAACAAATCGGAAAGTAAAGAATAATGAAAACGGAAAAATTAGTGGTAGCCAATATAAGTTGCGGAAGTTGCATAAAGGCAATAAAACCTACACTATCTGATATGGAAGGGGTGGAGAATGTAACTGTAAATCAGGAGGAAGGTTTAGTAACCATTCATTAGGAAGGAAAAGTAACCAGGGCAAGATTTTGCAAAAGAACTTGATTTGATGGGTTATCCTGAAACAAAGAAATAAATTTTGTAGTTCAAACGGAAAAGGGATGTGGGTGTTTCCGAATACACTTAATAAACAATAAGCTAATGATAAATAAACTTAAAAAACTTTTCGGAATACAAGTTGTCGATTATGCTCAACTGGTAAAAAACGGTGCTATTATTTTAGATGTGCGAACCACTGGCGAATATAACACCGGGCACATCAAAGGGTCAATAAATATTCCGGTGGATGTTCTTAAAAACAATCTTGATAAACTAAAAGACAAAAACAAAACTGTTATTACCTGCTGTGCATCTGGTATAAGAAGCGCGTCAGCAAGACACATTTTGCAGTCCAATGGTTTTACTGCCGTTTATAATGGTGGCGGATGGGGCAGTTTACAAAATAAAATAAAATAAAATAAACATGGAGCCACATTATTACAATGTAGATATTAATTGGGACAAAGAACGCAAAGGCGTTATGTGTTCGCCCGAATTAAACAAAGATGCAAACAGCTGTATTGAAGTAGCTACTCCGCCCCAGTTTCCGAAAGGTATGCCCGGTATATGGTCTCCCGAGCATTTGTTTACGGCTGCCGTAAGCAGTTGCTTAATGACTACTTTCTTGTCCGTAGCAGAAAATTCTAAGTTGGAGTTTACCAGTTTCAGTTGCAAATCAAAAGGCAAACTGGAGCAGGTGGACGGAAAATGGATGATGACAGAAATAACGCTCGAACCGATAGTGACTATTACCGACAAAAAAGAGTATGAAAGGGCAGAACGGGTTTTGCAAAAATCGGAAGGGGCTTGTTTAATTTCTAATTCTGTGAAATCGAAAATAACAATGATTCCATTAATTAAAATAAACTAACTAACATGGCTAAAACATTTTCAGAAATAGTGAAAAGTAACACTCCTACTTTGGTTGACTTTTTTGCCGAATGGTGCGGACCGTGCAAAATGATGAAACCCATTTTGGAAGAATTAAAAGCCACCCTTGGCGACCAGGCAACTGTATTAAAAATAGATATTGACAAAAATCCGAAAGTGGCAAGTGCCTATAAAATACAAGGAGTGCCTACTCTTATTTTATTTAAGAAGGGCGAAATAAAATGGCGGCAATCGGGTGTAGTGTCTGCAACCAACCTGCAACAAATTATCAAACCACATTTGGATAAAACCACCTGAAACGATTTGGTGCAGACCACATCAGTTTTGTTGAGATAAAAGTAATGTAATCCATTCACGAATATGCCACAGTGCTCAATAATACAACAAAGAATATTTTTTTATAAATCCCTCTCTATCCTTAAATACCCTTGCACTAATGTCTGAAAATAATTTCAACATAAAAGGATTAACTGACCAACAGGTACTGCACTCAAGAAAAAAATATGGTTACAACCGATTAGAATTCACAAAGGAAAACGCGTTTGCAGAAGCTTTAAAAAAGTTTATTAAAGACCCGATGATTATTTTATTTTCTGCTATTGCCAAACAAATAGGATTAAGAGGTTATGAAAAAAGTATAACTGGTGATGAGTTAATGCAATTATCAGATACCGAATTGGAGAAAAAAGTTATGGACACTAATCTGTTTACGCGCATGTTCCCGGATGCCAAATTAAAAATTATTACTGCTTTAAAGGCAAAAAATGAAATAGTAGCAATGACCGGGGATGGCGTAAATGACGGACCGGCATTGAAAGCCGCTCACATTGGCATTGCTATGGGGAAAAAAGGAACAGAAATAGCCAAACAAGCGGCTTCATTGATATTGCTGGAAGATGATTTGTCAAAAATGGTGGACGCTGTGGCAATGGGCAGAAAAATATATGCTAACCTGAAAAAAGCAATTCAATTTGTTATCTCCATTCATATTCCTATTATTCTTACTGTGTTTGTTCCGTTGGCGTTGGGATGGGTGTACCCCAACATTTTTTCACCAATACACATCATTTATTTAGAATTGATAATGGGTCCTACCTGTTCCATTATTTATGAAAATGAACCTATAGAAAAAAATACAATGTTTCAGAAACCCAGACCTTTCTCCACTACTTTTTTTAATTGGAAAGAGCTTACTGTAAGTATCGTTCAGGGATTGGTAATTACGGCAGGAACATTGATTACCTATCAATATGCGGTGCACAATGGTTTTGATGAGGCACTTACGCGAACCATGGTTTTCTCCGTTCTGATAACTGCCAACATAGTGGGTCAACGACATTTTAAAGGGAGTAAAAAGGAAAAAGCCTTATTTTTGCCACAAAAATGGCAATGGATAAAGAAGCGTTAGGATTGTTTTTTCCTCAAGAGTTGTTAGAACATTTTGAAATCGTTTTGGTACACGAGT
>JANYDQ010000098.1 GCA_025363555.1 Bacteroidota bacterium | reverse complement strand
CTACAAACCGACTAATGGGACTAAAGTCCCTAAATACAAGTAGTTCTGTTTTGTAACCCCAGCCTTAAGGCTGGGGTTAATGAAACCTCACCAGATAAGGGCTTTAGCCCATAAGTCATTTATTAGTCGTTTAGTAGTGATATTATTTTAAGTTTATACGAATGAACAAGTGAACCAATGAACCAACCTAAAATACATATTCAATGCTAATACCCGGAACCACTGCTTTGGTTTTATAAGTTCCTCCAAACTGGGTTTCCAAATTAGTATCTGTGCGTTCCATTCCTTCTATATATAGTAAGGAAGCATCTAAATGAAATTTTTGGGTAATGCGATAAGAGGTTCCAATGGTAATTCCTACTTTATTGGCATCCGGGGTTTCGGGAGTTAAGTATCCATTTTTTACAGGGCTTTGGTCGTAATAGGCACCTAAGCGGAGGGTCCATTTTGAACTTACCAGATATTGGGTGCCAATGCGAACTATAAAAACATTTTGATATAACCTGGGCGAATGAATGTCTTTGAGCTGGGCGGTGTTGTCTGCAAAATCGATGAGAAGGGAGTCGTAAGATTTCCAGGAAACATAGCTTAAGTCGAGGGCTAATTTTAATTTGGTAGTTAAGTTATATCCTATACCAAGTGTTAAGGTGCTGGGCAACCGGATGGCAGTGGAAAAGGAAGTGGCAGGAAAGAAATTGGCTACCGATGCCGGAACTGTAAAATCTGCGCTGCCGCCTTTTACTTTTACAGTAACCTGCGAACGGTAATCTAAGCCCAGTGATAAGCGATTGTTTGGTTTAAAATAAATTCCGGCATTGAAACCATAGCCCGAAGCTTTTCCGTGCAGGGTTCCTTCTCCGTATTTTCCGGTGGAGTCTTGAATGGGTATTCCTTTTCTTAAACTAAAATCTCCGGTGGCGAACACAAAGCCGGCTCCTATTCCTATTTTATCGTTCAGTTTATAAGAAACTGTAGGTTGAATAAAAAAAGTTTTTAAATCTATTTCGCGAATGAGGAACTGCCCCAGCCAGTTGTCTGCCCATTGTACTTTGCTGCCAAAAGGATTGTAAATACCAATGCCGAAGTTGTATTTATCTGTTTTATGAAATTTGAAAACTGCATATAGGGTGATAGGAGTTCCGGTATGGTGTTCGGTGTTGGCGATGTAACCAAGTTTGGAATTGAGATAGGTGGTTTGGGGGAATATGAAACTGCCGCCAAATGAAATGCCGCGAAGGGAATCGAGAAAAGATACAGCTCCGGGGTTGAAGAAAATGGAGGCATTGTCCAGGCAAAGCCCTGTGCCGGTGTGTCCCATCCCGGTTTGTTTTTGCCCCTGCAAATTGACCTGGAAGCCTCCGGCAAAAAGTGCGGAAGCAGAAAAAATGGTTATTACAAATAAGGCGATTTGTTTTTTCACGGAGCGAAAGTAGGAAAAAAAACAGAAATAATAAATTCTAATTTGTAATTACAAATTCTAATTTCTAAATTGTTTTATTGAGAGATGAAATATGTTATTTTTTTTTGAGAAGGTCGTTGATTTGTTTGAGGTAGGTGTTTTCTTTTTTTATTTCTTCTATTTTGAGTGTTTCGAGTTCTTTTTTGAGGGATTCGATTTCTGCATTTTTTTGATTGAGGATGGTTTGGTAGTCCTGGTTGAGTTAGGAGGGTGAATTGGTGAGGAGGGATTGTAGTTTTAGCTCCTGGCAGTAGAGGGCAAAGAAGTCGTGCTGGAGAAGGGCGGAGATTTTTTGAAGGTCTTCGCTTTGGATGGAGACACTTTAGAAGATGCAGAAATGTGCCCGCCCAAAAATTAGTGTTGCTACCCAAGTTTGCATACCTGGGGGGGTGGGGGACGGGGAAATTAGCGGAGCTGATAGACGTATATGCTGTTATCTGCGCTTCCGGTTACTAAATTGAGGTTGCCTTGGTTGTTTAAATCGCCAAGGGAAAAGGGGGTTTTGCCGGTTTTGGGGAAGTTATCCATTAGAATACCGTTGTCGTCAAATAGGTATAGTTTATTGTTTTTTTCGGAGGTAATGCCTATGTAGGTTGTGAAATCGGGAAAAACAAAAAATTGGGGGCTTTGGGTAATGGTGTCGTGGAAATCGTATTTGTACAGCAGCGATTTGTCGGCAGAAAAAATGGAGAGTTGGTTTCGGGTAAGGAATATGAATTGGAATGTGTTGTTGTTGTTCAAATCGCGGTAGTCGAAATAGGGAGTGGTTTGGAAATTTTGAAGTTTGATTAGTTCTTTTTTGTTGGTAAAACTGATACGGGTTACGTTGCCCAGGGTGTCGGCAGCTACGATATAGGTTTTGGAATATTCTTTTGCCGGTTCGATAAAGAAATTGGAAACGGAGGCACTGAATTGTTCTTTCATTTTGACTTTTGTTTCGCCCTGGCGGTCGAGGAGGTATATTTTTCCTTTGGAGTCAACGGCACATAAATTATCTTTTCCGCCTGCTTTAAAGTAATGGATAGGGAGGAAAACTTTGTTTGTTGTTTTGTCGAATTTGAATGCTTTTACTTGTTCGCCATCGGCTTTGAAGCAGAGTATGTTTTTGTTTTCGGTGGCAACAAAAATGCGGTAGTCTTTGTTGTTTTCGTAATCTGCCAGTGTTATGGCATTGGTAGCAGCTGATTTTAATTTGACGGGGAATCCTTTCATATCATTTCCATTTCTATCGAACAGATAAATGGCAGAGGGGGTGTTGAAGAGGAGTTGCAATTTATTGTTTTTTAATACATCTATTTGAATCACCTCGCTGATGATTTTTTCGGGCAATTGTTTGGTCCAGATAATTTTTCCGGTATTGCTGATTAGATAAATTTTGTTGTTATCGTCCTGGGCTAACACTTCTTTTGCGTTGGTGTTGTGGTTGGTAACTAAGAATGGTTTTGAACTGATGGAAGTATCCAGGGCGGTTTCCCATAAGGTGCCGCTTTCCTGCTTTTGCTGCGGATTGTACTTTAAATACAGGTTGCTGTAAAAAGCAGAGTTGTTGGCGGTAAACTGAACAGCCACGCCTTCAAATTTTTTGAAGAGAACCAATTTTTTTTGGATTTCTTTACCTAAATCATCGATTAAAACCGAACTGTATAATTCGGATGAATGAGCAATAGCAGAATAGAGATAAAGGTTGGACTGGTTAGCAATGTTTTCTGAAAAAGAAGAGTAGTTTTTATTGTTGACTAATGTTTTGTTGTTTTCAAAATCGTTGATGATTTTTTTCAATGCTTCGGGAGTATTAGCAAAAATGATGTAATTGTTGATGGAAGTAAAATAATTTGTTTTTATTTTGGAAAATTGCCAGCCAAAGAGGTGAGGAATAACCTGGGGCAAATTGAGAAAAGTAATTTTGTGGTTGCGGAAACTGGTGGTATCAGGTTTTTCTTTTTCCTGTTTGGAAATGGTTTTGACTAATTCGGTTAATGATTCTTTTTCTTTTTCGACCTCGCTGGTATGGAAAACAAAATAGGTGTTGTCGGTGAAATCGGATGAGGTGAGTTCGGTAATGACCAATGCTATTTCGCTGGATATTCGGTTCAGCATCGTGTTTTCAATATTGACGGAGTATTTGGAATTAATGTTTTTTACATATTCATCATACGAAGCAGAAAGGTGTTTTTTGTTCAGATACTTTTTGTAATCCCTGCGAAAGGTTTTTATATCGCTTATTCCAAACCAAAGCAGGAGGGCCGTTTTAGAAGGAATTATTTTTGTAATATCAATTTCTTTTGGCTTTTGATTAGCGAAAAGATTCAAAAACATATTGGTAGAATCGTTTGCCTGGGTAAAGCCGCTTAACATTAAAGCATTTGGTTTAAGGTTAATGTCCCAGCCCGAACAGTCAGCAAAACCAACTATGGAATTGGCTTGCTCTGTTGCCTCTTTGGAAGTAAAACGATGAAGGAATTTAGGAAAGTTTTTGTAATTGATATAAATATTGGCATCCACATTTTTACCTGCGGTAGAAATTATTTTACTGAAATACTTGTCTTTTGCCAGGGAAGTTCCAGATTTGAGCTGACGAATGGCATCTTCCACCAAACTTTTTTTGGCACTCATTATCAACGTTCCGTTAAGAAAAGCAAAATGCAATTCGGGTTTGTCTTTTGAAAGAATGCTGCCAATATTTACACCTGCATAGTCTGTAAAAGCAGGAAGCGATTTGTTATTTATTGTTTTAAAAAAATCGTCAAGGGTGGATTGGTGTGTAATATCAGGGAGACTGTACACATATAACAGGTCGAAAGAATTGTCGGGGGAAACGTGAGCAGAAATAAAAACAGGATGATTGTTGAGTAAATCGGCAACATCAGGATTCAGATTTAATAATGAATCGAGAAAACGTCCGGTGGAATTAATTTTAGAAAACGTTTCAGTGCCCAGTAATTCTTCCCACATAATATTAGTTTGAGAAAGTTTCTTCCACACATTCTTAGCTTGTTTGCTTTCAAAAATAAAAGAAGCGTTAACGGGAATAGCATTAATGCCCTGGCTTACGGGTGTTTTAATTTCTTTTACATAAATAAGCCACCAGATGCCTCCGGCAAGGCAAGCGGTAAGAAAAACTATAAAAGATATTTTTTTAAACATTATATCGTAGACCTCAGCCCCTCTCCTTGAAAAAAGGAGAGGTGTGACTATGTGTGAAGTGCTAAATAAATCAAATTAAATATTTGACGAAGTTATGTAATAGTTAAAACTTTAAAATTGAGAATAAAAAAAATTACTAACATTGAATAGTTCTTAAAAAAACTTAGGGGGTTTTCGCAAACCTTTAATTTTATTACTTTTACCGACAATAAATTTTTGAATGCGGAAAACAAAAAACATTTCTTTTATCATTGCCTTGCTCTTTGCCATTGTAGGCACCGGAAAGATTTTTTGCGGGTATTCCCAATCGGGGTATGCTCCTGATACGTTATACGATGACCCTGTGGCAGCTATGCTGGATAGCCTGAATAATCTGAACCTGTTTGAAAAAGGATTTGCAAAAATCAATTATCCGAAAAATTCGAAATATCATTTTGCCCCCGATTCGGTGCCCCGTTACGATGAACTTGTATTTGAATCGCGCCTTGCCAAAATAGATGCTGAATCACCTTTCGACTTGCAATACAATAGTGTGGTGAAAGGATACATTGAAATGTACACGGTTCGCAAACGGGAACTGGTGGCAAGGATGATGGCACT
>JANYDQ010000072.1 GCA_025363555.1 Bacteroidota bacterium | reverse complement strand
AGCATATATTTCGCAAAATGCAGTTACAAGTATTCCTCCTAATCCAATACATGTTACTCCACAAATTTTGTTACAGGGGAATCCACCGATTATAGACACTTTAAATTGGGTAAAAATATTGGGTTGTATCTCGCAAGCGGAGGGGAAAAATACATTACAATTGGTAATTTTAATTACGACAGCAACCCAATGGCAAGTACTGCCAGTACTACAATTTATTATTTAACAGAAACTACGCCTTGTGCAACAAGTGTGGATACAGTGGTTGTCAGTGTTTGTGGTATTGGAATAAATGAGTTAGAAAACAATAAATATTTTAAGCTATATCCAAATCCTAATGAATGGTAATATGATTCTTGTTTATAGTATAAATGAATCTGAAACTGGATTGTTTACAATATATGATGTTTCAGGAAGACTTGTGAAACAGCAAACTTTTATTTCTGAAAATAAAACTATAACAATTAATGCGAATGCACTAAATGCGGGTGCTTATTATTATGAAATAAAAGTAGGAGACTATAAAGTAAAATCTGATAAATTAGTAATAATAAAATAAGTTAACTATTTTATTATGAAGAATCAACTTTTAAAGCCGTTGTTGGTGTTATCACCGCCAACTCCAAATAAATTCTAAAAAAATCAACTTTAAGTTTATCGGTTTGTTGGTGAAAACACCAATAAAAGCGGAAAAGTAACGAATTACGAATAAAAAAATCCTGTTCTAAAATAATAGCGGGATTTTTTATTTCATTGAAATCAGCATTAAAATCAATCCCTGCAAAATCATTGTTCCGTCTATCCCCGCCACATAATAATATTCGCTTCGTTTGCTGCTGGCAAATAAAATAAAAAGAAAAGTGGCAACCATGCTTATCAATAAACCTACAAGAACGGGAAAGGAAATAATAGTAAAATAATATTCAGAGCCAATGAGCACACCATAGATAACAGTAAAAAACAATGCAATGTTTCGGGTAATCGTTTCGCCATATTTATTGGGAAGAGTGGAAACGTTTTCGGCTGTGTCAATAGCAATATCGCGAATATCGAAAGGAATACAAATAGAAAGAATAAAACAAAAACGAGTGAGGGTGTGTAAAACAAATTTGTAATCAATAACCGATATGTTGAGCAGGGCAGGCACCACAGCAGTTGTAATAACCCACACCAATGCAAGAGTAAATAATTTTAAAAATGCACTTTTTCGGAGTTTGATAGCAGGAATAAAATAGGCAAGGGATAATACAAATAAAGGAGAAAGGTAGAACAGAATTTTATAATCATTGAAAAAGAAAAACACCCCTGCGCCTGCAAAACCTAACAGTGTTAAAAGTTTAATAGTTCTTTGATTTTTAAAAATCCATTGTCTGCGAACGGAATTATAACTATTGTCTTCTGCTTTTTTATAAAATATTCGCTGTAGATTGTAAATAAACAAAGTGGAAAAAAAAACAAACAGGCAATAATAAAATAAATGAGAACTGATTTGAAGCTGAATGCAGGTACTTTGAATTAGCGAAACCGCCCCAAGCGCAACATATATATTGCCGAAAAGAATAAAGTCGAAAAACCGTTTCATTTTACAAATTTACATATCACAGCGGAAATAAAAGAACATAATATAGATTAATAAAATATGGCCACCAGGTACTTCACACCCTGTGTATTTATAATTTTCTTATTTGGGCATGCCCCTGCGGGTCGGGCTTTTGCTCCAATTTTTTTTGTCCCCCCTCCACATTGCAACGCAACAAAAAAGGATTTCCGCGACAATCCCTCACGCTACGCATCCTGAAGTTGACACTATCCTCCGAAGGGGCTTTTTTGCCCCTTTGGAGGTTTCTAAAAATTATAAATTATTTAATAGGGAAGTTGCCGGTGCTTCTCAAAAGTATTCCCACACCTATACCTCCCACTAATCCAAAGCCTCCGCCAAGCAAAGATTTAGTTTTTCGTTTCCCTCTTGCTATGTGTTCGTACCCCATTATATAAGTATCGTGTTTCAGGTAATCCATGTTGGAAACCGTAGAATGCTTTATTTTCACTTTAGTTATTCCACTCAAAGCTGTAAAAATAAAAGGCGGAATGGGACACAAAAAAGAACCCGTAGCACCTGATAAAGCACCAATGCCCACATTGGTCCAAAACGCACCGCGAGGTTTAAACCCCTTCTTTGCGTCCTGCTCTCCTTTAATGTAGTAGCGCATTTCTTCCACCGTCAAATCATTTTCTCCTGCCGAATCGTACACATATTTAATGGATTCTCCCTTACTGTTCCTGATTGAAAAAACATCTGATGTTTCAATTACAATGGGGTCCTGGTCGGATTTCGGATTTTTATAGGTTATGTTTCCAAAGGTGGTATCGTAAACGGCAGCAATAATTTCGGTACCGCTAAGCAATAGGATGGTGTCATTTCCCGTTTGCGAATGTGCTGTTTGTGTGGTAATCAAAAGAAAAGAAATGAATAGAAATGATACTAATTTATACATAAGCAGGATTTAAAATTTCTCAAATATAAGTATTAAAATACATTCCATCATTTTGCAATCTAATTCCTGGTTTCTCATTTTCATTAAATCACGGATTCTCGTCCCCGCCAATTCTCTTATTTCTTATCTTTGCATTCTTTTTATAAAAAAACAAAATGATTTCAACCGACAAATTTGCAAACCGGCACAACGGTCCTCGCGAAAACGATGTAACAGCAATGCTTCAAAAAATTGGAGCCAACTCCTTAGACGAACTGATAGAGCAGACAATTCCTGCCGGCATTCGTTTAAAAAAGCCTTTAAATCTTCCTGCGGGAATGACGGAATATGCTTATCACAAGCATTTGCGCTCATTAGCTTCGAAAAACAAAGTATTTAAAACCTATATCGGTTTAGGATATTCCAATACCATTATTCCTCCTGCCATACAGCGAAATGTGTTGGAGAACCCGGGCTGGTACACCGCATACACCCCATACCAGGCAGAGATTGCGCAGGGCAGGCTGGAAGCGCTATTAAATTTTCAAACCATGGTAATGGACTTAACAGGAATGGAAATTGCCAATGCCTCATTACTTGATGAATCCACAGCAGCAGCCGAAGCAATGACCATGTTATTCAACAACCGGAATCGTGAACAAATAAAAAACGGAGTAAATAAGTTTTTTGTGTCTGATGAATGTTATCCTCAAACCATTGATTTATTAAAAACGCGTTCCGCCCCAATGGGGATTGAACTGGTGATTGGAGATTTTAAAACAGCAACGATAGACAGCACTATTTACGGTGCATTGCTTCAATATCCAAGTGTGGATGGGAAAGTACATGATTATACCGAATTTGTAAAAAAAGCTAAAGCTAACGGAACTTCCATAGCCGTAGCCGCTGATTTATTAAGCCTGGTTCTGTTGCCTCCTCCGGGCGAGTGGGGTGCTGATGTGGTGGTAGGAAACACCCAACGTTTTGGTGTACCGATGGGCTATGGCGGACCACATGCAGCATTTTTTGCCTGCCACGAAGAGTTTAAAAGAATAATTCCCGGAAGGATTATTGGTGTGTCTGTGGATGCACAGGGCAATCCGGCATTGCGCATGGCATTGCAAACCCGTGAACAACATATCAGGAGAGATAAAGCAACTTCTAATATATGTACTGCACAGGCATTGTTAGCCATTATGGCTAGTATGTATGCAGTGTATCACGGTCCGGAAGGTATAAAAGGAATTGCGCAACAGGTACATTTTTCGGCTGTTGTTTTAGCAAACGAATTAAAGAAATTAGGTTATACCATCGAAAGCGATTCTTTTTTTGATACCATAAAAGTGGTATTGCCTAAAGGAGTTTCGGAAGGAATGATTCATAACCTTGCCATTAGTGCTCATATTAATTTCCGTTATGTTGATAATTGCTGTGTTTGTATTTCATTAGACCAAACTACTGATGCAACTGACTTGAATTCTATTATTGAAATTTTTGCTCACGCAGCAAATAAGCCCGCAGTAAAGGTTACGGAAGAGCAAATTCATAATCAAAAATCACCAATTGCAAATCGAAAATCCGAAATCCTTACACATCCCGTATTCAATTCGTATCATTCCGAATCGGAAATGATGCGTTATATAAAACGACTGGAGAATAAAGATTTATCGTTAACCCACTCGATGATTTCATTGGGTTCATGTACTATGAAATTGAATGCAGCAGCTGAGTTAATGCCAATTACCTGGCCCGAATTTGCAAACATTCATCCTTTTGTCCCGGTTGAACAAGCTACAGGATATTTGGAAATGATAGATGAATTAGATAAAGCCTTATGTGAAATAACAGGTTTTTCTAAAATGAGTTTTCAGCCAAATAGCGGTGCACAGGGAGAATATGCTGGTCTGTTGGTTATCCAGGCGTATCACCAATCAAGAGGAGATGCACACCGTAATATTGCATTGATTCCAACTTCTGCTCATGGCACCAATCCTGCTTCTGCAGCCATGTGCGGGATGAAAATTGTTCTTGTAAAATGTGATGAAAACGGAAACATTGATGTGAATGATATGCGTGAAAAAGCAACTTTCCATAAAGACAATCTTTCCTGCTTAATGGTTACTTACCCAAGTACTCATGGCGTTTACGAAGAAAGCATAATTGAAATTACCAATATCATTCATGAAAATGGAGGACAAGTGTATATGGATGGGGCTAATATGAATGCACAAGTAGGATTAACAAGTCCGGGAAATATAGGTGCAGATGTTTGCCATTTGAACTTGCACAAAACATTTGCTATCCCTCATGGTGGTGGCGGACCGGGCATGGGACCCATAGGTGTTGCAAAACAATTGGCTCCTTTTTTACCATCCCATCCTTTAATAAAGACAGGAGGAGAAAAAGGAATTCATGCGGTGTCAGCAGCTCCTTTTGGAAGCGCATTGATTTTACTTATCTCTTACGGATATATCAAAATGCTGGGCGGAGATGGAGTTACAGAGGCAACACGGATTGCCATATTAAATGCTAATTATATTAAAGAATTGCTGAACGGACATTACCCGGAATTATACAGTGGTAAAAATGGTCGTTGTGCGCACGAAATGATTTTGGATTGTGTTTCATTTAAACGGGAGGCAGGAGTGGAAGTAGGCGACATTGCAAAAAGATTAATGGATTATGGCTACCATGCACCAACTGTTTCTTTTCCTGTTCACGATACCTTAATGATAGAGCCAACAGAAAGCGAATCGAAAGAAGAGCTTGATAAATTCTGTTCGGCAATGATTTCTATTAAAAATGAAATTGATGAAATCATTTCCGGGAAAGCAGATAAGGAAGATAATGTATTGAAAAACGCACCGCATACCGCAAAGGCTGTAATTACTGACGATTGGAAACATTCTTACTCTCGCGAAAAAGCGGTATTCCCTTTAAAATGGGTAAAAGAGTCTAAATTCTGGCCCGCTGTTGCCCGTGTTGATAATGCTTTTGGTGACAGAAACCTGATTTGTGCCTGTCCTCCTATTGAAAGTTATTCGGAAGAAGAAGTGGTTTTATAAACAAAAAGGATGTATTTAGAACTTGGGGTATCTGCTAATTAAAAAAGAATGTGCAAAATAGTATAATGAAAACGTGTCTTACTTTTCTGGCAATAGCAATACTTACCCTGTCTGTAGATGCTCAAACAAAAGAATTTCCATTTGTTATTTCTTCTGCCCATACTGTTCATGTGCCGGTTCGTGTTCTATCATTGTCCACTAACCGTTCCATTGGAGACACATTAATGTACATGCCATTAATGAAGACGTATGTAAATTCAGCCGACAGTGCTAATTTTGCCGTTACGCTTCAGGATGTGGATATGCGCCCCGTTAATACCATAGGAGCAGATCCCGATTTCGGAATACTGTCTTCTACCGACTCCACAATGAGCAGTTCAGGCAATCCTTTAATGAGCAATTTTTATCACCCATGGGAATCGCCTGCCCCGGCTGGCAATGACACATCCTTTTTCTGGTATGCAACTTCCTGGTTCAATCCAATAGGACAGGCAGACAATTGGTTGAACTTCGGACCTATCACAATTCCGGGTAATGGAGCCAACCTGATTTGGTACGACAGAACTAATCCCGGTTGGAGAGATGGATACCGGGTATTAGTATCCGCTACCCCTTCGGCTGTTTTAACACATACCGATTTTACCGACCCTCCTATATATACTAAACCAGACTCCTATCCTTCCGTAACGCTATCTACGGATACCAACTGGGTAATGAGAGAAATTAATATTCCTTCTATATATAATGGACATACAGTATCTTTTGCTTTTAACCATAATGCAACTAATATGGACGAATTGTATTTAGATGAAATAACAATAGTGGAAGGAAATGTAGGCATTTCGGAAAATGAATTTGTAAATGGAATCAAGCTTTCTCAAAATATGCCGAACCCATTTAGTAACGTAACGACCATTAATTATGAATTAATAAATAAATCTGAAGTTGATTTTTTAGTTTATGATGTTACTGGCAAAAAAGTGGCAGAACAACAAGAAGATTTTCAAGCTGCCGGAAAACATTTTATCCGATTCAATGCTTCTGACTTATCAGCAGGTGTTTATTATTATAATTTAAAAATTGGTGAGAACCCCACTTTACCAAAGAAGATGATTGTTTTAAGATAAATGACCCTAATAATAATGCAATGTTCCAATTTGGTAAGGTATCTAAGCTAACAATATAAAACTTCTATATTGAAATTAAAAGTTTCAGATAGCAAAATGAAAGTTTGGGGTGAACAAACCATTGTTAATTGAATTTCTAATCGAATAAATTTTAAACACCTGCTAAAGTTTTTTTACAAAATATTTTGTTTTTAATAAATAAACATATACTTTTACCGATAAATAATTAATAACTTAATAATAAAAATTTACTATGAAAAAACTTTACACATTAATTACAGCCATTGGAATGTTTAGCATAATGTCTTATGGACAACAAAGAACGATTAACAATGCATCTTTAAAATTAACAAATCAAAAATTAAGAACCACTTCCAGCCACACTCTTAAAGCTTCCCTTTCTGGTGACAGAATTTTTTCCGGATGGCTAAATTACGCTCTTCAGTTAAATGATCCTAGTGGTCTTACTCCAAATGCGGCAGGAGTTCATTTTATGATGATATTCCCTGATACCGCAATTATTGCTGGAGTTTACACCAGCGGAGCAACCGCCTATCCACAGTTTATGAATGCGGCTACCATGCTTGACCCTAAAAATATGCCTCTTCAAGGAATTACTGCAGCAGATGCCTATTCATTGGATTCAATCGGTATAGCTTATGCTTATTTAAGAAATCTTCCTTCAACAATAGTGGATACACTTTTTGTTTCAGTTCTCAAAGAAGTAACAGCGCAAAATTATACTCTTGGTGGAACACGGTCATATCAAGACATTACTTACGATTCTGTAAATCACAGAGTAGTGCCTTCAAATATCATTACAACTTACACTTACCTGCTTCACGAAAGCGATTCTTCAAGTACCACTAAAGAAATTTTTTTAGCAGCTACTGGTGTTCCTAACCAAGCTGCAGGGAAAAAAATAGGGGTTTCACTAAGTTTCAAACCTGGATATTCTTATTCAATTACAGATTCCATAAATGCAAAGAATTCCTTTTATCTGTTATCTTATCAGCAAAATGGCGATTCAATTGGAGGAGCAGGCACTACCCCTACCTATTATGGAACAGCAACTAATTATAGTTCTGACATGAATTGTTCTTATGCATTACCTAAAAGTGTAAGATACAATATTAATGCTAATGGATGGAATGGATATTTTATTCCGACATGGGCTTGGACACCTTCATACGCTTACGAAAATCATATCATTGAATTCAAAATAAGCAACCCCCCTACCGGAATTGCTGAATTTGAGAATGGTGCTAAATTAGGTCA
This sequence comes from Bacteroidota bacterium, assembly GCA_025363555.1. Classification (GTDB taxonomy): domain Bacteria; phylum Bacteroidota; class Bacteroidia; order 2-12-FULL-35-15; family 2-12-FULL-35-15; genus 2-12-FULL-35-15. Next base: position 301 of record JANYDQ010000072.1, on the reverse strand, counting down.
AAACATTCCTAACCCATTTACTAATTCTACCGAAATACGTTATGAGTTGGAAAAAACAGCAAAAGTTACATTAAACGTTTTTGATGTTACAGGTAAAAAAGTTGTTTCAATTAACGATGGAGAACAACATGCCGGGAATCATTCCTTTACTATTAATTCATCTAATATGTCAGAAGGAGTTTATTATTATTCTATTAATGTTGGAGACAATTCTACTTCAACAAGAAAGATGGTGATGATAAAATAATTTTTTAAACAGTAAATAAAAAAACTCGTGTTAACACACGAGTTTTTTTTATCT
>JANYDQ010000068.1 GCA_025363555.1 Bacteroidota bacterium | reverse complement strand
AACCTACTTTATTATATGCATCTGCAAATTTTAGTGATGCTGGTGCAGTATAAACAGGATTCGTATTATAAGTAATAATAGCATCCACTTTTCCAGAAGCCATTTCGCTCACTAAATCTGCAAATGCAGCGTCATTTCCCTGGTGAGTATAATTTGAATTTTCGTAGTCAATAGTTTTTCCGTCAGCTGCTTTCCCATAATTATCAAGCAACACGTTTATTGCATTCACTACCATTTGAACATTCACATCATTCGAACCACATACTACCAAAGACTTCCCTTTGTTCGATGCCAAATCTTTTGCAGCTTTATTAATCATGGCATCACAACTTAATGCTGATGATGACAACGTGCTGCCCCCAACAATTTTTGCAACTGCATTATATAAACTCACTGCTACTTTGCCCTGTTCAGATACTTTTATTGGCGCACGCTCATCGGCATTTGCTCCTGTTAAAGAAAGATTGGATTCGAACTGGTAATGCTTCGACATTTTTGCATGCTGCTTGCTTACCCTGCGCCCTGTTACATATTGTTTCGCATATTCAATAGGAGATAACCAGTTGGCAAGAAAATCGGCAGCTATACTTACTATTACTTCTGCTTTATCAAAGTTATAAGAAGGAATCATTTCTTTACCAAATGATTGTTCGTTTGCTTTTGCTATTCCCGAATAAGAAACAGCATCATATATTACTACTTTGGTAGTTGGGTATTTGGCTGTAAAATCAGCAATTACCGACTTAGTGGAAGGACTGATGATGGTAGAAGATAATATCCTGATGGCTCCACCTTTAGCAGCAATGGCAGCTAATTTACCACCAATCTCTTTATCAACCGAAGACCATGTTGCCGGAGCACCATTAGCCATTGGTCCGGTTATTCTTGACGAATCGTATAAAGAAAGCACAGAAGCCTGGATACGGGCATTGGTTCCGCCCATCGAAACTTTCGACAATTCGTTTCCTTCTATTTTAATTGGGCGACCTTCTCTTGTTTTAACTAATAATGCAGCGTAATCGTTTCCATCGTAATAGGTAGAAGCATACCAGTTAGCAACTCCCGGTATAATCTCTTCAGGTCTTACAACATAAGGTATTGCTTTATTAACAGGTGTTTCGCAGGCAACCAAAGAAGCTGCTGTAACACTGAAACCAAGAAATTTAAGAAAATCTCTGCGGTTGGTGCCGTTATCCAAGCTAAGATTGCTGTCTCCTAAAAAATCTTCTACAGGTATTTGCTCTGCAAATTCGTTATTTGCTTTTTGAACAAATTCAGGACTGTTATTTAATTCTTCCAGTCCTTTCCAATATTTTGTTTTTCCCATATTTATTATTAATCTAAAATCTAATGTCTAATATCTTAAAATCTAGTAGTGGCATTTTCCACACTCAATACCGCCCATTTTATCAACGGTTATTGGTTGTCCTTTGTATTTTTCTGCTAATTTTTTGTGTAAACTTTCGTAATACGGGTTGTCTTTCATTCCCGGTACTTCTGTTTTTCTGTGACAGTCAATACACCAGCCCATAGTCATTTGCTTATCCTGGTGTACAGTAGTGGTTTCTTTTACTTCACCATGACAGGTAACACAATCCTGTTTCCCCACTTTTACGTGTTGCTGGTGACTGAAGAAAACAAAATCAGGAAGGTTGTGAACTTTTGTCCAGATAATAGGAGTTTGAGGTTTGGTATAAGCACCTTTGTCAGGGTCCCAACCCGCAGCAGCGTATATTTTTGCAATCTCTGCAGTTCCTTTTTCGCCTGATGGTCCTTTAGAAATTCCTTTGTGGCAATTCATACAAACATTCACCGTTGGTATTCCTGCGGTTTTACTTTTTTCTACTCCCGAATGGCAATACTGGCAATTGATAGCATTGTCTCCTGCGTGAATTTTATGAGAAAAAGCGATGGGTTGTGAAGGATGATATCCTTCGTAAACCCCTATTCCCATTAATCCATCCCAGGTTGCAGATAATAATCCACATATTACAAACAATATAATAACCACCATAGTACGTTTATGCGTACCCATCCATATCTTTAATTCTCTCCAAACACCTACCTGTTCCACTTCGGGCATTCCCTGTTTTTCTCTTTGCAAATTTTTTAATGAATGACTCACTCCGCGAAGAACTCCCACAATAATAATAAGGAAAGCTATTACACCTAATAAGATGGCTAAGGGGTTTACTCCTTTTTCTTCCGGTGCCTGTCCCGGTTGGTTAGGTGTTGGTGATGGTCCTGCCACTACTGCCGGTGGTGCTTTAATGTATGCTATAATGGCTTTTAATTCTTCGTCTTTAAAATCAGCAAAAACAGTCATGTCTTTTTTACTGTTCTCGGCAAATACTTTGTTTGCATACGCATCTCCGCTGGCAATAACTGCTTTGTTGTTCTTAATCCATTTCATTAACCAGGCATCACCAGGAACTCTTGCAGCAACTCCCTCCAATCCGGGTCCGGTAACCATATTTTTGCCCAAACTGTGACAAACGGCACAATTTTGCTTAAATAATTTGGCACCGTCTTGTGCTAAAACTGAATTAATACTGAGAATGATTGATAGAAACAGGAAGGAAATAATTGCCGGAATTTGTTTTTGCGACTTAATGCACAGTGTATCCATATTGCTTTTTAACTATTTAGCTCGGTTGTATTACTTCTTTTACTGAAGCAATTTTTTTAATTGGCGACAAATTTATAAGAAACATCAATCGTTAATCACAAAAAGTACAATTATTTATCAAAAATCTTTAATTTATATTTATTCTAAATAAGGAATTGATTTTAGCTAAATGTATGAAACTTTGGTTTATCAGGTAGTCTTGTTTTTTTATTGTTTATTTAAAATAAAAGGAATTAAAAAGGAAAGGAAAAAAGGGGGGGGGCCTAAATTATTTTAACTGTCAAACCACCTTTCTAACAAAAAATGCTCACCCCTTTTCGGGTGAGCATTCTTCGAAATTTATTCTCTTAAATCTTACCTATTCAATCACCAGTTTCTGAATAGCAGTTTCTTTATTGTTACTTACTTTTATATAGTATATACCTTTTGCTAAGCCTTCCAGGTTTATTTGTTTGCTATACTCCGAACCATTGTTTTTATCCGATTTATAATAAACTATTCTGCCTTCAATATCTGTAATGGTTATAACCAGTTCAGTAAAATCGGCATTGCTGGTGGCGATAGTAAACAACCCATTGGTAGGGTTAGGATATACAACCACAGAATTTGCTAAACTGTATTCGTCCACTCCGGCACAACTGTTCACCGTAACCGTTTGCGTGGCGGATGCAGAGCAGGTAGTATTTGTATCTGTAAAAGTATAAGTAATAACATGAGCTCCTGCACCTGCTACCGATGGAGTAAACATGTTACCGGTAGTTACACCTGCACCGCTGTAAATACCTCCGAAAGGAGTAGTAGCCGGCAAGGCAAAGGCAGCCCAGTTGATACAGACCGAAGCAGGATTAAATGCTGCCATAGTTACTACCGGCACCGGGTGTACAGTTATTGTTATCGTTGCAGTATCAGCGCAGGTTCCTACTGTTCCTGTAACATGATATACCTGTGTGAAAGCAGGGCTTGCAGTAGCTGTGTTAGCTCCTGTAGGAGTAATGCCGGCTGACCAGGTATAACTGGTAGCACCATTGGCAACAAGATTAGCGGTTTGCCCGGCACAAATGGTTGGTGAATTAACTGTTAGCGGAATTTGCCCGTTTATATTTAAGGTAGTGGTAACCGTACTGTCGCATCCGCTCATGGCGGTAAGCACATCGGTGTAACTACCGCTTGCACTATAAGTATTGCCGCCCACAGTAAGCGAACCTCCGTAACAAAGGGTTACAGACTGGCTGCCGGTAATAGCAGGGCTAACGGTAAGGTTAGTAGTAACGGTACTGTCGCAACCCATCATTCCGGTAAGCACATCAGTATAAACCCCGGTAGTGGTATAAGTCATGGTGCCTACTGTTAATGAAGTTCCTGCACATATAGTAAGTGTTTGAGTGCTCATTAACGGCAGCGCCACTGTTAAGTTGGTAGTAATAACACTGTCGCAACCAGCCAAGGCAGTTAAAGAATCGGTATAAACACCGGTAGTATGATAATGAACAGTACCTACCAGTATGGAATCTCCGGCACAGATGGTAAGGGTTTGATTAGTGGTTATGGAAGAGTTAACAGTTAGGTTGGTAGTAACTGTGCTGTCGCAACCTGCCACAGATGCACCGGCTAATACATCGGTATAAATGCCAGTGCTGGTGTATGTATTGCCGCCCACTGTTACCATTCCGCCCGAACACATATTTAATACCTGGCTGCCGGTAATAGGGTTCAGTATGGTTAAGTTACTTGTTACTGTACTATCGCAACCACTCATGGCAGCACCGGGTAATACATCGGTATAAGTTCCGGAAGAAGAGTACATGGATGATCCCACCATCAGCATTCCGCCATTACAAAGCGTTATTGTTTGGCTCCCGGTTACAGCAGCACTCACTGTTAAGTTAGTAACAATGGTACTGTCGCAACCATTCATAGCTCCATTGGCAAACACATCTGTATAAGAGCCTGATGAATTATAAGTAGAAGACCCAACGGTTATTGAACCTCCTGCACATACTGTTATTGCCTGCGATGCCATGATAGCAGGGCTTACCGTTAAGTTGGTAGTAACCGTACTGTCGCAGCCATTCATTGCCCCGGCAGTTATTACATCGGTATAAGCTCCAGTTGCATTATGTGTGTTTCCTGCTATGGTAATGCTACCTCCACTGCACACCGTTACCGATTGTGAGCCTGTTATGGCAGCATCCACTGTTAGCATGGTGGTAACTGTGCTGTCGCAACCGTTCATTGCACCGCCTGTTAACACATCTGTATAAGTTCCGCTGGTGGTATGCACTGTTCCGCCAATGGAAACAGACCCACCCGCGCATACATCAATAGATTGACTGCCTGTAATAGCAGCACTAACGGTTAAGTTAGTAGTAAGCGTACTGTCGCAACCATTTGCCGCTGTAAACATATCGGTATAAGTACCACTTGTGCTATAGGTAGAAGAACCCACAGTAAGAGAAGTACCATGACAAATGGTTACTGACTGTGTATGGGTGGCAAGAGGTTTTACGGTAACGGTTACAGCAGCCGTACCCATACATCCGTTTGCATCCGTTCCGGTAACGTTATATGTAGTTGTACTGTTTGCTGCAAAAGGCACATTGTTGGTTACACTATTATCCCAAACATACGAAACCGCCCCGCTTCCGTTCAGTGTTTCCATACTTCCCATACAAATGGGAGTAAGCGAAGCCAATGCAGATACTACAGGTAGTGCATTTGGGTTGATGATGATAGATGATGTATTGCTGCAACCATATATATCAGTACCTGTTACGTTATACGTAGTGGTAGTAGTAGCTGCAAACGGAACATTGTCTGTTACACCATTGTCCCAAAGATAAGAAGAAGCCCCTCCTCCGAATAATGTAAAGTTAGAGCCGGTGCAGGGTGTTGTAGTGGAAGCATTTGCTGTTACCGTTGGCAATTGATGAACTGTTATTAAAGCAGTGTCCATAGCCGAACAACCTGCCACATCAACCACTGTTACCGAATAGGTAGTGGTACTGGCAGGTGTAGCTAACGGGAATTGGGATGAAGTGGATGATAAGCCAGCTCCCGGAGACCAGGTATAGCTTATTATTCCTATCCCAGAACTTCCTGATGCCAGTATGTTGGTAGATTGCCCGGCACAAAGAGCAACCGAGTTAGGTGTTGCTATCACAGTAGGGTCGGTATATTTTATATATGAATTAGAATACGTATCGTTTCCGGTAGTTGCATCTCCCGAAACAGAAGTGGCAACAGTGAAGGTATAAGTTCCGGCAGCAGACATATTGTAAGTTGTAGA
>JANYDQ010000066.1 GCA_025363555.1 Bacteroidota bacterium | reverse complement strand
CTACTAAACGACTAATAAATGAACTTATGGGCTAAAGCCCTTATCTGGTGAGGTTTCATTAACCCCAGCCTTAAGGCTGGGGTTACAAAACAGAACTACTTGTATTTAGGGACTTTAGTCCCATTAGTCGGTTTGTAGTGTTACTTTTTAAAAAATAAAATGATATTAATTAAATGTAAGCATAACTTACAGCATTATATAAATACTAAAACTGAATGCCTTTGATTTATTTTAGTTTAGTTTAAAGGGAAGACATCCTAACTTTTAAGACGTACAAAAACAATTAAAACTATGGATAAATTTATAGTAACAGAAAGATTGTTATTGAGAGAACTAGTTCCAACAGATGTTGATGGAATGTTTGAACTTGACTCTGACCCCGAAGTGCATAAGTTTATAGGAAACAAACCTGTAATAAACAAACAGCAAGTGGCTGATGTTATAAATATTCTTAGACAACAATATAAAGATAATGGAATAGGAAGATGGGCAGTTATAGATAAGAATACTAACGAATTTATCGGTTGGTCAGGTTTGAAGTTTATGACCGAAACAACAAACAACCACATAAATTATTACGACCTTGGTTACAGACTGAAAACGAAGTATTGGGGTAAAGGATTTGCAACAGAAACAGCATTTGCTTTTTTAGAATACGCATTTGAAAAACTAAAAGCCCAAGAAGTTTATGCAATGGCAAACATTGAAAATGATGCTTCAAACAATGTTTTAAAAAAAGTTGGGCTAAAACTTATTGAAACATTTAACTTTGAAGAAATAATACATAACTGGTATAAAATTGAAAGGACTGAATTTGTAAACAGAACCCATATAAACACTTGAAACGACACGAAAGAAAAACATCCGATAATCGAGTAGGCGGCTCCGTCAGGCTTACACTCATTGAATAAAAAACTAATAAAACAATGAAATTTTTAATTATACAAACTGCCTTCCTTGGAGATGTTATACTTGCAACTGCGGTGGTTGAAAAATTGTATGAGCGTTATCCGGATGCCCAGATTGACTTTGTGTTAAGAAAAGGCAATGAAGGGCTTTTGGCAAATCATCCCTTCATTAAAAATGTTTTTGCCTGGAATAAAAAACAAAGCAAAATAAAAAATTTGCTATCTATCACTAAAAAGATAAAAGCTAATAAATACGACTATGCACTTACCATTCATCGTTTTGCAAGTTCCGGTTTACTCTTAGGTTTATCCGGTGCTAAAGTAAAAATTGGTTTTGATAAAAATCCATTATCATATTTATTTACAAAAAAAATAAAACACATTATTGGCGATGGCAGACATGAAGTGGAAAGAAACCAACAATTAATTGAAAGTATTACAGACGCTGCATTTGCAAAGCCAAAACTTTACCCTTCAAAAGAAAATTACGATGCGGTAAATAAATATAAATTTTCAGAATATTATTGTATTGCCCCTACTTCTGTATGGTTTACCAAACAATTTCCGAAGCAAAAATGGGTAGAATTGATGAATGCATTGCCTTATAAAATGATATATTTATTAGGAGCTTCGGCAGATTATGATTTTTGTGAAGAACTAATTTCACAAGTAAGTAGCGAAAAACAGGAACATTGTGTTAATCTTGCCGGTAAATTAAATTTTCTTGAATCTGCTGCATTGATGAAGGATGCAAAAATGAATTATGTGAACGATTCTGGACCGATGCACATAGCTTCGGCAATGAATGCCCCCACTACAGCTATTTATTGTTCCACCATTCCTGCTTTTGGTTTTGGTCCGTTAAGTGAATTCTCAAAAATTGTGGAAACACAGGAAAAGCTGGATTGCCGTCCATGTGGACTTCACGGACATTCTGCATGTCCGCTTGGACATTTTAAATGTGCCTATTCCATTGACATAAAAGAGTTGTTACCATTAAATTAATATTATTTTGGAAGAAGAATTAAAAAAGGCATTGGCTGTTTTACATAAAGGTGGAACCATACTTTACCCTACTGATACAGTATGGGGAATAGGTTGCGATGCAAGAAGCAAAGAAGCTGTTGATAAAATATTTAAAATAAAACAACGCGCGGAATATAAAAGTATGGTGGTGCTGGTGTGCGATGAAAAAATGCTGAACCGTTATGTAAAAGAGGTTCCGGCTGTTGCCTGGGATTTAATGGAAGCTGCAGAAAATCCAATAACCATTATCTATCCGGAAGGAAGAGGGCTGGCACAAAATGTTATTGCTGCTGATGATAGTGTTGGGATACGGATTGTGAAAGATGATTTTTGCAGAGATTTAATTCACAAATTTGGTAAACCCATTGTTTCCACCTCCGCAAACATAAGTGGCGACATCGCTCCTGCTTCGTTTGGTCAAATTTCAGCGGAGATTTTAAACAAAGTTGATTACGTGGTTAACTGGCGGCAAAATGAAATGAATAATACCAAACCTTCTACTATTATTAAAGTGGAAATGAATGGAGAAATTAAAATTTTCAGAAAGTGATTAGGAGAACATCGCTAATGAAAACAAATAATTTTAATTTCGTTCTCCGAATATCGAACTACCTACCCTGATAAGTGTACTTCCTTCCTGAATAGCAAGCAGGTAATCGGAACTCATTCCCATGGATAAAATTTCAAGTTTTAAGTTGAAAGTTACCATTTGCTTGCATTTATTAAAAAACAATTTTAAAGATTGAAATTCATTTGCAATTTGTTCTTTATCGTCTGTGTTACTCGCCATTCCCATAAAACCAACTACTGCAATGTTTTTCAGTTTCGAAAATTCCTGGGAGCTCATTAATGTTTCCGCTTCCTTAAAATCCAACCCGAATTTTGTTTCTTCCTTCGCAATATATAGTTGCAGCAAACAATTTATTATCCTGTTGTTTTTTTGGGCTTGTTTGTTTATTTCTTCCAACAATTTCAAACTATCCACCGAATGAATAAGACAAACAAATGGAGCAATGTATTTTACTTTATTGGTTTGCAAATGTCCTATTAAGTGCCATTCAATATCCTTTGGCAACTGCTTATATTTGTCTGCCAACTCCTGAACTTTATTTTCACCGAATATTTTATGGTTGAGAGCATACACTTCCATTATGTTTTCCAATGATTGTGTTTTTGTTACTACCACCAATGTTACCTCGCATGGCAATGAAGATTTTATTGAAGAAAGATTCTCAGAAATACTCATTCACCTAATTTATAAATCACTAATCCGCTTCGCATTTTTGGTTCTACCCAGGTGGTTTTCGGTGGCATGCTGTTATTGGTGTCGGCAATATGTTTCAGTTGTTTCATTTCCACCGGGTACAAACCAAACGCGACTTTAAAATCTCCACTATCTACTCGACTTTTCAGTTCGATCATTCCTTTTATTCCGGAAACAAATCCTATTCGTTTATCCGTTTTTAAATCGTTAATATTTAAAATGGGCGAAAGAATATGCTCTGTTAATAAGGAGGCATCCAGACTTCCCACCGGCTCTTCATTATGAATAATTTCTTTTTTTGCATCCAGGGAATACCATCTTCCATTAAGGTACATGCTGAAATTATGCTTTCGAACAGGTTTGTATATATTTTTATCTTTAAGGGTGATAATAAACTTCTCATTTAGTTTTCCTATAAACGATTCGTCCGTCAGACCGTTTAAATCTTTGACTACCCTGTTAAAATCATATATTTTCAATTGAGTTTCCGGAAAGAAAACACCAAGATAAAAATTGTAAGGTTCATTTCCTGTAAAATTCTTATCGGTTTCCATTCTTGATTTTCCAAGCAAAGCAGATGATGCAGAACGGTGATGACCATCTGCAATATAGATGCTGTTTATTCGAGAAAACTGCTCTGTAATTTTCCTGATAACTATTTTATCATTAACGACCCATAGTTTATGACGTACTTTGTCAGTGGTAGAGAAATCGTATTCAGGGGTAGTACACAATATATTTTCGGTTAATTTATCAATTATGTCATCGTTGGGGTAAGAAAACAAAACAGGTTCGGCATTGAAATCACAAACGTTGAGGTAGTGCATTAATTTTTCCTCCCGCTCCGTAATTGTTTGCTCGTGAATTTTTATTACCCCGTTAAAATAGTCATCTATACTAACGCAACCAATTATGCCTGTATAAATGTCTCCTTCTTTTTGTTGCTGATAAATGTAAAAACAAGGTTGGGAATCTTCAATAAAAATTTCTTCTCTGACAAATTGCAAATATTTCGCTTTTATTTTTTGTAAACGTTCCGTAGAACCTGCTTTTGTTTTAATCGCATCACCAAAATCAGGATTGATAATGTGCAAAAAAGTATAAGGATTGCCGGCTAATTTCTCCTGTAATTCATCAGGATTATATCCATCAACTGGCCTCGAAGGAACTAAATGAACCTTATCTTTAGCCGGACGAATTGCTTTAAAAGGAATTATCTTTGCCATTTAGTTACGATAAGTTATCGATAATTAAATTTGCTAATTCAATACCTATTCTTTCCTGGGCTTCTTCTGTAGCCGCACCTATATGAGGGCTTAAGGATATTTTGGGATGTGAAAGCAATTCAATTTCAGGAAAGGGCTCATTTTCAAAAACATCTAACGCTGCATGCGAAATTTTACCCGAATTAAGTGCATCTATCAAATCTGTTTCATCTATAACACCGCCTCTGGAAGCATTTACAATACATGTTCCGTTTTTCATTTTGGCAAATTCCGTTTTAGTAATTACTTTTCCACCCGGAACATGCAAAGAAATAAAATCACTTTCAGTTAGTAAATCATCCAGTGGAATTGTTTTTATGTTCACAACAACCGCACCTGTTGCGCCAATAATATCAAGGTTAAGAGTGGCTTCATTAATGAACGGATCGTATGCGATTACTTTCATACCGCATCCCAAAGCAACCTTTGCGACTGCTTGTCCTATTCGTCCAAAACCAATAATACCGATTGTTTTTCCCTTTAGTTCAATTCCTTTCGCATATTTCTTTTTGAGAGAATCAAATTGTGTTTCCCCATGCACCGGCATTTGCCTGTTGCTATCATATAAAAAACGAACGCAGTTAAATAAATGTGCCATCACTAATTCGGCAACGGAATGTGAAGAAGCCGCAGGAGTATTTACCACTTTAATACCTTTACTACGCGCATATTCCACATCAATATTATCCATACCTACTCCGCCCCTTCCTATTAATTTTAAATTAGGACAAGCGTCTATAATATCTTTTCTAACCTTAGTGGCACTTCTAACGGTAAGTCCGCTATACCCTTGCTCATTAATAGCGCGCGCTAAATTTTGTTGCTCTACTTTTTCTGTAATCACCGTAAAGCCTGCCTTTTCGAGCAATGCTTTACCTTGTGCGTCAATTCCATCGTTAGCTAATATCTTTTTGTTCATTTGTTTGGTTTTTAGTTTGGCAATTTTACTTATTATTTAAGTAGGTTCTTCTACTTACTCTTTTTTGTTTTCAACAATAATGTGATATTTTAAATTTAAACCTAATCGCAGTTCCCTATTCGAAAAGTGGAAAGTGTCATTTGTTATTTCTGAAGAATATAGCATCCCGGAAGGTGATAAAGGTTTCAAAATAATAACTGTATCTTTTTCTAACTTAGTATTAAGTTGTACTAAATTTGATACTCTTTCATCATAAGAAGCAGCGTATTTTTCAGTAATTTGATATTGAGAATAAACTGTAATAATCATTGCAATTAATCCAATAGGAATACTTATTCTCTCAAGAAGGCGAATTTGTTTTTCGTTAAATAATCCCCACTTTCCTGCAAAGAAAGCAATGCACACGGTATAAACAGCAAGTAGAAAAGAAACAATGAACCATACTCTGTATTCGCCACTTTGAGACATTATTATTGCAATGGAACCAAATACCATTAGAACAGACAAAAGAAGAAAAATGCCAGTATCCTTGAATTTCTTAAAAAATAAAAACACATTTATTCTTCCGCCACTATTGTATGAATTTCCAATAAGAAGAAAGGGAACTAAAAAGATGAAAATATAAATAACTTTTTGCGGAAGGAACCATCCGAAAAGTTTTAACAACATTCTACCAGTTAAACTTACTGTGTTCATAAAAGTGGGATTTGGGAACTGCACAGCACGCGAATAATTACCTTTGGCAATTAAAACTATTATAAATGAAAAGCCCAGTGAAAGCAATCCAATTACTAATTTTTTATTAAATACCATTTTTATAAATGAGGGAATATTCTTCTTCTTTTTCCATTGATATATAATTAAAATGAACAATAAAAATCCATATACAATTGAATACACCTCTGATGCGCCACCGCAGTAAACAAAACATAAAACAATTCCGGAATAAGTAATGATATTGTTTTTTTTATGCAACAAAAAAGACAACCCCCAAATAAAAACAATAACGCTCCACAGATAAGAACTCATACTACAAAACCAAAACCAGGTCTCGCCTGTGCTAATAGTTAAAAAGAAAAGTAGGGCGGTGAAAGAAAGTGTGGCAAACCATCGGTTTGTTGTTTCCATTTTGAAATCAAAATGATTGATAACAGATAGTAGTAAGCGATAAATTCCACCTATTAAGAAAAGAAAAATAAAAAGCACTAAAACTGAATAATAAATTTGATGAGAGTCGAATAACCAATAAACAACATCATACAAAAAAACAGCAAAATACCGACCGCACCATTGTATGTATTGTAAATATACGCTCTGCATTATTCCATGTGTTTTAACATCCCAGATAAAAAAGTAATCATCTGTAGCCAGTCGCATGTTAAAACTAAGAATGGCAAAGAGCAAAACAAAAAGAATTAAAATAATACTTAAACCTTTGATATAATTCTTACTCATTTCTTTACTTTAATTAAAAAATCTAAAGACAAACCATTTCTGAAATGCTGATTTTGCTCAAATACTGAATCACCACTTATTTCGGCAGAATGTAAAAATCCTGAAGACGGAAGTGGTGTTACCTCCGCACATTGTGTTTGCCCCTTTATTTTTAATTCATCCAGGTAATTGATTCTTTTATCCACCTCATCTGCATACGCAGAAACAGTTTTATACTGGTGAAAAACAATTACAATCAGAAGAATTATTATTAAATCCAGGCTAAGTGAAAACAATTTTCGAAACAACTTTGTGTTCAATTTCATTTCATACCCTATTCTAAAAAACCAGTAAATAAAGAAAATTAATATAATAAACGAAACATGCGTTAACGTTCTGTTGAGCGCCACATCCTGCATTATATAAGCCATAGGGAACAGGCTGATAAAGGATATACTAAAAAGAACTAATAATGAAACCAGTATAGAATTAGCTATTGTTCCTTTAGCTGTTTTGTTTTCGTTATTCAACCTTGATGAAAAACCTAAATAAATAAATGGGAAACTTAAAAGAAGTGCATACAAAATTTTATATGGGAAAAAGTCCAACACAATTTTAGCTATTGTTTTTAATGTTATCCAAATTCCGTTTATTAAATCGGGTTGCTGAAAAAGTGCTGCTCTTAAAGACCTTCCGGGCGACAAATAGTTAAACAAGAAACCTGCCAGGCAGGCAAATAATGCACAAGATATTTTGTAATAAACACTTTTATTAATCCGTATCTGTTCTATAAATTTAAGTTTTAATAAGAAAAAAATAATCAAGAGGATAAGAACAGAGATAGTTGCAACAGCCAAAGGTTCGCTTGAACTTCCAGTGTACAGAAAACAAAAAATGAGGCAAAGGAATGATTTAAAATTTGCGGAATTGCCTATAATCAATGCACTTCCTGCTATCAACATGGAGTTTCCCCATAAATAAGTTACCGATGAAGAAAGCCAGAACCAGGTTTCGTCTATACGGAAAGTGATAAAAAAGAAAAAAATGGAGATAAATACGGCATACGAAAACAAAATAATGTTCTCTTGTTGAATGTTAAAATAAGTCGCAAAAAGATTTTTAAGAAACAAACGTATGGAAAAAACTAGAAAGGAAAGTGATACTAAACCGTAAGCGAAAAGAAGGTGCGGAATAGTTGAAAACTTAATGATGACAGATGCGAACAACTGTGGCAACAGTCTTATGTTCCACTCCCTGTATATCATTTCGGCATATTGAAAAATATTGTGCGTTCTTAAAATAGCTATTGAATAATAATCATCAGCTGAAAACCGGTTATAAAAACAGAGTATCATAAATAATAAAATGAACATTCCGCTGGTTGTTACCAGCAAAGCTTTTTCCTTGATACTAAATTTTATGTTGCTTGTTTGCACCGCCATTTTTTAAATAATATTCAGTTTTAAAACTAAACAAAAAAATTACACCAAATGATGTAATGATTAATAAAAAAATCCGTTACTTTTGCATTCCAAAAAAATATAACGATATGAAAAAAATGAAATTACTTGCGGGGCTTATGATAGCTACTGCTTTTGTGGGGTGTGAAAAGGTACCTATTACGGGCAGAAAACAACTGAATTTAATATCCGAATCGGAAATGATTGGGATGAGTTTAACCAGCTACACAGAGTTTTTGTCTAAAAATCCTGCCGTGCCGGCTACTGATGGAAATACACAACTGGTAAAAAAAGTAGGTGGTAATATACAAAGAGCAGTTGAAGTTTTTATGAAAAGCAAAGGGCTTTCGTCCCGGCTGGATGGTTATAAATGGGAGTTTAACCTGGTAAATGAAAATACCGTGAATGCATGGTGTATGCCCGGGGGAAAAGTAGTGGTGTATAGTGGTTTATTACCGGTTACACAAACCGAAACGGCATTGGCTTGCGTAATGGGGCACGAAATTGCCCACGCGGTAGCTCGTCATGGAAACGAAAGGATGAGTGAAGCATTGGTGGTTCAGGCTGGCGGCACTGCTTTGTCGGTTGCGGTTTCGCAGAAACCCGAACTGACAAAAAATATTTTTATGCAGTCTTATGGAATCACTTCACAGTTGGGTATGCTTAAATATTCGAGGACGCACGAAAGTGAGGCAGATAAATTGGGATTAGTGTTTATGGCGCTTGCCGGTTATAATCCAAACGATGCTATTCCTTTTTGGGAACGGATGAAGCAACAAAGCGGTAGCAACCATCCGCCTGAACTATTAAGCACCCACCCTTCAGACGATACTCGTATTGCTGATATCAAAGAATTTATGCCCGAGGCAATGAAGTATTATAAAAAATAATATTTCCATTTCAGGAAATAATAAATCCTTCCAGCGTATTCACCAGGTCGTTTAGTAATACCAGGCGTTCCGAATTTAGTTTCTTTTGTTCTTTTTTCACTTTTTCGACAGACCCTTTTACATCTTCCGACTTAAAAGGTCCTTCCATAGTGCTAATAACAGTGATAGCTTCCAGGCAAACAAGGTAATCTGTGTCTAAAGCAAGGTCGATAAAAAAAGTGAGTTGAGGACTGTAATTAATTTCCGATTCCCAACAGGCAGCCACCAATATTGCCTTGTCCTTTTTTGCTTTTTTAATAGCTGTAATTAACAAGTCGCCTGCTTTTTCCTTTTTTAAAATCAAGAGGGTTTGTTCCTTAAAATCTTTGTTTGCGGGTTTTGTTAGCAGTGCAATAAGAGAGGAAATTATATCCCCGTTCACATCACCTGGCGGCATATCGTCTGCACTGCCAACTATTTTGGTTACATATTCGTTGTTGTCAAAATATTTTTTAAAGTCTTCCATCGGTTTTAGTTTTTGAGGGCACAAATATCCGAATTAATTTTAAAGCGGGTTTAATTTTTTCTGAAAGGACGTATTACAAGTTATAGGTGTGTCGAAAACAGTAACTTTTATTGCAGCCACTATCTTATTGATAGCTGGAGCAGCAGATGGGGGATAAATTGATACGCTATGTGGTTACCGGGATATAAATGTCAAACCTTACTCCTTTATTTAAATGACCGCTGGCAGTAATATGCCCCTTGTGGTTTTCAACTATTTTTTTTACAATCGCCAGTCCAATCCCTGTTCCTTGATACATATCTTTATTATGAAGCTGCTGAAACACTTCAAAAACCTTTTCATTGTATTCGCGTTCAAACCCAATCCCGTTATCTTCATAAGTAATGTGGCAATATTTCTTCAGGGGCGAAAGTGGTTTAATTGCCATCGTCTTTCGTCCTGAAATAGTTTCGCTTTTAATCTTTATAACTGGAGCGTTTTCAGGATTTGAAAATTTAAGTGAATTACTGACAAGATTATACACCAACTGTCGAAATTGAAAAGGAATCATTTTTATTTCACACAAATTTCCTGTTTCAATGGTTGCTTTTTTTAATTCAATTTCTTCTTTAAAATCTTCCTTTATTTCATCAATAATTACATTCAGTTTTATAATTTCAAATTTCCGGTCTGCCGAACTTGTTCTTGAGTAAGTAAGCAAATCTTTAATCAGCGTTTGCATTCGCATGGCTGCTTTTTGCATTTTATCAAAAAGCTCCTTGCCGTTATCCGACAGGTTTTCCGTTTCCTTTTCCAGTAAGCGGGTAGAAAAAGTTTGAATCTTTCTTAAAGGTTCTTGCAAATCATGACTTGACACATAAGCAAATGTTTGCAGTTCTGTGTTTATATTTTCCAGTTCTTTGTTTCTTTCTTCCAGTGCTGCGTAGGCTTTATTCAAATCATACGTTCTGCTTAACACCGCTTTTTCTAATGTACGTTTTTGTTCTTTTTGCTCTTCTATTTCGGTGCTGGTTCCCACCCACATTTTAATATTTCCTTTTTCGTTTTTATAAGCAAGCCCTCTGCTAAGATGCCATTTGTATATTCCTTCTTTATTTAAAAAACGATGTTCTACTTCAAACGGACTTCCGCTATCGATAGCCTGTGTCCATTTTGTTTTATTTTCTTTCCAATCGTCAGGATGAATAATGTTTTTCCATCCCCAGTCTTTCAATTGTTCAAAAGCAAGTCCCGAATATTCCATCCAAATTTTATTGAAATAAATAATTTTGCCTTCTGCATCAGCCGTCCAAACTTTCTGGGGCATAGCATCGGTAATAAACTGAAAATGCTTGCGAACTTCTTTTTCTGCTGCTCCTTTTCGTTGTTCGGTAATGTCATCAATGGTAAGCAGTATTAGTTTTTCCGAATTACTTTCTTTCACCAGTTCAAGCGCGTTCAGCATCAATATTCTTTCGCCAAGGGATGAAAAGGTCTGTGTTACTTCAAAATCGTTGACGCGTGATTTTTCAGGAATAATTTTTTCGAGCAATGTTTTTAACTCTGCAATACTCCATTGATTGTTTCCCAATTCATAAATTAATTTATCTTTTGTATCTGAATGGGTGGTATGAAAATTTTGATAATAGGCATCGTTGGCAGATTTTACCCTTAGCTCGTTGTCCAGCACAAGCAGCGGGTTTCTTATGGTTTCCACTATACCTTGGGCATACTGTTTCTCTTCTTTCACCTGTTTGGCAAGGTTCGCCATTTCCAGGTTTACTTCTGCCAGTTTTTTGTTGGTTATTTCCAGGTCTTCGTGGGCTTTTGCCAGTTCCAATTCCAGGTTTCTAATGCGTATGTCTTTATCCGACATTTGCCAATTTCCTGCATTTTCTATACTATTAGTGCTGGCTGTGTCCATGGTACATCAGTTTTCTTTCACCGGTAATAATAAAATTTTCCTTTTCCTCTGTAGCAATAGTTGAATCGCCAAGCAACAGAAGTGCTTCATGAATTACATCCTTTAATTTACAAAAATTTCCGGGTTTGATTATATAATAATCCGCACCTAAGCGATGTACTTCGTTGGCGGTTTCCAAATCAGAACAAGTGGAGTATATAATAATGCGTATGTCATCCAATTTCGAATTGCTTCTTATTTCTTCCAGGCATTGAAAACCTGTTTTTTTTCGCATATTCAAATCGAGAAACAAAGCATCAAGGAGGCGAAAATCGGGGGATTTCAGCATCTGGGTCAGTTCTACCCCATCCGTAACTATGGTTAAATTTACGTTAACAGGCAACTCATCAAGCGCCTCTTTAAAAAAGATACAATCGTCAGTGTCGTCATCTGCCAGCAGAAGGTTGAGTGGTTTTGTTTTCATTAGTGTTCATTTTATGAAGTGAATAAAATAAATTGTTTTTTAATAAAAAGAATAGAGAGGGAATATATACTTGGGTAAAATTGGAATTTAGCCTTCCTCTTTGCTTTTAGCCAAAAGGCAACTAATTTGCCCGAAAACAGGTAAAAAACAGCTTTAATTTTGCACATACTTTTTAAAATAATTTGTAGCATTTAAAAGTAAATTAATCGTGTAAATACAAATTATTATCTAAAGCTTATTTTTAGATAAGAGGGTGCAAATATAAATTATTTTTATGAGTAATCATATTTTTTTGCCTATTCACCTCCTAAATTGTAAAGTTCGTCTCAATTTGTTAATAAAAAAATCTCGCTTTTTTTAAAAAAAGGGATTTTTTACAAAAATCAGAGATAATTTTTAATAGTTAATCACTACTAAACGACTAATAAATGACTTATGGGCTAAAGCCCTTATCTGGTGAGGTTTCATTAACCCCAGCCTTAAGGCTGGGGTTACAAAACAGAACTACTTGTATTTAGGGACTTTAGTCCCATTAGTCGGTTTGTAG